>JBFYYO010000035.1:0-24264 GCA_041310025.1 Syntrophobacterales bacterium
GGGAAAGCCCTCGCCGTCCAGGCGGACATGAGCCGGCCGGAGGACGTTGCCGCGCTCTTCGCGACGACCCTGAAGGCCTTCGGGAAGCTGGACATCCTCGTGAACAACGCGGGCATCATCATCACGAAGCCGATCCAGCTGACGAGTGAAGAGGATTTCGACCGCATTTTCAGCATCAACGTCAAAGGCGTGTTCCTGGCGTTGAGGGCGGCGGCCGAGCATGTGAGCGACGGGGGGCGGATCGTGAACCTGTCGAGCTCGGTCACGCGCCTCATGTTCCCCGGCTACGGCGCCTATTCCGCGACCAAAGCAGCCGTCGAGCAGCTGACCCGCGTCTTCGCCAAGGAGGTCGGGGCGCGAGGCATCACGGTGAATGCGGTGGCGCCCGGTCCCACCCGCACGGAGCTCTTCACCATGGGAAAGTCCGAAGAGACCATTCAGCAGTTGGCTGAAATGGCCGCATTGGGACGCATCGGCGACCCCGACGACATCGCCCGGGTGGTCTGCTTCCTCTGCAGTGAGGAAGCGTCCTGGATCACGGGCCAGGTCATTGGGGTCAACGGCGGGTTTGCGTAGGGGCGGTTTCGAGTTGTCGGTTTCTGGTTCCTGGTTTCCGGTGCGGCACGGCGCAGCCATCTTCTTCATGTTCCCCTCCTGGTTTGGGCCGTTTGCCCCACGGGCTCGGACTCGATGAAAACATCCATCTGCCGGCCGGTGAAGGCCCACATACGCTGGTTCTCGAAAGCGTAGATGACCTGAAGCAAGCGCGTATCGACCCGCTCATTGCCGTCGCCCGTCAGTGATCTCCTGGGAAGCACGTAGGGATCACGCCTCACAAAGGCGAGGGGAAGCTGCACGTCGTTATACCCGCGGAGCTTGCCGACGGCGGATGCCTGTGGGATCATCCGTAGCACATCTCTACAGAATTGAATGACCGGTTGAGTCGTCATTCCCGCGTGTCCCTGGCGGGAATCCAGAGGCCTTCAAATCCCTGGATCCCCGCCGGAAGCATGCAGGGATGACGTGCTTGTTCAATGGACACTTTATTCTGTGGATGTGTACTTAGCACATCCGTCACGTCGATTTCGACCCTGACGTGCATCACCGATGTTTCGCCGAGGATCATGAGCGGCTCACTCGCAGCACCGGCCGGCGCGAATTCCCCCGGCTGGATGCTGATGCACAGGACCTCGCTGTTCGCCCCGGCCCTGCCATTCAAGAGGACTCTTTGGAGAACCTCAGCGCAGGTTATCGACATTGGAGAGTACGGGCGGAACATTTGTTTCGAGGGTGACGGCCGGCCGCGCGTAGGCTTCGAGGGGGGAAGCGGTTCCGTCCTCGGCGATGGAATAGAATCCGAAGTGGGAGGTCCCGCGCTTCTCCGGGCGCACACGCACCCAGCCACGCCCGGGAGCGCCCGAGAAAATGATTTTCCCCTGCGAGTGCGGCGTTTCATAATCCGGGGGTGAATCGAATTGAACGACCAGCGTGCGCTCGAACCTGCTCTGGGCGAAATCGTACCATTCCAGATCGATCCAGCCATGTTCCGAATCCCCCGTGGCGCGTATTCCCGACGGCGGCTGGACTTCGAGCTCAGCCAGGGTCAGGCGCGATGCGGCATCGCGGCTGGCGATGTCGTCGACCACACCGTAGCCCTGGCAGGAATTCCAGCGGTCGGGGTGGCTCGGATCATAAAAGGACGGATTCTTGGTCGGGCATTTCTCGACCAGCTTCGGATGCCGCCGGGCCACCTGGCGCAGCGCCGCGCGCGCGTCGAAATAGTTCCATGTCGGATGAACCGTCAGCAGATGGAGGATCATGCCGGCGAAACGGGCCGTGGCCGTGCTGTCCGATTCGTGGAGGATGTCGTAGTGGACCATGAGCTCCAGGCAGGGCGTGTTCCAGACGTCGGCGAGCTCGTTGGAGTCGCGGGGCGCGGCTACCAGCGGCACGCTCTCACAGTGCCCGCCGCCATCCGGGCGTGCGGCGTGGACGTAGCCGAAGCCGTGGCCCCGCATCCAGGCCCCCCAAAGGGCACGGTCGGACAAGGACTGGTTGAAGCCGGCGGTCGACTGGGAGACCACCCGCTCGATTCCCCAGGCTTCGGCCGTTTCAATCCCGGCCTGTGTGCTGCCGAGGTAGAGTACCGGGACTTCGGACTTGCTCAGCCCCAATCCGCTGGCGCCAATGAGCGAGGCCTGCATGGAGACGCCGTGATCGCTGCAGGAAATGTCGGTTTTCAGGGGCAGGAGGAGATCCGGGTCGCCGCGGCCGTAGACGGCGGAATCCACCAGCACATTGAGCAGTTTGTTGGGATCGCAGACGGCGGAATCTCGGGAGACGTCGGTCACCATGGCCGGAAAACCGCGCCAGGGCGGATCATCGGTCACCGACGACCGGTATCCCAACCACGGCCCCTTTTCATAGGGAGCCAGCCAGGCAATCAGGAGGAACCCCAGCGACAGCACTGCGGCATTGACCGAAACCCGCCTCATCCCAATCCCCTCTCTTCAGCAATGGGCAAAGCTAAGCTCCAGTTTGACTCCCGATTGTTACGCCTTCGTTACCGGCGGGTCAAACATATGAAGATGATTTCAGGCCGGGACGCAACCCGGCCCTACCGTCCAATTTGGAGCAGGGGAGACTTCAGAGGACGGGGAGCCGTACTTCCTCCCTGTGCCTCAACGGCCTCCTCGTCCACCACCGCCGCCACGGGATGAGAAACCGCCGCCACCGGGACCCGAGAATCCCATCGACCCACCCGAGTTGAAGGAACCGAAGGATTCACCCCTTCTTCCGCCTCCACCGCCGGAGGATCTGAAGGACCGGGACGAATCCCCCCTTCGTCCCCGGGGTTAATGGCTGATGGCTGTTCGTTCACAAGGCGGGCTTTTCGGGGCCAGGATCCGTTCGATGCACAAAATTGTTCCATGCTCTCCGGGCCTGAATCCATACTTCCTCTTTTTGTGTCGATCATGATAAGGCAGAAATAAGGGTCTTTGCTGCCTGAAGGCGAACGGCGTGGCATTCCTGGCCAAGGGGCCCGCAGGTGCAGGCCTGGCAGGGATCGGCCAGCGATGTGGCCGGGCTTTTGCAAACTGCGAGGGCACCTCAGGACCCCGAGACCCCGAGTGCTGAAAGTCGGGAGCTCCTGAAAGGGTATGAGATCGAGCATCTGACCCGCTCGCAGTGTCACCGAACCGTAACCTTTTCCACATGAGGATCGAGGCCGGATGAAATTCCAGGAGTATGACATCGGTCCCTACTACGACGAGATGATCCAGCCCGGAGGCCTTCCCAGGGAAGGAACCAGGCTCCTGGTGGAAAAGATCGAGACCCTTCCGCCCGGAGAGCTGCGGCGCAGGCAGGTCATCGCCGAGCAGCTGCTCTTCGACATGGGGATCACCTTCACGGTCTACGGGCACGAAGCCGGAACCGAGCGCATCTGGCCATTCGACCTCATCCCCCGCGTGGTGACGGCCGACGAATGGGACTGGATCGAACGGGGGCTCAAGCAGCGCATCCGTGCCCTGAACCTTTTCATCGACGACATCTACCACGATCAACGGATCATCCGGGACCGCGTCGTTCCGGAGGAGCTGATCCTCTCCGCCGAGGGGTATCATCCCCAATGTCGGGGCCTCAACCCGCCCCACGGGATCTGGTGCCACATCACGGGTACGGACCTCGTGCGGGACGCGGATGGGCAGTTCTACGTCCTGGAGGACAACCTGCGCTGCCCCTCCGGGGTCTCATACGTGCTCGCCAACCGCCGGATGATGAAGCGGACCTTTCCGGAGGTTTTCGCCGCCTCCAGGGTCACTCCCGTGGACGACTATCCGGCACATCTCCTGGACATGCTGCACCACATCGCCCCGCCCGGAAACGGCAGGCCTCTCGTGGGCCTTCTCACGCCGGGAATCTTCAACTCGGCGTACTTCGAGCACTCCTTCCTGGCCCAGCAGGCGGGAATCGAGCTGGTCCAGGGGGACGACCTCGTGGTGAGCGGCGACGATGTCTGCATGCGGACGACCAGGGGACTCCGGAAGGTTGACGTGCTCTACCGCCGGGTCAACGACGACTTCCTGGATCCCCGCTGCTTCCGACCGGACTCTCTGCTGGGGGTCCCCGGCCTCATGGAGGTGTATCGGGCGGGGCGCGTGGCCATGGCGAACGCTCCCGGCACCGGCGTTGCCGACGACAAGGTCATTTATGCCTATGTGGCTGAAATGATAAAATATTACCTGGACGAAGAAATGATCATCCCCAATGTGCCGACCTACCTCTGCTGGCGCGATGCGGACCGTGGGTACGTGCTCGACCACCTTCCGTCGCTGGTGGTGAAGAGCGCCAATGAATCGGGGGGGTACGGCATGCTGGTAGGGCCGGCATCCACCGAGGCCGAGCAGCGCAGCTTCGCCGAAAAGATCCGGGCCAATCCCCGGAACTACATCGCCCAGCCGGCCCTGTCGCTCTCGAGGGTTCCGGTGATCGTGGAGGATCACCTGGAAGGCCGCCACGTGGACCTCCGACCCTTCATCCTCTACGGGGAGGAAATCTACGTTCTGCCCGGGGGCCTCACGCGCGTCGCGCTCAAGAAAGGATCCCTGGTGGTCAACTCCTCTCAGGGGGGAGGCAGCAAGGACACGTGGGTGCTTTCGAAGGCCGCGGTCCAACAGGGATAGAATCGGGAGAATCCGCCCATGCTGATGCTGAGCCGTGTAGCCGATGCGATTTACTGGATGGCCCGCTACCTGGAGCGAGCCGAGAACATTGCGCGATTCATCGAGGTGAACTGGCATCTCACGCTGGACCTGCCGGATTTCGCCCTGCAGCAGTGGGAGCCCCTCGTCAGCGTGACGGGCGACAGCGCCTTTTTTCGGGAGAAGTACGGAGCTGCCGACCAGGCCCGAGTCACCCGGTTTCTGACCGTCGACGGGGCCTACCCCAACTCCATCGCGAACTGCCTTCGAGCGGCGCGCTTCAATGCGAGCTCGGTACGCGAGATCATTCCTTCGGAGATGTGGGAGCAGGTCAACCGGTTCTTTCACCTCATGGAAGAGGTCGTCAAGCATCCTGAGCCGTTTCTCGAAAACCCCTACGAGCTGTGCCAGGACATCAAGATGCGGAGCATGCTGCTCGGCGGGATCGCCAACGACGCCATGACGCACGGCGAAGGGTGGCATTTCTTCAACATGGGGCGCATGCTGGAAAGGGCGGACAAGACTTCGCGCATCCTGGACGTGAAGTACTTCATCATCCTTCCCCATCTCGGGGCGGTGGGTACGGCCACGGACGACATCCAGTGGGCCGCGCTTCTGCGGACCACAAGCGCGCTGCAGGCCTATCGACAGAACTATGGCCGCATCCTGCCGGCCAACGTCGCGGAGCTCCTGCTGCTCGACCGCAACTTTCCGCGATCGGCTCTGCACTGTCTCACGAGAGCCCAGGCCTCCCTCCATGAGATCACCGGCACCCAGCTGGGCTACTTCCAGAGCCGGGCCGAGCAGCTCCTGGGGAATCTCTGCGCGGAGCTCGCCTACAAGAAGATTGACGACGTTTTCCGCTTCGGCCTGCACGAATTCATCGACCATCTCCAGAACGAGCTGAACCTCGTCGACCGGGAGCTCTGGGTCAATTTCTCTTGCCAACCGGACGGGGATTCCTGTATCAGCATGGCCGACCAGTAATGGATTTGAGGGATTTTACGGCGTTCATCGAGACGGAGTGTGATCGCGAATGACCTATTGCCTGGGTATCACCGTGAAGGACGGACTGGTGGGGATCGCCGACACGCGGGTGACCTCGGGCAACGAGTGCATCACCGCGAAAAAGGTCTCATGCTACGACATTGACGAGGGAGCCTTCTTCGTCATGACCTCGGGCCTGAGGTCCATCCGCGACAAGGCCCTGACTTATTTCCACGAGATCCTGGAATCCGAGAGGCCCCCCCTGGATCGCCTCTATAAGGTCGTGAACCTCTTTGCGCGGATGATCCGGACCGTGGCCGAAGAAGACGAGGAGGCCCTGCGCAGGAGCGGCTTCTGCTTCAGCATCTTCGCCCTCATCGGCGGCCAGCTTCGGCAGGACAGGGAGCACCACCTGTACCTGGTCTACCCCGAAGGCAACTGGGTCGAGATCGGCCCCGGGACTCCCTACCACATCATCGGAGAAGGGGGCTATGGCAAGCCGGTGCTGGACCGTACGCTCAAGTACGCCGACCCCATTTCCTTTGCCCTGAAGGTGGGATGCCTCTCCTTCGACTCGACGCGCATCAGCGCGGCCGACGTGGATTTCCCCGTGGACGTGATCCTCTACGCCCGCGATTCGTTTCAGATCGTGGAGCACCGGTACGAGAAGGAGGACCTCGAAGAGCTCTCGAGCTGGTGGCAGGAGCGGCTCCGACAGGGGGTGAACGAGCTTCCCTCGGAGTGGATCGACAACATCATGGCCAGGCTGACGCAGGCATCCCGGCAGGGTGCGCCCAGCGATACGGTTCTTCCCCCGTGCGATTCGTCATCCACCACCTGACCCGCTACACCTACAGCCGGGCGGTGTTTTTAGAACCGCACCTCGTCCGGCTGCGCCCGCGGTGCGACGCATTCCAGAAACTGCTCCAGTATGAGCTGCGGTCAGATCCTGAGCCCGTGGGGATCTCGGCCGGAATCGATGCGGAGGGGAGCCCCTTCGAGCAGCTCTGGCTCGAGGATTTGACAACCGATCAGCTCGAAATCAGGACCAGTTCCTTCGTTGAGACCTTCAAAACGAATCCCTACGACTATCTTCTGATCTTAGCGAGCCAGCGACTGCCGTTGCAGCTGGACGAGATGACGCGGCTTGTGCTGGCTCCCTGCCTGGAAGTCGGGAGCCAGGGTGCCGAAGAAGATTGGGGGGCTTTGGAGCGGCTGGGGCAGGACCTCATCCGGAAGGCGGAGGAGGGCACCCTGGGCTTTCTGGACGAGCTGAATTCCGCGCTCTTCCACCGCATTCGGCGGGTGGTGCGGAAGGAGCCGGGCATTCAGGAAGCCTCACAAACATTGCGGGAGGGTTCGGGCGCCTGCCGGGACATGGCGGTTCTGTTCGTGGAGGTTTGTCGCCTCAGCGGAATACCGGCCCGGTTCGTGAGCGGTTATCGGCAGAGCGACGCCGAGCATGACGAGCCGGAGCTGCACGCCTGGGCCGAAGTCTTCATTCCCGGGGCCGGCTGGCGTGGCTACGACCCGACCCTGGGCCTCGCCGTGCAGGACCGGCACGTGGCCCTGGCCGCAAGCGCTCAACCCCTCCTCACCGCGCCCGTAATCGGAGCCTACCGCGGCACGCGCGTCACCAGCACACTCGAAACAGAGGTCCGCATCGAGACCCGGTGACCGCACCGGCCTGTCTCTCATTTCCTGCATCCAGCTTTCCGAGATGCCCTGGACTCCTGGCAGGATTCGCCATGATGTAATTATATTCGTTGAGGTTGAAATACTTCATTTTTTCACCGCAAAGGCGCAAAGAGCGAAGGGTCCATTTCTGTCTTTCTTTGCGTTCTTCGAGCCTTTGCGGTGAATCAAGAAAAGAAAGATCCAATCTTTATTCAGTTCGATTAACGCCGATCATTATTTCCGCGAGAGTGGGGCAAGCCTGGTTTTTCGGGGACTTCTGGCCCCCCGCTTTCGCGGGGGGCGGTGACCGGGAATTCTGAGGTTGGCGCTATGGGTTGGGCCAGCGCTTGACGAGGTTGCCCTGGGAATCCCTGATGGTGATGGAGACACCGTGATCGCCGTCCAGGCGATGAGTGGCGCAGGAAATTCAGGGGTCGTAGGCGCGGACGGCCATCTCGATCTTGTTGAGGGTGCCCTCGTCCACGCTGCCGTCTTTGATCAAGGTCCGGGCGGCCTGGTTCACGCTCATGTTGATGGGGCCGAGATTGTGGGTGGTGCCCACGATGAGGTTGGCCCGGGTCACGAGTCCGTTTTCATCCGTCGAGTAGTCGTGGATGAGTGTTCCACGTGGAGCCTCGACGCATCCAACCCCTCGCCCGGCCCTGGGCTCCGCCGGCGCTCGCACATTGGGATCGGTGATCTCGGGATCCTGCAGCAGCACGATGGCGTGCTCGCAGGCATAAACCTCCTCGATGAGCCGGGCCCAGTGGTAGAGGAGGGTGGCCTGGGCGGGGCGCCCGAACTTCTCTCGGAATTCCTCGAGCTCGGCCTGGGCTTTGGGGGTGGCCATGCGGTCGGCCACGTTGATGCGGGCCAGGCAGTTGGACCGGTAAATCCCCCTGGGGTTGTCGAGATCCATGGAGAAGCCCTCGTCCCACGCCCGTGCGTAGGGGAACTTGCCGTAGGAGTAGGGGACCACCTTCTCACCGATGAAGTCCGTATAATCCTGGATGTCGAACTCCGTGAAGGTCGCGTCGGGCTTCATGAGGCGGATCTTGCCGTCGTAGAGATTGAGTTGACCGCCGTCGTCCACGGTCCCGATGAAGCCGGTCCGGATGACGCCCAGCGACTGGATCGTGTCCAGGTACTTGGGGAAAACCCGGGTCTTGGCAAACTCGATGGTGAAGAGGGCAAAGTCCAGGAGCTCCTGCATCTGCTTGAGGAATTCCTGCCGATCGGCCTCCAGGAGCGGCTTGGAAAACCCGCCCACCACGCCGGCCACGGGATGGATGGCCTTTCCGGCGAATTTTTCGAGAATCATCTTCGCCATGTAGCGCATGCGGACGACCTTCTGCGCCAGCTCGGGGTTGGCCTTCGCCACGCCGATGACGTTCCGGACGGCGTAGTCGCTGTCGGGTCCGATGACGAAATCCGCCGCCGCCAGGAAGAAGAAATGGAGCAGCTTGTCCTCGGCGTGGGCGATGGTCTGCATGAGCTCCCGCAGCTTGCGGCCCGCCGGCGGCGGCGTCACGCCGAAGCAGCGGTCCACGGCCTTGTTGGAGGCCAGGTGGTGGTGCCACGGGCAGATGCCGCAGATGCGGTTCACGATGCGGGGCAGCTCCTCGGCGGGCTTCCCCTCGACGAACTTCTCGAAGCCCCGGAGCGATTGGAAATGGACCTTGCAGTCCTCGACGTTGCCCGCATCATCGAGCTGGATGGCAATGGACGCGTGCCCCTCGATGCGGGTGATGGGCGCTATGTTGATGAGCTTGGACATGGCGGATCAGGCCTCCTTCTTCTTTCTTTTGGGTCTCAACAGGCCGTGGGCCCCCGAAAACCGCAGAAGGGACGTGTGTTCGGGCAGCGATCGGATGTCGATGCCGTTGGATGCCAGGCCGTTCAGCATGTCGAGCAGCTGATTGCCCTCGTGCCGGACCGGACCGGAGCATCCCCGGCAGGGGACACGGGCGGCGATGCAGCGGGGCGTCCCCCTGTCTCCGCCGCAGCCCGCACGGGTCACGGACCCCATGCAGAGCAGCCCCTGCTCCAGCAGGCAGCGCATCTTGTCGAGCGGTTCATCCGGGGTTCCGTAGTGCGGCGGCTGGAGGAAGCGTCGCAGGTTCTTCAGCTGCCCCTTCCCCTCCCGGATGGTGGGGCAGTCGTTGCACACGCTCTTTCCCGAATCCTCCAGGGGACGGCCTTCAAGGAGCGCTGTCAGAGCCCCGTAGATCTGGTCGGGGTGGGGCGGGCATCCCGGGAGGTAGACGTCCACCTTGATGAGCTCGTCCAGGGCCTGGCAGCGCTCCAGGATTTCCGGGACGCCGTCGTCGGGCAGAGCATCGGCCGGATCCGTCGTCTCCGTCGAGAAAATGCGCTGCAGGAGCTCTTCGTTCTGATAGGAGTTGGCCAGAGCGGGAATTCCGCCGTGGGTGGCGCAGGTCCCGAGGGCGATGAGGGTCTTGCATTGGGCGCGCATCTCGCGAGCCACCTCCAGGTGCTCCTCGTTGCGGATGCCGCCCGTCAGGATCCCCACATCCGCCTCGGGAATGTGGATGTGCTTCTGGTCTCCCAGCTGGCCGTACAATTTGTGGTCCATGATCACGGGCATGTGGACGAAATCCACCAGGTTCAGGACGTCGAGCAGCCGCTCGCCCAGATCCACGATGGCGATCTCACACCCGGAACAGGCGTTGAGCCATTCTTCGGCAACTTTGATGCTCATGGGTTAACCTCTCAAGAAACCGTTTCTAGTTCCTGGTTTCTGGTTTCGAGTTATGAAAACCATGTTCGACTCAATAGTGTCATCCTATTTCAGCTGGCTCCCATGCTGGAGCCTGGGAACCAGCAACCGATTAAGGACTTGCGCCCGGCTGTACCAGAAACCAGAAACCAGGAACCAGGAACTAGGAACTAGAACTAGGAACTAGGAACCTGAAACCGTCCTCAAAGGTCCGCTGTCGCACGGTTATTCGCCGCACTCTCCTTCTTCTTCTCCGACCACGTGCTCACGGTGTCGAGAATCTTCTGCGCCTGAACCGGCTGCCCGCCAGGGGTTCGATAGGCCTCAATGGCTTCGCCGCGTGCCATGGCGTAGACCGCCCGGCCCACGGGGGTGCGCACCAGGACCGTCGTCCAGCCTTCTTCGGCGCCGATGCCCCCGAAGGAGAGATCGGCGAATTCAGCAGCGTAGTCCCCGCAATAGCGGCAGGCGAAGCGCTTCATGAAGCTCAACTGCTCCAGGGGAATCCTCTTGCATTCACCGGAATCCAGGTGAATCTGGAGCTCCTCCTTGAGGTTGATCCGGGAGACCGAATCCCACTGGAAGCCTCCCAGTTCCTCCAAATGCCTCCGCTGCTCCTCCCCGAAGGTGAAGTTGCCGGCGCAGAAGAGGCCGAAGTGATACTTGATGGCGTCCGCCGGGACGATCCCGAGAGCCTCCATCCGCCGCACCGTGTTGATCTGGCAGGGCGTGCCCACGAAGGCGATGCGGCTCACGCCCCTGCGCACCATGGACCCCAGCTCGTTCACCGAGGGCGCATAGGTGGAGTAGGCTTCGCTGAAGAGCGTCATGCCGTGGGATGTGTCGAAATGGAAACCGGCGGCTTCGAGGAGCTCATCGCGCGAGAGAGCCAGCCAGGGTTGACGCTGGAAAGCCCCCACCTGCCTCGAGACGATGGCCCCGTTGATGAAGCCCATGTCGAAGAGGTGGAGCAGGAGGGCGGTCACCACGCCGCCGTCGGTTCCCCGCTCCCGGACCGCAGGGTCCTTGGCCCTCGCGATCCCGGCATCCATCACGCGCCCCATGGGTGCGCTCCAGGATACCATGCGCTTCTGCTCTTCATCCAGCTCGTGGATCTCCGGGCAGATCATGTAGCAGAGACCGCAGTCGATGCATTTGTCGCGGTCCCGATACTGGGGCCGCCCATCGGGGTCCAGCTCCAGCGCCCCGTAGTTGACAGCCGTACAGAACGTGACGCAGCCGCCGCAGTGGTGGCAGAGTCCTGGTTCCTGGACTTCCTGAATCAGGTTGAAAAAGGTTTTCATGCGCAGCCATCTCCTCTCGGGGCCTGGATTAAGAGGCCTCGGCCAGCTCGACCCTCTGGGCTTTCAGCGGGTTGGGGCCGAGCTCCCGGATCTTTTGCGTGAACCGGGTCACCACTTCCGCGAACCGTGGCGCCTCCGCCGAAGAGACCCATTCGATGGCGAAGCGATCCGAATCGATGCCCGAGTCTTCCAGGACGAGCTTCAGCCCCTGGGCCCTTGCCAATGCTTTGTGATTACCATCCAGGTAATGACATTCGCCCAGGTGTCACCCCATGACGATGACGCCGTCGGCGCCTTTGGAGAGCGCCCCGAGGACGAGGTCCGGGTGCACCATACCGGAGCACATCACCCGGATGGGGCGCATGTTGGTGGGGTACTGGAGCCGGGAGACACCGGCGAGGTCCCCTCCGGCGTAGGCGCACCAGTTGCACAGAAACCCGATGATGACGGGCTCGAACGGTTCTGACATCTCAAATTCTCCTTTCTTTGACACCAAGCACCGCATCGACCTGGGCACGGAGCTGGCCGAGGGTGAATCCGTGGACTTCCACGCCGCCTTTGGGGCATGTCGCTTCACAGAGCCCGCAGCCCCTGCAGAGCGAGCTCTCGGTCTCGATGCGCTTGTGGGTGGAGCCCCCGACGTTCACCTCGACGAGCCGGATGGCCCGGTACGGGCAGACATCCACGCACAGGGCGCAGCCGTCGCACTTCTCCGTGACATAGGACTTGATGGCGTCCAGGTTCATGGCCTCCCGAGACAGGATGACACCGGCCCGGGATACGGCCGCCTTGGCCTGGGATATGGATTCGTCCATGGGCTTGGGGTAGTTGCAGAGTCCGGCCAGGAAAAGGCCGTCCACCGACATGTCCACCGGACGCAGCTTGGGGTGGGCTTCGTTCAGGAAGCCGTCCTCGTTTTGTCCGCACTTGAACAGTCCGATGAGCTCCTGGTTGTCGCTGGGAATGATGGCCGAGGCCAGGACAAGGTAATCGGCGGGCAGCAGGATGGGCCGCTGCAGAATGGGATCCTCCACCGTCACGAAGACCTTGTCACCCTGGACGGAGACCCGGGGCTTGGAATCCAGGCCGAACCGAACGAAAATCACCCCCTGCCGCCGGGCCCTTTGGTAAAGATCCTCCCGCTCCCCGTAGGTGCGCACATCCCTCGTGAGGATGGTGACCTCCATGTCGGGGTTCAGGGCCTTGAGGGTCAGGGCGTTCTGGATGGAGTGGGTGCAGCAAACCCTGCTGCAGTAGGGCCGGTTCGGCTCGCGGGAGCCGACGCACTGGATGAAGACCACAGATTCCGCGGCCCGGACGTCCTTCTCCTTTTCGTGCAGCTCCGTTTCGAACTGGAGATGGGTCATGATGCGGGGGTGGTCGCCGTACCCGTACTCCGTCGGGATGGATTCACGCCCGCCTGTCGCGATGACGGCGGCCCCGTAGGCGGCTGTGTGGGAGGCGCCGTTCACCTGGAATTCGCTCACGAAGTTGCCGACGGAGCCGGAGACCGACTTCAGCACCGCCCCCTTGTGGACCGTGATTCCCGGATGGGCCTCCACCTTTCGGATCATCTCTTCGAGGAGCGGCCGGACGGCCCTCCCCCGCCAGGTTTCATGGATCTGCCAGGCGTTGCCGCCCAGGCGATCCGACTTCTCGAGGAGCACCGTCTCGTGGCCCTGGTCGGCCAGGCCGAGCGCCGCGGTCATCCCGGCCAGCCCGCCGCCGATGACGAGCGATCGCCGCACGACCCCCACCTTCTGGCGGTCCAGCGGCATGTTGAGGGCCACGCGGGCGACGGCCATGCGCACCTGGTCCCTGGCCTTGACGGTGGCGTTGCCGGGATCCTTCTGATGCACCCAGGAGTTCTGGTTCCGGATGTTGGCCATCTCCAGCAGATACGGGTTCAATCCCGCCTCGCGCAGCGTATCCTGGAAAAGCGGCTCGTGGGTGCGCGGCGTGCAGGCGGCCACCACGATGCGGTTGAGCCCGTGCTCCTTGATCTTCTGGGCGATGAGATCCTGGGTGTCGGTGGAGCAGGTGAAGAGGTTGTTCTCCACCATGACCACATGGGGAAGGCTTTTGGCATAAGCGGCCAGCGCCTGCACATCGACGACGCTGGCGATGTTGATGCCGCAGGAACAGACGAAGACCCCGATGCGGGGCTCCTCGCCCGAGACATCCTTTTCGGGCGGGTAGGTCTTCTCCTGGGTCAGGGTGCCCTTGGCGGCGACGAGTGCCCGGGAAGCGTCGGCCGCAGCAGCCGATGCCTCGGTGACGGCCCGCGGAATGGCCTTGGGCGACCGGAAGGCCCCGGCCACGTAAATCCCCTTGCGGGTGCTCCTCACGGGGTCGAAGCTCCGCGTCACGGCGAAGCGGTGCTCGTCCAGCTCGATCCCGGCCGTTTCGGCCAGCATCTCAGCGTCCCTGGACGCCTGCATGCCCACCGAGAGCACCGCCATGTCGAAATTTTCCAGAAACGACCGGCCGTCGGCATCGACGTAGGAGAGAACCACACCGATGTTGTTCGGCCCCGGCTCGATGGAGTGCGGCCGGGCCCGCACGAATCGGATGCCCCGGGCCTTGGCCCCCTCGTAATAGCGTTCGAATTCCTTGTTGCAGCTCCGTATGTCCATGTAGAAGACCGCCTGCTCGACCCCGCCCGGCATGTGCTCGGCCGTGACCAGCGTCTGCTTGATGGCGTACATGCAGCACACGCTCGAGCAATAGCTGTTCCCCGAGTGCTGGATCTCCCGGGAGCCCACGCACTGGATCCAGGCGATCTTCTGAGGCTCCCTGCCGTTGGAGGGCTTGACGAGGTGGCCCATGTGGGGGCCGCTGGCCGAAAGGAACCGCTCGTACTCGAGTCCCGTGACCACGTCGGGGATGGTGCCGTAGCCAAAGGTGTCGTAAACCGACGGGTCGAAAGGCGTGTAGCCGGGGGAGAGAATCATGGAGCCGACGTTCAGGGTCACGATCTCTTCCCGGTCGTCGAACCGGATGGCCCCGGCCGGGCAGAATTTCTCGCAGGCCCTGCATTTGCCCCGGGTGAGATACAGGCAGTTCACCGGGTCGATGGCGTATTTCAGGGGGACCGTCTGACCGTACTTGATGAAGGCCGCCTTGCGCTTTCCCTGCCCGGCGTTGTACTCATCGTCCACCTTCTTGGGGCATTTCTCGGCGCACAGGCCGCAGGCGATGCATTTTTCCATGTCCACGTAGCGGGGGGATCTTTTAACTCTGACGGTGAAGTTCCCCTCCTCGCCCGTGACCTCGATGACTTCCGAAAGGGTGAGTAACTCGACGTTCAAGTGCCGACCGCACTCGACCAGCTTGGGCGAGAGGATTCACATGGCGCAGTCGTTGGTGGGGTAGGTCTTGTCCAGCTGCGACATGACGCCGCCGATGCCGGAGGTTTTCTCGACGAGATACACGTAGTATCCCGAGTCGGCCAGGTCGAGCGTTGCCTGGATGCCGGCAATCCCCCCCCCGACGACCAAAATGGATCCGACTGGTTTTGGGTTCATGAGCTTTGCGTCTCCTCCTTGCATCGTTGCCGTGAACAGTTTCGGGTTTCGCGTTTCGGGTTTTGAACTATGCACCGCGGGCGGTCTGCCGGTTGCTGCGAGCCCGTCAACCAGCCGCAGCCCCGGCCTCGTGCTCGCCGGGGCCAATGAGCTCCGCTGCAGCCACCCGGTCCAGGAGCCATCGGCAGGCCCCGGAAACGGCCGCCTGGACCTCGGGCGTGAGGCCCGGCTGCACCGCCTCGGGGATGCGACCGGCCTGAACGGCCAGGATCCAAACCTGGATGCCGGCAGAATCGCGCAATTCCTGGAGCATATTGACGGAAGGAAACTGGTGGAGAGAGAAATCCACGGACTTGGCAGCCGGCAGTTCCTCGATGTCCATTTCAAAAAGCTCCCCGGGGGAGCGGGTCGGGTCGGATACGGCGTCCACGATGATAATGTGCGAGGGGCGACGGGGCGAGAGGAGGAGGTCGAAGAGGAGGTCGCTGATGCTGGTTCCGACGTCGAAAGCCCCCACGAAGGCGGGGAGGCGGTGGTGCCGGTGGAGATGCTCGATCACTTCGGGGCCGAAGCCGTCGTCTCCGAAGAGGACGTTGCCGCATCCGAAGATGAGAACCGGTTTGGTGAAGACTTCTTCGATCACAGGAGATCCTTCCGCGCAAAGCATTCTAAATTGTGCGAATTGTGCATTATCAATATATGCATAATCTGTCAACAGAAAAAACTTCCCCCCCTGCCGCCACCGCATGAACAAAGCAATGGGAAGCATGGACATCCATTGCCAGTCAGCCATTCGGAATGAAGGGGGGATCACCGGTGAAACCGGGATGGGGCGGACGCCTTTTGTGCATCCTCATGGACTATCGTGGAATGCACAAAAGGCCGGATCGCAGAGCGGAATCAGGTGACGGCATGAAGCCTGAGCACTGATATGAAGGCAGGGAAAACCACGGGGCGATTCCACCTCACTTGCCGAGGCGGGCCAGCTCCAGGGCGAGGCGCCTGAGGTGCGTCTGCTCCTCTTTGACGAGCAGGCCGATCATGTCCTGGTCCTTCTTGCTGTCCGTGGCTTCCTGCATGGACAGGAAGAAGATCACCGAGTCCTTTTCGAACTCGATGGCCATCTTGAGAGCGTCCCGGACGTTCTTGAGCCCGGCCATCGAAGTCTGAAGGCTCTCATCGGAAGTGAAGATGTGCTGGTCCGCCATCATCTTGAGGTAGGCCTCCATCTCGTTTTCGGGGAACCACACGTCGGAAGTCTGAGGCTGGGCCGGCAGTTGAGCCTTGAGCTCCTCGAAGCGCCTCTTGTGGTCCACTTCCTGGACAGCCAGCTCCTCGAAAAGCTTCTTCGCCACAGGATCGTCGATGACCTTCACCGCATGATCGTAGAACTTCTTCCCGTTCTCTTCGATTTTGATGGCAACTCGGAATACTTCGGCAGCATTGAAATTGAAGATCATGTTTCGAGCTCCTCTCAGCCCCCTGCGGCTATTCCTTTTCGAAATCGCTCTTGCCGGCGCCGCATACGGGGCAGACCCAATCTTCGGGCAGATCCTGGAAAGAAGTCCCGGAAGCCACTCCAGAGTCGGGATCTCCCTTGGCCGGGTCATAGATGTAACCGCAGATCTGGCAAATGTACTTGTCCATTGTCTCTCCTCGTTCTCGACAAACCTCGCCTATTCCTTTTCGAAATCGCTCTTGCCGGCGCCGCAGATGGGGCACGTCCAGTCCTCGGGCAGGTCCTCGAATTTCGTTCCGGGGGCTACCCCAGAGTCGGGGTCTCCCTTGGCCGGATCATAGACATACCCACACACCTGGCAGACATAGCGAGCCATACATCTCCTCCTTTGCAGTTGGGGTTCACTTCGTTGTCGGGATACGCTCCATTCAGAACGTACCTTCTTATAAACATCTCCAGGAGACTCCACAACAGCTCAGTTCATTTTGTGGCGCTGCCACACCCATCGGAGCCGCAGGGCGTTGCTCACGACCGAAACCGAGCTCAGGGCCATGGCCGCAGCGGCGAACATGGGGTTGAGCAGAATCCCGAAGAACGGATAAAGCACCCCCGCAGCGACGGGAATGCCGAGGGAGTTGTAGAAGAAGGCCCAGAAAAGGTTCTGCTTGATGATTTTCATGGTCATGGAGGACAGCTGGATGGCGGCGGGCACCAGACGGAGGTCGTCCCGCATGAGGGTGACGTCGCTGGCTTCCACGGCAATGTCGGTCCCCGCCCCGATGGCAATGCCCACATCGGCTGCGGCCAGGGCCGGAGCATCGTTGATGCCGTCCCCCACCATGGCGACGATTTCGCCCGATTCCTGCAGCCGACGGATCTCGGTGGCCTTCTGATCGGGCAGCACTTCGGCCAGCACCCGCTGGACTCCGAGCTCCCGCGCGACGACCCGGGCCGTTTCCTCCCGGTCCCCCGAGATCATGGCCACCTTCAGGCCCATGCTTTTGAGTGTCTCAATGGCCTCGCGCGACGACTCCCGTGGAGCGTCGGCCAGGCAGAGCGCTCCGACGGCTTTTCCCTGGACGGCCACGAAGACGCAGGTTCTTCCGACGGCCAGCATGGCATCGGCTTCCCGGGTAAGGGAGTCCATGTCCACTCCCTTCTCCCTGAGGAGCCTCGCGCTCCCCACCAGGACCTCCTGCCCCTGCACCTCACCCCTGGCACCCAGCCCGGCGAGCGCTTCGAATTCGAAGACCGGCTCCAGACGCTCCTCCTCCTGGCGAGCCCTGCCCACGATGGCCCGGGCCAGCGGATGCTCGGAGACCGCCTCCAGAGAAGCCGCCCACTTCAACAGACTGCCCTGGTCGGTATCCTTCACGGTGAGGATGTCCGTGACGTCGGGCTTCCCCCTGGTGAGCGTCCCCGTCTTGTCGAAGACCACCGTGGTGAGATGGCATGCTTTCTCGAGGCTTTCACCCCCCTTGATGAGGATGCCGCTCTCGGCCCCGAGCCCCGTTCCGACCATGACGGCCGTGGGAGTGGCCAGCCCCATGGCGCATGGGCACGCGATGATCAAAACCGAAACGAAGTTGAGCAGAGCCCGGCTGAGGTCCGCATCGTCCACCACGAACCCCCAGACGATGAAAGTCACCGCCGCCAGAGCCATGACCACCGGGACGAAAACGGAAGCCACCTTGTCCGCGAATCGCTGGATGGGCGCCTTGGAGCCCTGGGCCTCCTCCACGAGACGGATGATCTGAGCCAGAACGGTTTCGGCGCCGACCTTGGTGGCCGTGAACATGAAGCTTCCGCCCTGGTTGACCGTTCCGGCAAAAACCTCGCTTCCCGCGGTCTTGTTGACGGGCATGCTTTCGCCCGTGAGCATGGATTCGTCCACCGTGGAGCTGCCCGATTCCAGTTTGCCGTCAGTGGCGATCCTTTCCCCGGGGCGCACCAGGACCAGGTCTCCGGGAACCAGTGTGTCCACCGGCACCTCGACCTCCTGGCCGTCCCGAACGACCCGAGCCGTCTTGGGCGCGAGCTGCATCAACTTCTTGATGGCCTCGGAGGTGCGTCCGCGGGCCTTCATTTCGAGAAAGCGTCCGAGCAGCACCAGCGTGACGATCATGGCTGCCCCGTCGTAATAGACGTGCAGCTCGTAGCCCGCTTTGGCAAAAAATGTCGGGAAGATGGTGGCGGCCGCCGAGTAGAAGTATGCCGAAAGGGACCCCAGGGCGACGAGGGTGTTCATGTCCGCCGTCTTCTGGCGTGTGGCCTTGAGGGCTCCCATCATGAAGCGGCTTCCCACCCAGAACACCACGGGCGTGGTCAGAACCAGGAGAGCGAAGAGCATCCACTCGTGGGGAATCGCCATCAGGAAGGGGACGAGGTGGGGCATGCTCCCCGCCATGATGAAAACGTTGAGCACAGCCCCCACGATGAGCCGCAGCTTGAGGTCCCGGATCTCCCGCCGGTTGGCCTCGAGCAGTGGATCATCGGGGGTTTCCTCCATCAGGCCCAGGTACTGGTAGCCCGTGTCCTCGAGCACTTTGCGAAATGCGGCCGCATCCACCTCCAGGGGGTTGTGAGCCACCGTGGCGCGCGATGCCGCGAAGTTCACGGAAGCCTCCTGCACCCCCGGAAGGTCCCTCAAGGCGTTTTCCACCCGGCGCACGCAGGCGGCACAGGTCATTCCGCCCACGAAAAGAGTGGTCTTCTTGACCTCCTGAAGCCGCTGCGGCGTCACCTCCAACACTTCGTAGCCCAGCTCCGCGATCTTGGAGCGAACGTCTCCCAGCTCCACGCGCTCGGCATCGTAATCCACCAGAGCCTTGCCCGTGGCCAGGTTGACCGAGGCCTCCCGCACGCCATCCACGGATTTGATGCCGTTTTCAACGCGGCGCACGCAGGCGGCACAGGTCATCCCCCGAATGTGGATGATTTCCTTAGCCAATCTCGAATCCCGCCTTCTTCACCTTTTCGGCAATGACGTCGGAGTGCACCGGTCGAGCTTCCTCGAAGGTGGCCTCCCCGGCGGAAAGGTTGACGTTCACGTTGCTCACGCCGTCGATTTCACTCAAAGCCTTGGTGACGGCATTGACGCAGTGCTGGCAGGACATTCCCTTGATCTTCACGGTTTTCATAGGCGTCACAACTCCGCAGCGATTCTCAAACATCGATCTCCTGACCGAGAGGGTCACCGGCCTGGGAAGCTCCCTTCAGGAAGGATCGCTTCCAGAACACCAGAATACCCTCTTTTCCAATGGATGCCTGGACAAGCTCCCACCCTGCCATTCCCCGCTCGGTGAGCACATTCTGGAGTTTTCGAATCTGGTCTGCCGGAAGGCGCTGGAAGTTGCACTGGCCATCGGGCGAACAGAAGTAAACCACTTCCTTGAAGTCTTCTGCCGGATAGGCTGTGATCTCGTACTCGAACTGATTCATCTCTTGTTTACACTCCCTCATGGCGGCATAGTGACAGAGTTCACGACTGGCCTGACTTCTGTCGAGTCCAAGGGGCTTTCCGAGAATACTGGAATCACCTGCTTCGCCCGAAAAGGCCATTCTCGGGCAGCCTTCTGGGCAGAAATCAGTCACGCGACCTTACGACAGCCAAACACCATAATCATAATAGCTCCACCGCCCGCCGTCAGGTCCCCCGGAATGATCTCATCGCCAAAAAAACATGCCTGCAACAAAATGCCCCGTCACGCCGAAGACATGAACCGGGGCATAGATGACCATCAATTTATGATTGAACGCAGCCGGGGATGGCTCCAGCGTATCAGCCCCCCCAGGGCATGCGCGAATAGGCCTCGGAGATCTTGTCCCGGTAGGTCCTGAAAAACACCTCGTGCGCCTTCTCCCAGCGGGAAAGCATCAAGAGGGCGTCCTTGGCTTTCCCTTCCGTCTGGGCCGCCATGTTCTCGTAGAACTCGCTCAAGTCCTTTTCGATGAGCCAGGCCGTATTGAACACGGTGACATCCGGAACCATGGACCCTTCGAGGCATTGCTGCAGAAACTCGGACTTGGCCCGGTCGTCGAAGAAGTTGGTGGGCTCCATCGCGACGGACTTGAGGGTCTCGGCCTTGACCTCCTCCCCCTTGCGCAGATCAGCGAGGATTGCATTGATGAAGTTGATATGGCGCTCCTCCTCCTTGATCAGCTGCTTGAATGCACTGACCGCCGCACCGATCCCCATGCGCTGCACCGAGGTCTCAAAAAAACTCCTGCCCGTCTCCTCCTGATTCAGCGCGTACTCGAAAATCTTGATCAGCTTCTCGTCTGCGGACATTCCACTCTCCTTTCGTCAACCCAGCTTCCTGCACAGCTCGGCCACCCGCCTGCCCAGCTTGCGGCCGTTTTCAGCCGTCTTGTCGTCGGGCGCCCCCACGCAGGCCACTCCATAGTGACCCGTGGCGTCCATGGGATCCCCCACCACGATCATTCCGTAAATGAGCAGACACTGGATGATCGATAACATGGTGGTTTCCTTGCCGCCCGTAGCGTCCCCCGAAGTGGCGAAAGCCGCGCCCACCTTGCTCTCCATCTTCTTGCGGACTCCCACGAATTCGTCAAAGACCCGTTTGAGATCCGCCGCCATGACACCGAAATACACCGGCGATCCGGCAATGATCCCGGCCGAGCTGACAAAGTCATCCTTGGTCACCTCTTCCGTTTTCTTGATCACGGGAGTCACTCCCGCAACGGAGCCGACTCCCTCGGCGATGGATTCGGCCAGCCTGCGCGTGTTGCCGCCTTTGGAATAATAGAGCACCAGTACCTGCATCCGCTTCCTCCCCATTTCACATCAGCGAGATTCAACCTTTGATGATCCTTGCATCCACGACCACCATGCCCTCGGCATAGGCCAGCACCGGATTGAGGTCGATTTCCACGATCTCCGGATGCTCCTGCGCGATGCGAGCCAGTTTCAGCAAGCCTTCCACCAGTGCGTTCTCGTCAATGGTGCGCTGTCCCCGGAACCCCCGGAGGAGCGGCGCCCCCTTTATTTCATGCAACATGCTCAGCGCATCCTCCCGTGTCAATGGGACCAGTCGCATGGCCACGTCGCGGAAGAGCTCTACCGCAATTCCCCCCATGCCGAAGAGGATCACCGGCCCGAACTGAGGATCCCGATGCATGCCGAGGATCAGCTCGAGCCCCGGGGCGGCCATGGCGCTCACCACCAGGCCGTTGATCCGGGCGTCGGGGGCGTTGGCCTTGAGGGTTTCCTCCATCCGCGCATAGGCGGCACGAACATCCTGGGCCGACTGCAGGTGCAGTCTCACGCCGCCGTAGTCCGACTTGTGCAGGATGTCCGGCGAATCCACCTTGAGGGCCACGGGAAACCCCAGCTGGTGGGCCAGGTGAACGGCCTTGCCCGGGCTGTCGGCAAACCGGCTGACGATGCAGTCAAAACCGCTGGCCTCCAAAAACTTCAGGCTGTCGAACAAGCTCAACTGGGAGCCTCCCGAAGCCACGGGAAACGTCGTCAGAGCTTTCTGCTCTTTCAGCGAAGGCGGGACTACCTGGCTCAGGGCCCGGATCCCACGCTCCGGCGTCGGGTACACCGGGATCCCTATCTGGTGCATGCGGAGCTTTTCTTCCCGCTCCACCTCGGCACCGCCCAGATAGATGATGAGCTCATTGGCACCGGGGGTCACCACCTGGGAGGCATCCACGATGGGGTCGCCGAAGATGATCCCCAGCGTGTCGTAGTAAGGCCGGGCCCGCTGGATGACCTCACGGAACATCCCGGCGTCGGCATCCCCGGTCAGATCGAGGGGATTGCCCCGGATGGCGTAGGCGGGGATGACACCCTCGATCTCCTGCGCCAGCTGGGGCGGCAGAGGAGCCACATCCAGCCCCTCCTGCTCGGCGGCATCGGTGGCCAGGATGGCCGCACCGCCCGAAGTGGTGATGTACAGGATGCTGTTCCCTTTGGGCGGTTCGAGGTACGCCAGCGCCTTGGCGAAATCATAGAATTCCTCGATGGTCTCAGCCCGGCATACCCCCAGCCTTTTGAAGAGCGAGGAATAGATGGCGTCGGCGCCCGCGAGCGACTTGGTGTGCGATTCGGCCGCCACCTTCCCCTTGGGGGTTCGTCCGGATTTCAGGACAACCAGGGGCTTCTTGAGCTCGGCGAGCACCTTCTGAAATCGAACGGCGTCTTTGACCCCCTCGAGGTAGGCCGCAATGACGCGCGTGTTGGGATCGGCTTCGAAATACTCGATGAGGTCGATCTCGTCGATGTCGGCCCGGTTGCCGAGACTCACAAAGGCCGACACCCCCAGCCCCTCCACCGAGAACCAGTCCATCATGGCAGCCCCCACGGTACCGCTCTGGCTGATGACCGCCACCCGCCCCTTCTGGGTCAGCAGCGGCCAGGAGGCGCACATGGGGTGATAGGGGCTGTTGATCCCCTGGCAATTGGGCCCCACGACCCGGACTCCGGCCTCGCGGGCCGCCTTGGCCAGCTCGTTCTGAAGGGCTTCGCCCTCGGCACCGGCCTCGCTGAATCCCCCGGAAATGACGACGGCCCCCTTGACTCCCTTCTCGCCGCACTCCCTGATGGCTTGGGACACGAATCGGGCGGGAATGATGACCACCGCCAGATCGACCTTTCCGGGGACGTCCCGCACGTTCTTGAAGCAGGACAGCCCCAGGATGCGCTCGCTCTTGGGGTTGATGGGATAGAGTGCTCCGGGGAATCCCCCGTCCATGAGGTTCTTTAGAATTTCGTGGCCCAGTTTCCCGGCGCTCTCGGATGCGCCGATCACCGCAACGCTCTCGGGATGGAAAAGTGGACTCAAATCGGCTGCGGCCATGATCTCCTCCGTTCCTAGGGGTGGTCCCAGCAGGTCTGATCTGCACCCCTCCGCTGGGCTTCCCGGCGCCTTTACGCCAGGCCGGCTTTCTTTCCCTTGTCCACCACACGGGCATTGAACTTGTCCGCCTGGATGATGAACCGCTCGTGGACGGCTTCGCCGATCTTCTCAGCCTCGTCGAAGGCTTCCAGCTGGAAAGTCAGCTTGCGGCCTTCCACGGCCGAAATCTCGGTTCTGACGCGAACCTCCATGCCGAGAGGGGTGGCGGCAAGATGATTGAGATTCATGGAGATGCCGACGGATTGCTCGCCGGGGTTCAACTTCTCGTCGATGAGCTCCGCCGAAACACGCTCCATCAGTCCACCGAGAAACGGCGTTGCGAAAACATCGGGAAGGTTAGGATAGAAATGCCGGGCGGAATGCTCCGCCGATGTCTTGATCTTCAGCTCACGGCTCATGCCCACCTCAAACGCAGAGCTCATCCCATTTTCTCCTTTTCTGAGTCAAAACTTGTCGAGTTCCTGGTTTCGAGTTTCCGGCTCCTGGATCACGGCCTCCGATTTCAGGGAAAGCGAGCGGCGAGCGGGATCTCTTCCTCCATTCCCATGGGACATTCGTGTGAGCTGGTGCGAGGAGAGCGATCCTGGTGTGCTTCACTATTAAACGATTCCCGGAGTTGTGTCGAGCGCCTTGCACCGGTTCACTCTCCAGGCGGATGAGATCGATTGACATGACCGGAGAGATGCTTAGGTTCATCGCATGCTGGTGTCAAAACTGGTTCTATGTGGTTTTTCCGGGAACGAGGTTGTCGGCCTCCATCCCCGCCGGCTCTGGTGCATGGGCGGAGGTGAGGGCTAAGATTCTGGCGAGTCTGTGCAGAACGGAGCGCCAACCCAGAGTGAGCTCTAACCGAACAGGAGGAATGTATGTCAAAGACGGCCGAAAATCTGAAGGATGCTTTTGCAGGTGAATCTCAGGCCAACCGCAAGTACCTGGCCTTTGCCGAGAAGGCGGAAGACGAGTCACTGAACGGCGTCGCC
>JBFYYO010000036.1:0-24054 GCA_041310025.1 Syntrophobacterales bacterium
CTCCCTTCTCGCCCGGGTCTCGGCGACAAGGGGCATTGGAGCAGCGCATGAATCATTCCGATATAGACACTCGATACTTCGGGAGGTCTGAGCGGCGAATCACCCTTGTCGGTTTGGGCGGCGAAGGGATCCTGAGAACCCACGGAGAGGATGAAAAGGCATCGGCCGTGATTCACGAGGCCATCGGTCAGGGCATCACTTATTTCGACTGTGCGCGGGTTTACGCAGGCAGTGAAGGATACTATGGCCGATTCTGGAAGGAGAATCCGAGTGCCCGCTCCAGGGTGTTTCAGGCGAGCAAATCAGCCCAAAGGACCAGGGCGGGAGCCATGACCGACCTGGAGCATACGCTCAAGACGATGTGCATCGATCATCTCGATCTGTGGCAGATCCACGATGTCCGGACTGAGGAGGATCTGGATCGGATCAGCGGGCCCGGGGGAGCTTTGGAGGCCTTCATCGAGGCCAAACGATCCGGCAAGACGAGCTTTATTGGCGTGACGGGACATTACGATCCCGTAATCCTCACGCGAGCGGTCCAGGAATGGCCCGTGGACTCGGTGATGATGCCGGTGAATCCGATCGAAGCGGTTCTGGGTGGATTTCTGGACTCCACCATGCCCAAAGCTCGTGAAAAGGGCCTGGCGATCATCGCCATGAAGGTTCTGGGCGGCGGCCACTGTGTCGCACCGAAAGCGCGGGCCACGGCTCAGACACTCATACATTTTGCGCTGTCTCAGGATGTATCGGTGGCCATCGTGGGCTGCAGCATTCCGGACCACGTTGCGGAGCTGGCCGGGGCGGGGAGGCCTTTTCGCCCGATGGATGCCGCGGAACAAGAGATCATCACGACACGCTTTGAGCCTGCAGCTCGCAAAATGGCCTTCTATCGGGGTGTGATCTAGCTTTGCAGGTGGGTAATGGTTTTATCAGACCTGAGGGCTTTGCATCTCACATACGATGATGTTATAGGGATGACCTCATCCCTTTATTCCCCCCAGTTGGACAGATTGGGACTGGAATGGAAACATGGCAGCTGATTCTATGATTCGGTGATGCCCGATCCGGGAGCACCCCAGCGAGCACCGTGGAGACGCATGGCTGACAACAGAGCACCCTCGTCCGAGATTCTTGAATGCCCGCTTGAAGAAATACACAGCACTGGAAGCAAGAGAAACGGCGTCTGGGTCAAGCTCCTGGCTTTGCTTTTCCTCATCGGCGTGACCATTGTGCTCTACCAGACGAACGTGTTCAGGTTCTTTTTCAGCAGGCAGGAAATCCTCGAGTTTCTGGAATCCCTGGGGCCTTTGGCCTTTGCAGGCTTCATCATCTTACAGGCAGCCCAGGTGGTGCTCGCGCCCATACCCGGCGAAATCACCGGCTTGATCGGCGGATTCCTTTACGGTCCCGTGGTGGGGGTCCTGTTGTCGACCACAGGACTGGTCCTTGGCTCCTTCCTGGCCTTCTTTCTTTCGCGGACGTTTGGAAGGCCTTTCATCGAGAAATTCATTGACGAGTCCCTCCTCAAACGCTTCGATTACCTGCTGCACCATAAGGGGCTTTTCCTGATCTTCGTGCTCTTCCTGATTCCCGGTTTCCCAAAGGACTACCTCTGCTTCATTCTTGGACTGGGCCATCTCACCACTTTCGAATTCCTGGCGGTGAGCACAGTCGGACGTTTGTTCGGCACGATCCTGCTGACCCTGGGCGGCGGTTTCATCCGTTATCACGAGTACGGCAAGCTCTCCATCCTCATCGGGGTGGCTGCGCTTTTCACCGTGATTGTCTATGTGTTCCGGGAGAGATTGGAGCGCCATTTTCAGACGCTGCACGCACGCCATCACTGCAAAAAAAGCGTTGGGAGATCCAACAGTGTCCTTTGATGGTGCTCGGAAGCATGAAGTACGTCAGCCTTTTGATGGTCCCAATGCCCCAGAGTGCAGGCTCATTCCCCCCCTTTTCAACATCCTGACGGGTATCCGGTGCTCCGGCCTTTGAGCCAGGCTGTCGCACGGCCAAATCCGGGTTATTGTCGAAGTGTCGGCATAAGGATTGCTTCTTCGATTCCAGTGTGGACTGAAGCCATCGACCTTCGTGTGACTGATCAGAAAGAGGTGTTTGCGTGCTCACGGAAAAGATATCGAATCTGGCCATTCAATGCCTGGATTCAACCGGATATTATGGTGCGGCTTTTCTCATGGCCCTGGAGAGCATGATCGCTCCGGTTCCCAGCGAAGCGGTGATGCCCTTCGTGGGCTTCCTGGTTGCAGACGGTAAATGGAATCTCGGCGCAGCGGTTTTTGCCACAAGCCTGGGTTCGATCATCGGGTCGCTGATCTCCTATTTCATGGGCGCATACGGTGGAAAAACCATGGTGCTGCGTGTGGGCAGGTATTTGCTTCTGGACGAGCACGATCTGGTGATCACCGAGCGGTTCTTCAATCGCAGGAGCGGGGTGCTCGCCGTCTTCGTCAGTCGCTTCATACCGGTTGTGCGCCATCTGATCTCCATTCCTGCGGGTGTGGGCAGGATGCCGTTGATTCCCTTCACCCTCGCGACGGCCATCGGGGCCACCCTCTGGAACTCCTTTCTGCTTTATTGCGGAATGGTCCTCAGGGAGCATTGGACCAGCGTGCAGCGTTATTCTCACCAGGTGGATGTGGTGGTCGTTCTGCTCATCATGGCGGGCACAGCATGGTTCTTTCGGGGACGCCTTCTGAAAAAACAGGTTGCAGCATCTCCGCTGGCGGCGCCTTTTTCCAAACGCTCCGAAGTCTCTGAGGAACCGACCGGTCCCAATCCGTGAATCCATCGGCCGGAAAGGTCTCGACAACTCCGCTCACGAAATCCTCCCAGAGAAGGGAATGGAGCCCGCTTTTCCTGATATGGCTCATCCCGCTGGTCAGCGGAATTCTCTTCTCAAGCTCCACCTGGGCTCAACACCAATGGAGCTTCGCCGCCATTTCCGACATACAATCCGGCTTCAGCTCCTATCAGAACGTCCTGAACGAGATCAAAAACCCGACCGTGGGCAGGGAGGATCGAGGCGAAATGGTGGATTTCGTGCTCGTCCTGGGAGACCTCTCGCCCGTCGTCACGAATTACAGCATCTTCGAGAGGACCTTTGAAAATCGGCGTCCGCTCTTCGCTCCTGCGCGAGGCAACCACGAGAATAAGCGGGATCTTGACTTCATCGAGAAGAAGGTTCTTCCCGCCACGGCAGCTTCCGTTCAATCGTGGAATCGCTTTTCGAAGTCAGGCCTGTCTTATTGGTTCGACTGGAAGAATGCGAGACTGATCATTCTGGACCAATATGCGGACTTCAGAAGATCGGGCGCAGATCCAAGGGCTCTTCAATGGCTGAGCCAGGCTGTCGAATCGGCCCATTCTGCCGAACATGTGTTTGTGGGCATCCATGAGCCGTTCTTTCCATGGGATGCCGAGCAGGACCCTTTCTGGTCGATCCTTCTCAAACACCGCACACGCGTCCGCGCCCTCTTCTTCGGGCATGTCCATATTTACCATCGGACGCGATTCCCTGACCTGCTGGAGGGCATTCACGTCATCAATTTGGGCAACGCCGGGCAGAAGACCCACAGCGACCTTCGCCAGACGATCGTGTGTGTGAGCGTGGATGGACGATCAGCCAGAGTCACAACAGTGCAGACACCGGATGGCCAGAACAAGTTCCGTGTGGCCGATGGGTTCCATTTGAAGGGACCTTAGAGCCGTTCCGTGATTATTCACCGTTGTGAGGATTCACCTCAAACCAAACGCACTGGCACCTGTTCAACCGAATCGAATTCATGTAATTTACCTGCTCGCCCGCTGATGTGCTCTCGTGTCCGGAAGCGCTCAGGTTGCCGCCGTTGCACTGACGGCCGCAAGAGTCTTTGGGGTGTCCTTTTGCCGACCCATATCTCGTGAAGCCTTGTGAACATAAACCTTGTGGTCCGGAGACCCAGCAGTCGAAACAGGACAGGACAGGCAATCCGGCCACCGAGGCGAGCTGGGAGGACAACCGATGAAGGTTACCAAGAAGGTGCTGCTGGCCGAAGATCACACGATTCTCCGGGAAGGGCTTCGGATGCTCCTGACCTCCGACCCGAACCTTGAGGTGGTGGGAGAGGCTCAGGATGGCCTGGAAGCGGTGCGAATGGCGGAAAGCCTCAAACCCGATCTGGTCTTGATGGATCTCTCCATGCCCCGCATGAACGGAATGGGCGCCATTCAGGAGATCAAGCGGCATATGCCGCAGATCAAGATTCTGGCCCTGACGGTTCACAAGACCGAGGAGTACATATTGGCGACACTGAAGGCCGGTGCCGACGGATACGTCATCAAAGACGCCACCCACAATGAGCTGATGCTCGCCATTCAGTGTCTGCTCGAGGGCAAGTCCTACCTGAGTCCCAGTGTCTCCGACAAAGTGATTGAAGGCTATCTTGAAGGCAAGAAACAGCTTAAATCCAGCACATCGTGGGATACACTGACGCAGCGCGAACGTGAAGTCCTCAAGATGATCGCCGAGGGGTACAAGAACAAGGCCATCGCCGACTACCTGTGCATCAGCGCCAAAACCGTGGAAAAACATCGCGCCAACCTCATGAAAAAACTGGACCTTCACAATGTCTCATCACTGACCGCCTTCGCCATGGACAAAGGGCTGATCGCCAAGCCTTCGGGGGAGGCCTGACCCGCACCGCTCCTCCCAACGACAGCCTGAATCGCTGCAGATCATGTGAAAGGAAGTGAATTGAATCCTGCCCTGATTATTGTGGACCTCCTGTGCGATACCTTCGAAAAGCATCCGAGCACTCCGATTGCTGGGGCTGCCAGGGCTTTCCTGCCGAAGCTCAACGAGCTCATCGACCGGTTTCATGAGCACCATCTGCCAGTCATTTTCGCCTGTGACAGTTTTCTTCCCGATGACTTCATCTTCAAGGGCAGAATGGCACCGCACAGCCTGAGGGGATCCCATGGAGAGGAGGTGATCCCCGATCTGCATCGAGAATCCGGGGATCATCTTGTGCCCAAACGCCGCTTCAGTGCCTTCTTCAAAACAGATCTCGACCAGACTCTGCGTACGCTGGGAGTGGACACCGTGGTCGTGACAGGCATTGCGACTCCGATATGCGTGATGACAACGGTTCTGGATGCGCTCAGCCACGATTTCCAGGCCATTGTCATCGAGGATTGCTCTGCAGCCCACCGGCCTGAAGACCACCGGGCCGTTTTGGATGCCTACCGAAAGACACCGCTTCATCCCCTCCTGCAGGTCATGCAAAGCCAGGAGCTTCTGGATCGGATTTCCGCACACCGTGACTGATCGGAGGTCTTCAACCATTTCAGCGATCCGCTGGTGATTTCTGTTAGTCAGCGACCCTTCAACGGCCCCTGCCTCATCCTGAGCATGGCCCCCATACCTGTTCTCTACCCGCAACCTGAAACTTGAAACCCGCGACTTGAAACGCGAAACTTTTGAGAGTGGCAGCTCGATCCCTGACTGGCCTCTGTTCTGGGTCTGCTTCGGTTGAAATGGGACTTCGGAGTGTTATACTATGTTCGAAGCAGATTTCGCGCGTGTTTACGGTTGCTCACCTTCGGAAGGGCAGAAGATGGCTGATGATTCCCAAAAAGTACCGAATCAGGAGGAGCTCGAGAAGGAACTGAGCGACTACCTCTCCAAGAAATACGGCTACAGAATCAAGGTGATCTCCCCCATGATGCTCCCCCAGGGCAAGGACACTCATGAGGATAAAAAGGGGCCGAGCGGAATCGATCGCATTCGGTTCGACATGAAGCCTGAAGAACTGGAAGCCTACCTGAATCAGTATGTCATCAGACAGGACGATGCCAAGGCGATACTGGCAACTAAGATCTGCACGCATTACAACCGCATCAAGCAGCAGAGCAGAAAAGGCAAGCGCGGTAAGGCCAAAACGGTCGGGAGGATCAAGAACAACATCCTCCTGCTGGGACCAACCGGCGTCGGAAAAACCTACCTCATCAAGCTCATTGCGCAGAAGCTCGGTATTCCGTTCGTCAAGGGCGATGCGACCAAGTTCAGCGAAACGGGGTATGTGGGCGGAGATGTGGAAGATCTGGTCCGTGAGCTGGTCATCGAGGCGGATGACGACCTGGAATTGGCTCAGCACGGGATCATATACATCGATGAAATCGACAAGATTGCCGCCTCAAGCCATTTCTTCGGCCCCGACGTTTCGCGAGCCGGTGTACAGAGGGCGTTGCTGAAACCCATGGAAGAAACGGAGGTGGATCTCAAGGTTCCGCACGATCCCATCTCCCAGCTTCAGGCCCTCGAGAGTTATCGGAAGACCGGAAAACGGGAGAAGCGCACGGTAAACACCCGCAGCATCCTGTTCATCATGAGTGGTGCATTCAATGGCCTGGCTCCCATCGTGAAAAAGCGTCTGCAGAGCCAGGAAATCGGCTTTGGAGCTCAGATTCAGAGCAAGGGTGATGAACTTCGATTCAACCGATTTGCCAAGGCTGAGGATATGATCGCCTTTGGCTTCGAGAGCGAATTCGTCGGACGCATCCCGGTGATGGCAGTGCTGGATGCTCTCGAGGTGGAAGACCTGCACGAAATCCTGCGAAATCCCAATAATCCAATCATACTGGGCAAGAAGGAGGATTTTCGCAGCTACGGCATCGACATCCAGTTCGAGGATAGCGCCCTGCGCATGCTGGCGGAACAGGCCTATGCAGAAAAAACCGGGGCTCGGGGGCTGGTTAGCGTGATCGAGCGGGTTTTGCTGCCTTACGAAAAGAAGCTGCCGAGCACGAGCGTTTCATACCTGGTGGTCACCCCTGAAGTGGTGCTCAATCCCGAGGGAGAGCTGGAGCGGCTCCTCTCGAACCCCGACTCTTCCGAGCGCTCCACCACTTACCGAAAAATCGTGAAGCAGGAGAAATCCAGGATCTACGGCCAGATGGTCCAGAAATCCCATTACATCACCAGCTATCCGCTGGTGTTCACACCTGAGCGAGTGGATATCGCCCTGGACCATCACATCCGGACCGATCAAGCCATCGAGACCATCTTTGACGACATCATCCTCCTTTACAACCAGGTTCGCGTGTTCGAAGACGATTTTCTCGAGAAGCACGGACTGGAGATTCATTATGAGGACGAAGCGCTCAATGAAATCATCCGGACAGCACTTCAGCGGGATCTGACGGCGATGGCTCTGTGCAAGGAGATTTCGGCCGATTTTGACTATGGATTCAAGCTCATTCACGAACGCAGCGGACAAAGACAGTTTCTTCTGCCCAGGAAGTCCGTTGTTCAGCCCGATGCCTATCTGGACGAGTTGATCCGCGAGCACTATCGCGACTTCCCCTTCGGAACTTCAGAAATCGACACTCGTAAAGATTCCTAGTTAGAACGGAGCAGTGCAATCATGATCGGCATATCGAAACTCTACTGCGGAACGGTGGAGCCGTCAGACGCCCTCAGGTATGGACGCCACAGCGGTCTCCTGCCATCTCACCTTCTGCAGTTTTCTGCGGATAAGAAGCCGGTCGTCGTGTGGAATGCAACACGTCGGTGCAACCTCAAATGTATTCACTGCTACGCCCACGCCAAGGACCAGCCTTCGCCCGATGAGCTTTCCACCGCAGAGGGGAAGCGGTTGCTGGATGACCTGGCCCAATTTGGAGCCCCCGTCGTGCTGTTTTCAGGCGGTGAGCCTCTGATGCGTCCAGACCTTGTGGAGCTGGCCGATTATGCGGTCAACAAGGGAATGCGGGCCGTCATTTCGACGAACGGGACTCTGATCACACCCGCAATGGCACAATCGCTGAAAGCCGTTGGTCTCTCCTACGTGGGGATCAGTCTGGACGGCCTCGAGGCCGTGAATGACCGGTTCCGAGGAGTGAAGGGCGCCTTTCGAATGGCCATGCAGGGCATCGAGGCGTGTCAAAAGGCCGGCATCAAGGTCGGGCTGCGTTTCACCATGAACCGATTCAACGCGGGGGAGATCCCGTCCATGTTCGACCTCCTCGAACAGCATGAGATTCCTCGCGTTTGCTTCTACCACCTGGTTTACGCCGGGCGGGGAAGCAAGCTGATCGAAGAAGACCTTTCTCATGAGGAGACCAGGAAGGCCGTCGACTTGATCGTCGATCGGACCCGCGACCTGCATCTTCGGGGCAAGCCCAAGGAAGTCCTGACCGTTGACAATCACGCCGACGGGCCCTATGTATACCTGCGGCTGCTGCGGGAAGCGTCTGCCAGGGCGTCCGAGGTCCTCGAGCTCCTGAAGATGAATGAGGGGAACAGCTCCGGACGCGGCATCGGCTGTGTCAGCTGGGATGGAAGCGTCCACGCGGACCAGTTCTGGCGGCATTACTCCTTCGGGAATATTCGCCAGCGCCCCTTCAGCCAGATCTGGAGCGACCTCTCCAACGAGCTCATGATGAGGCTGAAGGATAAGAAAGTTTATGTGAAGGGCCGCTGTTCCCAATGCAGGTGGCTGGACGTGTGCGGGGGCAATTTCCGAGTCCGCGCGGAGACGGCGACAGGGGACCTTTGGGCGCCGGATCCGGCCTGCTATTTAACCGATCAGGAAATCGGCCTGACGACGTAATCCTGCAAATGGAGGAGAATCCTTTCCATGCACTTTCCCCACTATCGGCCCAGGAGATTTCGACGAAACGAGAATCTCCGCAGAATGATCCGGGAAACCTCGCTCAGCGTGGACCAGCTCATCTATCCCCTCTTCGTCGTTCCGGGAACAGGCGTGAAGAACCCCGTTTCATCCATGCCGGGAGTTTTCCAGCACTCGACGGACACCCTGCTTCAGGAGATCGAGTCGGTGGTGGAGCTGGGAATTCCCGGCATCCTGCTCTTCGGGATTCCGAGCCAGAAGGACCCGTTGGGCAGCGAAGCCTACTCCGGGAAGGGAGTGGTGCAGGAGGCTGTTCGGGCCATCAAGGCAAGATTTCCCGATCTGGTCGTCATCACGGATGTTTGCCTTTGTGAATACACGAGCCACGGCCACTGTGGAGTGCTTCGGGGACAGGAGGTGGAAAACGACCCGACCCTCGAGCTTCTGGCCAAAAGCGCGCTCTCCCACGCCGAGGCCGGGGCAGACATCGTCGCCCCCTCGGACATGATGGACGGCCGGGTGGGAGTCATCCGCGACGCGCTGGATCACGCCGGCTTCGATCAGGTGGGGATTCTGGCCTATTCCGCCAAGTATTGCTCGGCGTTCTACGGGCCATTTCGAGACGCCGCCGAATCGGCGCCCCAATTCGGAGACCGACGGGCCTATCAGATGGACATGGCCAACTCGGACGAGGCCATCCGCGAGGTGGGAATGGATCTCGAGGAAGGTGCGGACATCGTCATGGTGAAGCCGGCTCTGGCTTACCTGGACATCATCCGGAGGATCAAGGAGGAGTTCGAGTGGCCCGTCGCGGCCTACAACGTCAGCGGTGAATACTCCATGATCAAGGCGGCCGCCGCCAACGGATGGCTCGACGAAACGCGGGTCATGATGGAGACGCTCACGGCTATCCGCCGAGCTGGCGCCGACCTGATTCTCACCTACTTCGCCAAGGACGCCGCACGTGTGCTCCTGGGGAAGCCGTGATGCCCTGTCCAAGTCTGGCAATCCGTCCTCTGCCACGCTGAACGTGAAGGATCATGATGGAAGCCAATGAAAAGGGAGCACCTCCGTGCGGGCAAGGCGAGCTCGATGGACAGGCTCATCCAAGAACGCACCCGGGCCAGGACCATGGCAGCCCCGTTCCCGAGCTGCGCCTGGTGGCGTGGGAAGTGACTCGCACCTGCAACCTGGCGTGCGTCCACTGCAGAGCTGCAGCCATGGACCGCCCTTACGAGAACGAGCTCTCCACCGACGAATGCAGGGCCTTTCTGGACGAGGTGGCATCCTTCGCCAAGCCGATCATCATTCTGACCGGAGGCGAGCCCCTCCTCCGCCCCGACATCTTCGAGATCGCTGCATACGGGCACCAGAAGGGGCTGAGAATGACCATGGCCGTGAACGGAACCCTTCTGACGCGGGAGCGCACACGCCGGATGATCGAGTCCGGCATCCAGCGGATCAGCATCAGCCTGGACGGCGCCTCGGCGTCCACGCACGACGCCTTTCGGCAGGTTGAGGGTGCGTTCGATGGGGCGCTTCACGGAGTGGCCAACGCACGTGCCGAAGGCCTGGACTTCCAGATCAACACGACCATCACCCAGGCGAACCTTCAGGAGCTTCCCGCCATACAGGAATTGGTGGTTTCACTGGGTGCGGTAGCCCACCACATATTTCTCCTGGTGCCCATGGGAAGGGGCAAGGAGATCGAGGAAACCGCCATCAGCGCCGAAGACTACGAGAAGACCCTTCACTGGTTCTATGAACAGAGGCAGCACGTCCCCCTGCAGCTCAAGGCAACCTGCGCACCCCACTACTACCGCATCCTCCGCGAGCGATCCAAATCGGAAGGACTGGACGTGACGTTTCAAACCCACGGACTGGACGCCGTGACACGGGGGTGCCTGGGAGGCGTCGGTTTTGCCTTCGTTTCCCATGTGGGTCAGGTGCAGCCTTGCGGGTATTTGGAGCTGGATTCCGGAAACATTCGCGAGAAGCCTTTCAGGGAGATTTGGGAGAAGTCCCCGATTTTTCTCAACCTCCGTGATTTCAAGAAGTATGAAGGGAAGTGCGGCCGATGCAAGTATGTGCGAGTCTGCGGCGGCTGCCGTGCGCGCGCTTATGAAAGCACCGGCAACTACCTGGCTCCAGAACCGCTATGTCTTTATCAGCCGCCTCACAGTGGGGCATGAAACCCGCTGAAGCAATCACTTGCCTCGGTTCTGAGGCGCCCCTTTTTCCTCTGCCGTCGAAGGCCCGGCCCCTGAAGGCGCTTCCGTCGAGGGTTCCCGCCGAGGGGCAGCCTGTTGGCCTTTGGACGGCGCAATTCCTCCCGCCTGGGCCGTATCGGCCGCATTCATGAGGTGCACCTGGATCTCGTACTTCTCGGACGGCCTGGCATCGGTTTCCAGAACCACAATCGTCTGCTTGCGCTCACCGGCGGGCAGATTCTCGATCCGAGGTTTGATCTCGAGGCTGTAGCCGGGCTCGTTGGGCACAGGCTGCTGCACAACTTCGAGCAGCTCCTGATCATAGGTCAGCCTGGTGATCTGGAAAGGCCGCTCCCGATTGTTGGTGACTCTCACCCTGCCCGTTCGGGGAGGCTGCTGAGCCCCCAGTTTGCCAACCAGGAGTATTTGGGGCTGAACCCGGATCTCCCCCTCAATGAACCCGTTGACCCGAATCACTATGTCCGGCTTCTGAGGCAGGTCCGTCTCGAGCTTCAGAAACCCGTTGTAATTCCCCTGCTCAATGCGGTTGGCCAGCTTGATCCGGTAGCGCTTCCCTTCCTCCACCGTCTCCAGCTCATGGCTCACTTTGCCCTCCAGATTGCTTTCCACCTTTTGGATGCGGAAAGTCTGCCCCCCGCCGGCCTCCATCTCCACGATACTCGGCGCAAGATTCTCCGCCAAACCCCTGAAAGAGACATTCGTGGAAGGGCGCACATCGATGAGCGTCTTCACAACGCCCTGCATGGCCAGAACGGTCTTGGCATTCTGGGGATCGTTGCTCATCACGACAGCGGATTTCTTGATGTTGCCCTTGTAGCCCTTCAGGTTGAGCTTCAAAGTGATCTTTCCCTCTCCTCCAGGAGGGATCGCCCGATCGAAATGGGCGACGGCGCAGCCTCAGCCAGGGCGAACCTGCTGGATCTGAAGCTCGGCGCTTCCCGTGTTCTTCACCACGAATTCGTGGGTGACTTCGCTGCCCTCCATGGCCTCGCCGAAGTCGAAGGATGTCTCGGGAAGCTGGATGGATGGCCTGACTTCGATGGCGGCAGCAGGTTGTGCAGGCGACGACGCCGGGGGCGCGACCTTTCCCTCTGCCGCCAAGGCATGGCCGGGCATCAGAATGCAGGTGGCACAAAGGGTCCCAATGAGGAACCATCGTTGAAATTCTGTTCTCATGGTTGGATCAATTCTCCGTCATGATATGGTGAAAAATCCCTGGAATCAAAGCACAGCCTGAAGGGTTCGATCAAAGTCGGTCTGGGACCTTTCCGGCTGGATAGCCCTTCATCCCCAAAACGTCAAGAGCAAATCGTTCAAGTCCATCACACGGATATCAATGACTTTTTTCTCTTGCTGCAGGGCGATGCAGCAGTTGACTCGCCGGCACAACGGCTATCCGCTCCCGCTGAAAGATATCGCACTCCTCCCGCAACACCTTGAGGGTGACTTCATGAGGATGTCCAATAGCCAGGGCGGTCCCCTGGATCTTCGCCTTTCGGATCAGCTGCCCCATCTGAGCCCTCACAAACGACTCCACCAGCACGTGATCTAAAAAGATATCCCGACGCAGGTATGGAACACCATGTTCTTGCGCAACGTCTATGGCCACGGTCCGAATCGTCGTGGCACTGTCCAGGAAGAAAAGCTTTCTGCGCTGGAGCTCCTTCATGACGATGCTCATCTGTTGGGGCTGTTCCGTGAACCGCGACCCCATGTGATTGTTGATGCCCCTGACCTCCGAAGCATCATCCAGCGCCGTTCGGATGCTCTTCTGGATGTCTTGGCTCGCCATGGATACCAGCAAGGCACCCCTCCCCGGATTCACCTGAGGGTATCCTTCAGGTTCCATGGGCATGTGGAGCATCACTTCACGTCCGCTGGCCCTGGCAAGAGCCACAACTTCCCTGCCGTGCTTCTGGAAGGGCAGAACCGAGAACGTGATGTCAAGGGGAATCGCAGCCAGTTTTCTGGCTGCCTCCATGTCCGGCCCCAAGTCGTCTATGACAATGGCAACCCGGGCAACGGGCGCAGGGAGGGGAGTCCTGGGAGGCAGACCGGCGCCCGGAGGTTCGAGCTTCGGCGCGGGAGTCACATTGAGGGCCAGTCTCTCCCCTTTGGGCTGCTCCGCCGGAAGGGCCTTGCTGACGACCTCCTGCGGTTCAGCCCGTCGATCGCTACTGGCGAGCTGTGCCGTGTCATCGGGCACCGGCAGATCCCGCATTTTCGATGGCTCTCTTGAATGCTGATCCGATCCAGCCGATGCCGAACCCGCAGAGCTTCCCGTCTCCGCCACCGGTCTGTCGACGGCACCATCCCTTCGCGGCACATCCTGGGATTGCGCCCTGGCCGTCAGAGCCTGATCCGCACCAACTCCGTCGCCGGCCGCCGCCTCTGGTTGTCTCGGAGATTTCTCCGGGCCGTTTCGCGGCGCATGGGGCGCTGGTGCCCAATCAACTGGTTCATGTTTGGGCTCTTGCACAGGGGCTGCAGGTGGGGGTTTGATCTTTGGGGAATGGCCTTCGGGCCAATGATGACTGGCCGAAACCATTTGTCCGGAAGAGCTCCTGACCCGGCTGGAATCCACTCCCCAGAATATCAGGCCTGCCAGTAACACCGCCGCAAGCGAGCCCACCGCAGCCAGGGGCAGCAGAAGCGTCGAGGGGGAAGCGCTCCCTCTGCTCCTGGCAGCTCCCGAGCCACCGGGTTTTCTCGCTTTGCTCCCAGCGCGCCCCGCCTTCCCCGCCTGTGCTGTGGGGGAAGGGCGGCGCGCTGAAGCGGAGGTGTTCGACTTGGCTGGTTTCACCGGCACTGCACGTCTGGGGGCAACCAAGGTCTATTTGAACTGCATCTGGGCCATGATCTTGTAGCTCTTCAGGATATCCAACGCCCTTCTCAGCTGGTTGTCATCTTCGATCATCTTTTGAGTCTCCTGCTCCGAACCGTTGGGCTTGGGCTCTTCGGTCTCCTTCTTGCGATTCTCCATATGGCGGGGCAGATCCTTTTCACGGACCCTGCGCATCTCATCTGTGTCGTCCTCCCCCTCCTTATCCGGCATCTCCCGTTTGACGGCAATGTCCGGCGTGATGCCCTTGGCCTGGATGGATCGCCCGGAAGGTGTGTAATAGAGGGACGTGGTCAAACGAATGGCTGACCCGTCATTGAGGGGAATGACCGTTTGCACCGACCCCTTGCCGAAAGTCTGCTCTCCGAGGATTATGGCCCTTTTCTGGTCCTGCAGGGCGCCCGCCACGATTTCCGACGCACTGGCGCTGCCCGCATTGACCAGAACCACGATGGGATAATTGTGGGGGCGGCTGTTCTTGTGAGCTTCAAATCGCATCTGCTGGTTGTCGAGGCGTCCGCCGGTGTAGACGATCAAACCCTCCTCGAGGAATTCATCGCTCACTTCGACAGCCTGATCCAGCAACCCTCCGGGGTCGTTGCGCAAATCCAGCACCAAACCCTGCAGTGGAGGTGATTCTGCCTCCAGTTGCTCCAGGGCCTTCCGGAGGTCATTGGCGGTTCCGCTCTGGAAACTGGCGATCCGGACATAACCGTACCCTGGTTCGAGGGCTCTGGATTTCACGCTCCGGATGGCGATTTCCGCCCGAACCAGATCAAACTCCAACGGTTTCTTCTCACCTTTTCGGATAATGGTGAGCTTGACCTTCGCTCCTTTGGGGCCCCGCATCTTCTGAACGGCTTCCATGAGCGTCATGTCCTGAGTAGGCTCCTCGTCGATCTTGATGATCTGGTCCCCGGCGTGAATACCCGCCTTGTCTGCAGGCGTGTCCTCCAGGGGAGCCACGACGGTGAGAACGCCGTCTCGAAGGGTAATCTCGATACCCAGACCCCCAAACTTGCCCTTGGTCTCGATCTGAAGCTCCTTGTAATCCTCGGGCTTCATGAAGGAAGAATGAGGATCCAGCTCACGGAGCATACCGTTGATGGCTCCGTACATGAGCTTTTTGGAGTCGGTCTTTTCCACGTAGTTGTCCTGGACGATGTTCAGGACGTCACTGAAGAGCCTAAGATATTGGTATATTTCGGAGCTTTCCGTGTTCGTCTTCGCTCTGAGACCTTGCCAGCCGATCAGCAAGAACACGATAACCGCCACCGCGACAATGGGAGTTCTCTGCTTTGAAAACATGGATCCCTTCCTCATTCTTTGAATGTTGTGTCCGCCTTCAGCCACTCGAGAGGATCAACCGGTGCACCGTGATGGCGGATTTCAAAATACAGACCCGGCACCTTGATGGCGCCCGTTTTCCCAACGGTCGCGACCACTTCACCGCTCTCCACAGTATCATTCACCCCCTTGAGAAGCTGATCGGCGTGGGCAATGAGGCTGCAGTAATGCTCACCATGATCGATGATCATGACCCGTCCGTAATCCTTTAACCATTCGGCAAAAATAACGCTACCACGAAATATGGATCGGATGGGCTCTCCCTGTGGAGCCCTCACAAAAAGCCCCCCATTATGGAGGATATTCTCGGAGTCCGGACCGATCTTCCCAACAGAAAAAAACTCATGCTCTCCGGTCAGCGGAAAGCCCAGGAGGCCCTGTTGGCCCGAAAAGGCCGGCGGTGGAGCCTCGATGGGCCTGCGATGCAGAGAGCTGCGGCGACCTTCCGGACCGCTGTCATCCCTCGCGGCGCCTGCTCTTGAGATCGCTTCAAGTGCCTTGAAATCCAGGGACCTGCGGACTGCCGAAGGGGACGAAAGCCCGCCTTCCGCACCCTCCCGCATAGCACCAGAATACAGGCGATGGTCTGAGAGCACCATCTTGTGAGCCGCAACCGCCCCGGTGCGAAACTCCGAGGGCCCACCTGGCCGAAGCAGCAGGCTTGCATAGGCCAGGGCACCGTATTTCTGGAGGACATTCAGGCGTTCACTCAGCTCCTTTTGGCTCCGGGAGCCTTTCCCTTGTCCCTCCATCCGGGGAGCCTCAGGGTTCTGTGCCTGATCACCGCTTCGCTGAACATGGCCAGTGTCTGCGTGTCCGCCAGAGGAAGCGGATGACCCTTCCGCTCTTTCATCCGAACTGACCAGCCTGGCACGTTCAGAGCGGACAACCACCGCAAGAAAGCCAAGCACACAAAGAATAGTCAGGAAAACTGGCCGTTTGAGCAAAGCCGCCTCGCATGCCCCAAGCCAAGGTACACCCCCAGGGAGCTCATCGTCAGGGAGCCGCCGATCACGCCAGAACCCAGAAGAAGCCACTCCCCCGCTTCAACGGTGAACAGGGCCGCGAACTGCAACGGCAGCTCAGTTCCAAGGTAATGGACCGTCAGAGCAAAGAGCGCAATGGCCAGGATTGCGGCGGCGATCCCCGTCGTCCATGATGCCATGAGACTCGGCAGTCGAATCAGCCATTCCGGTGCACCCACCCAACAAAGGACTTCCAATTCATCACGGGATCCGGAGACCCTGAGAAATGTCTCCGTCCAATGGATGCAGACGAAAAGCAGGGCAAGCCATGCGGTGAGAACCCATCCGCCCCGCTCTGCCCAATGCAGAATCGATTCTACCGTTTCTCCCTCGCCATTTCCATAAAGAATTTCGACCACATTCGATAGGAGTCGCATTCGGTCAATGACTTTCATCCACAGCTCGGAGGCTCTCAGACTCTCCACAAAGGTCACTTCAATGGAGGGCTGCAGATAATCCGAGTCCATCCCGGAAAGCAGCCCCTTCCAACTTCCCAGCTGCTTCTCAAGCCTCCTGCGAGCCTCCTCCTTTGAAACGAGGCGAACGGCCCCGATTTCGGGCCAGGCCTTGAGCTCCTCCAGCATCCGCTGCTCGTCCTGGGGGGATGCGTCCGCTTTCAGATAGACCACCGCATCCGCGCCTGCCAGCCAGCTCGGAAGGATGAGGGGACTTCGAAGCACCATGAAGCCGAGCCATGCCAGTCCATAAAGACAAACAGCAGACAGGAGCAGGCAAAACAGATGAGCCTTTGGATGACGCCGGACGGAGACAAGTGACCAATGGAAGAGATGGCGAAAAAGTTCTGGGGTCATTCCAACCAACCTGGCTTCCTGCTCGAATACCAACTTTGTGCCCAGGGCTTCAGGCCGTCAGGCACTCCTGGAATCTTCCATGTGCAATCTGAGCCCGCCGGACTCCCGGTACAGTGAGCAATTCGGAAGGATCCCGCGAAAAGGCCATGCATGTAGTGCCTCCCACATTCAGCTCGGCAATGAGGGCCACAACGAGTGACCTTTCGCCGGGCTCCAGACCTTCGAGAGGTTCGTCTGCCAACAGAACCAGCGGGTTGTGCACCGCCGCTCGAGCAATTTCGGCGCGCTTGCTCTCGGATGCATCCATTCCCTTGCACAGGGCATTGGCTCTCTGGTGCAGCTTCAGGCTCTCCAGGGTCTGAAAGACCTTCTTTTTGATGAGCCATCGGTCTTTCCCTGCCAACACCAGCGGCAGCGCCACATTGTCGAAAAGGGTCCACTCCGGGACAAGCCGACCTTTCTGGGCAACGATCCCCAGTTTCCGGCGAAGCGAGGACAGATGGCGGCGGGGGATTGCATGAATGTTCTTACCCTGGAAGAGAACCTGCCCGCCATCCGGGGTTTCCAGGGCCAGGAGCATGCGCAGGAGAACACTCTTGCCGCTTCCTGATGGACCTGAAACGACCGCAAACTCCCCCTTGCGAACCCGAAGGGTTGCGCCGCGAAACAGCTCGCATTCCAGACCATAATGCTTTCTGAGCTGCAGACACTCGATCAAGCCGCTGATTCCCTCTCCGCAAAGACGAGCCCGTCATCCCCCTCTTGGCTTGTTCCCGGGCGGACCAACCGGCAGTTCAGCCGATTTCCGATGATGAAAAGCATGACGGATGCACGTCCGCAGGTTCGTATAGATTCCCTTTCTGCTGTTGGTGATGAAGACCGTGTGGCCGATATGAAAGATTTCGTCCACGACCCGCTCGATGGTTCGGGGCGGTCCACATCCTTGCTGCGCCCGGAGGGATTCATCGAACAATGGGACCATCTTGTCAAGCATGCGAAGTTCGGTATCCACCAGAAAGATGGCCATTTGCGGCTGCAAATCGCTCAGCCTGTCGAGAAAAGCCTTGACGGCCGGAAGCTCCACACCCCTGGGAGGCGACGATTTGGATTCCACATAGATGAGCTGTCCGGAAACCAGAGCCATCACATCGTAATCCCCACCAAACCTGGTGTGCTCGAGTCGAAGATTGAACAGAGACGGTGCCATGAGCTCTCTCTGAAAGATCTCGCTGACATACCACTCCAGGGTGGGACCGAAGCTCACGATATGTCTCGGCAGAAACCGGTAGCTCGGACCTGGTCCCAGACCCACCACTCCCATGGATGCCAGGTGCTTCAAATAAGCCATGGCGGTCCTGGGCGAGCAGTATCGAGTGAGCGGGGTGACATCAGGGCCCTCGGGGAACTGGATGAGATCCCGCAGGAACAGCCGGAAAGAGTATCTTCGCAGCCAGGCATAGAGCTCATCCCGTTTGTGGAGGGAAACGCCGGGCATTGGAAGGAACCGGTCGTCATGACCGCGAGAAAGAATCGGAAGCCCCCGTTGTCTCAGGAGCACCTCGATGGGATGCCGGAGCCGTCCCTGACCTTCAAGCAGACTGCGCATGGAGCCACTCAGTTCCGAGACCTGTTGACTGAGTGAATTCAACTCGGCCTCGAGCCTCTCGAGCCTGCTCTGGATCACTTTATCCACGTCCAACCATCCTGTGTCGAGGGTCCTGGATGGGTACGCCCGTCCCGGCCCCTCTAATACCCTTCCGGCACCGAACCGATCGAACCGTTTCGATGAATTCGATGCGAGTCATCGTGGAGGGTGTTCAACAGAAGGGCACTTTCAGGGCATGTCCGAGCATGGAGCACAAAGACCGGGCCCTCTTGCCTGCATGATCCTGCATGATCCTTGACTTTGTAGGGGGCTTTCCACATAATGATCATACATACGCTTAGATATAGGGCGCCTCTTTACCATATCCGGTGACTTGCAGACAAGCTCTAAACCCCAGACCTCCAGGATCGAAAAGTGCAAGAACACCAGACACTTCCTTCATTGCTGGGCTTCTTGAGCCCTTCCGGCAGCCCCATACGTCTGAACATGGCGCTGGGAGGGGAGGCGCAGACATCCGATGTCCAGCAGAGGCTGCCTTTTTTTCTCGTTTCGGATTCCGACCCTCTCACACGTCTTTTTCGGGCGCGATTTGAGACTGAAGCGGGCAGCCTTGTCCGTTCAGTGTTCCTGCTCGTACAGAAAGACCGATACAGACAGGCAGCCAGCCCCCTCGGCCGCCTGGCCAACCGCGACGTGGAGGGTTTCTGGCAGAATGCGGCCGAGCAGCTTCGAGACGCTTCTCCCGATCTGCAGCCTATCCTCCTTTCGGCGCAAAACGACGCCAACGGCAAGCCCCTCCCCTTTCGGTCTCTCTTCTTCTGCAAGCGAGAAGGGGTTTATTTTCATCCTCCGTGTCCTCGATGCGGACAGGAACTGAGGCTCTGCCAGGACGACGGATGGCTCGTCGCCAATCGACTGCAGGCCTATTCGACATCGCTCAGCCGCTATCTCCATTGCCCTCATTGCAGAGAAGTCGGCGAAGAACCGGAATTCTACGCATATGAGCCCGACGCCTTTGACCCGCCCATCGTCAAAGACTGCCTCCGGCTCATCCAGGAATGGAGCCACATGGCTGAGCGTGGAGTCAGCGCCACCGAATTTCCCTGCCTGAATTGCGCTCAAATCGAAACCTGCTCTCATTCCGCCGACCAGCTAAAGGCGAATGTCATACCTTTCGCGTTCTATCCCTTCCATCTGCTCGCCTTTGAAACCATGACATTTCATGCCCCCGACTTTCTCTGCCTGGCTTCGGGAGGGTCACGGGAAGAGCTCAGGCATCGTCTGATCCAGCTTGGGGAAATGGGTAAGGTGAATCACCTGGAGGTCGAGCTTCAGGGATGGTCTCATCCTCATGAGTCTCCATTCTTCTTTCGGGATTCTCCGAGGTATTTTCTGGAGGTCCTTTATCTCAAACTGGCTTTTCTGAACGAAGTGGCCCGTACAGCAGTCTTTGATCGAGGAGGTCCCGGACTGGTGGACCTGGTCGGGTCGCTGGACCGCATTTGGGTCAAGCTCCCGCCCCAGAGCCGATCACTGCCCCATTTCTGGAACTTCCAGGTCCGTTTTCTGGACATATTCCGTGGCGCACCCGGCGTCCCGGCGCAGTTGAAGCTTCCCCCGACGTACGCCCTGCACCTCATGGGGGTTCTGTGGCTGACCGCGCTCCTGACCAACAGAAACCAGGATTCCTCCGCCATACAGCAGGCCATCGACGGCTTTTACAACGATGAGATGCAGAGGCCAGACAAAAGCGTGGACGGAACGGATGCGCCCCATCGTTCAAGCCCCCTTTTCAATCCGGGCAACATTTTCTGGAATCCTGAGGTACTTGAGCTTTTCGAATCCTGGCAGAATATTTGGTGGGATTCGCTGGACCTGGGCTGGTCCCTCATGCGGGCCAGCTATCGCATGAGCGCGGACTGGTCGTCTGAGGGCTTTCAGGCTCAATTGGCGACCCTGCGTGATAAGGTCAGGGAAGAGCTCTTTTCATCCTCGTCGCGACGGGAGCCCGAACCCGCACGGGACTCGGAAGATGCCAGGCTGGCAGGCATCCTGACCAACCTCCTCGAGAAATGGTCAGCACCAGAGGCAGCACCCGAAAGCCCGCCGGACATGCTCTCCTCGCATCGTGAGGCGGCCAGGCCCGCCCTATCGGAATTGGAGACGCTGCCGCTGGATTTGGCAGAGGGGATTCCGGAGGATTGGGGACCTGAGACGGTGATCCTCTCGCCATCGGGCACCGAGACAAAACCTGCGGCAACGGCAGCCGGAACCGCGGATCATGAGGTTGAGGCCCCCGCCACGCGGGCTCACCCCCCAACCGTCGACCTGGGCCCCGAACAAACCCTGGTGTTGACGGGCAAGGGGAAGGAGATGGAGGAACAGGAGAGTCTGCCCGAAACCATCATGCTTTCTCCGGGCAGCAATGCCAAAGCTCATAGTGCTGCGCCACCTCACCCCCTGCATCCCCCGAGCGCCCCTGATTCTGCTGAAGCGCCCAAAGACCTCGAGCTGAAAGAAGACCAGGAAAAGCACCCATCGAAGGAAGCGGACGAGCTCCTGATGGAGACCGTCATCCTCAGTCCCAGGAAAGACAAAGATTGACGAGGCCCGGATGAATTCTGCTCTTCCTCTGCAGGATCTGGCCCGCATATTGAAGGTTCTGTATCGATCGAATCCCGTTGAGGCCCCTTCGGTCATTGAGGATTACCTTCAATCGTCCCTCAAAGACCTGGATCCTGTTCAGAAGCTCCAGACCGTCAGCAGTCTGCGGGACCATTTTCTGCCGAGGACGGCGACGGGACCTGTCGAGCATGCAGAGCCGGATGAGCGGCTCACAGAGCTGGTCTGGAGGATCCTGGGAGAAAATGCGCTCCCGAGGGCCCGATCGAGATCCGAGTCACTTGAAGCGCTGGCGGATGCCCTGAATTCGGTTTTCGATCATCTGAACCAGCTGGTGGTGACCATCCAGTCCAACCTGCTCGGACGCAGCATGGAGCTGGAGACCATCCGGCAGGTGATTCGATCGGACATCGAAGGAAAGGGCAAATCGGAATCGATCCAGGCGTATCTGGATCATGTCAAGGAAGCCTTCCTGATCGCCAGTCGTGCCTACACGATGGCCGCTCGAAACGAGATTGAAAAGATTCTCCATGAACTGGACCCCGAGCAGCTCTCTCAATCGGCCAATCAGGGACTCAAGTTTGGATTCATGCGCAAGGGGGAGGTCTTCGAGATCTACCAGGAAAAATTCAACCAGTTCAGGAGATGGTTCCAGTCAGAGAGATTCTCCGAGGAGTTTGCCAGGGAGTTTGAGAAGACGTGTCGGAAACTTTACGCGGAACGAGGAGGTGGATCGTGAGAAGCGTGATACGATTGATGGGGATTCTGCTGCCTTTGGTCCTGTGCCTGGGATGCTCTCCGGCCTCCAAGCAGACCACACAGCCCGTTGAAGTCCGGCCCGTTCCCACCGAGAGGTTCATCACGATCAATTTCAAGGCCGACCCCTCCCTGAATCTGTACGACGGCAGCGCCCATGCCCTCCATGTCTGTGTCTATCAGCTCGTGGACCCCAACCCGTTTTACCAGCTCTCCGGGGATGAAACGGGACTTTCCAAGCTCTTGAGATGCGACCGGTTCGACCCGGGTGTGGGGCTGGCCAATCGGTTCGTGATCCAGCCGGGCGAGGTGTCCACTCAGAGGGTGGATCGGGCCGAAGGGGCCCGTCAACTCGGAATCGTGGCAGGGTACTTCAACCTCAAGAAAGACAACGTCATCCGCATGGCCCCCGTTTCGGTGGGTCCCATGAGCTTTGACCTCTACCTGGGCTCCCGGGCCATCCAGGACATGAGAGGAAGACCGTGACCGTCCAGAGACCGCTCTTCTGGCACCAGGGCCTTTTCCTGCAGCCGCATCATTTTCAATGGCAGGACCAGTGTTTTCAGTCCATGCTGGAGCCGTTCACCACCCTGCTCTCTCCACACTTCTGGGGACTGGCGGAGCTCGAGGTGCATCTCCCGGCGCTCGGAAACCGAACGTTTCAGGTGCTCAAGGCCGAGCTCGTTTTTCCTGATGGAGCTCACGTGGTCTTTCCGGGAAACGCCCTGCTGGATCCCCGTTCTTTTGAGGAGGCCTGGGTGGAGGGGGGCAGGCCGCTCACAGTTTTCCTCGGCCTGAGGAAGTGGAATCTCACCCGGGAGAATGTGACCACCGTCGAAGCCGTCAAGAGCGTCTCGGAAATCAACACGCGCTTTGTCACTACGGCCGACGCCGAGGAGCTCCCCGACCTTCACGAGGCCGGCCCACAGGCCAGAGTGAACCGGATGGAGCATGCCCTGAAGGTTTTCTGGGGCACCGAGAAGGAGGAAATCGGCGACTACGACCTGGTCCCGGTGGGCCAGCTGGAGCGATTCGGTGAGGTAATCCGATTCTCGGCTCGCTACGCCCCGCCCGCACTGACCTTGACCGCTTCGGAGCCTCTCTCGAAGATCGTGAAGGAGATCAGGGATCAAATCACCGCACGGGCCCACCATCTCGAGGAGTTCAAGACCCAGAGGGGCATCCACACGGCGGAGTTCGGGTCGCGGGATATGGTGTACCTGCTGGCCCTGAGGTCCCTCAACCGCTATGTGCCGCTGCTGGCCCACCTGACCGAGGTGCGACAGGTTCATCCTTGGGCCGTATACGGCCTTTTGCGCCAGCTCATCGGAGAGCTCTCCTCTTTTTCCGAGCGGGTGAACGTCCTCGGCGAGATGGACCGGGTGCCGCTCCTGCCCGCCTATGATCACCTGAACCTCGGGGAATGCTTCGCGGCGGCCCAGTCGCTCATCACGCAGCTTCTGGACGAGATCACCGCAGGTCCCGACTACGTGATCCGCCTCATTTTCGACGGGACCTACTACGCATCCGAGTTGGTCCCCGCTATCTTCGAGGGACGAAACCGGTACTATCTGGTGTTCAGGACGGACACGGACCCCAAATTCGTCTTGAGCTCTCTGGCGACCATCATCAAAATCAGCTCCCGTGAGCAGCTTCCCATTCTCATTGCGCGCGCACTGCCCGGCATAGCCCTCGAGCATCTCCCCGTTCCCCCCCAGGAATTGCCTCGAAGGGCGCATTGCATCTACTTCCAAATCGACCACCACGGCGACCACTGGGGACTCATCGAGAAGGGTCGCAACATCGCCATGTACTGGGACACGGCCCCCGAGGACCTGGAGGTTGAGCTCATGGTGGTGGGAAGGGCGTAAAAAACAGTTTCGAGTTTGTGGTTTCTAGTTTCTGGTTTGAAGTGGCGAGGTGGTAATCCATTCAGGCCGCGCTTCCTCTCGTATCAGCCAAAAACGCCCAGTCAGGTGGGCAAAAAACTTGAAACCCTGATTTCCAGCCCGCACAAGGCGCAACGGCAACCATAGTGCCCGAATCAACCAACCAGAAACCACTAACCAGAAACCAGAAACCAGAAACCGACCTTCAACGAGGTTCAAAATGCGGCTCACTGACTGCTTTATCGAGCTCATCGCCTACACCGCCTATTTCATCAAGAGCGTGGCGCA
>JBFYYO010000037.1:0-23802 GCA_041310025.1 Syntrophobacterales bacterium
AGCCCTTGCTTCAGCAGGCACCACCGGGGCTCCTGCCCTGGAGGTTCCCGAGTGGTATTTTAACTTCGGAAATGTGGTTGAGGGGACCGATTATCGCCATGCGTTCGCGGTCAGGAACAAAGGGACCGGAACCCTGGAAATCAAAGAAGTTCGTCACGGGTGTGGAACCGGCGTGATCAGTTATGACAAGACCATTCCCCCGGGGGCAGAGGGGAAAATCGTTTTACAGCTTGATCCGAGCTCATTCAAGAGCGGCAAGAAGTCAAGGTCTCTTGTTTTGACCAATGATCCACGAGTGCCCAGATTCACCATGGAGATTCAAGGGCAGCTCATGCCTGGGGCTGAATCTTTTGGCAAGACAACGGAGAAATGAGCAGCGTTCATCGCGTACCCTCAGGGGAGGACACAAAGCAGGTCGCCGGAGTTGTCCTCCTCGCCTGCTTTTCTCCCGAACCCAAAACCCCGAAGCCCATCTGCCATCCAACACCACTTCCTGCCCCCGCCGGGAGCATCATTCGGCCGTCTCCGCAGGCTTGTGAAGCTTGAATCTATGGCGCTTCACCAGCTTCTCGATTTCCACGGCGATGAAAACCACCGTGGACAACGCGAGGGTGATGGCCAGTTCCCTCAGAGTCAGCGGGGCGGTCTTGAAGATTGGATTGAGAAGCGGCACATACACCGTCGCCATCTGGAGCGCAAAGGTGATGAGAAAAGCGCCCACGAGAGGCTTGTTGGACAGCATTCCCTGAGTGAAGAGGGATTCCGTTTCCGATCGTATCGCCAGGACGTGCCCCATCTGGCTCAGACAGAGCACGGTGAACACCATGGTCTGCCAGCTGGGGTGGCCTGTCCTGATGGACAGCGCCTGCGCGAAAATGGAGACAATCCCCATGAGCAGCCCCACCCACAGGATGTGAAAGCCCAGCCCCTGAGCGAAGATGCTCTCACTGGGATGCCGCGGCGGCCTCCTCATGGCCCCCTTCTCCGCCGGCTCCACCGCGAGGGCGAGTCCCGGCAGGCCGTCCGTCACCAGGTTGATCCAGAGGATGTGAATGGGCAGGAGGGGAATGGGGAGACCCAGAAACGGCGCCAGGAAGATGGTCCAGATCTCGCCGGAGTTGCTCGTCATGGTGTACTTGATGAACTTGCGGATGTTGTCGAAGATGCGTCGACCTTCCCGGATGGCCTTGACGATGGTTGCGAAATTGTCGTCAAGCAGGATCATGTGAGCCGCTTCCTTGGAGACATCCGTTCCCGTGATGCCCATGGCGATGCCGATATCCGCCCGCTTCAAGGCAGGGGCATCGTTCACCCCGTCCCCGGTCATGGCCACGAACTGCCCTCGATCCTGGAGAGCCCGGACGATCTGCAGCTTCTGCCGGGGCGCCACTCTCGCGTAGACCCTGATCTGCTCAACCTGTTTTTCAAACTGTTCAAGCCCGAGATCCTCCAGTTCCCGCCCGGTGATGATCGATCTAGAGCCGTCCCGGATGATGCCGAGGCTCCTCGCAATGGTGTTCGCCGTAATGGGATGATCCCCCGTGATCATGACCGGTATGATCCCCGCTGTTTTGCACAGGGCAACGGCCTCCCTCGCCTCCTCCCTGGGGGGGTCCATCATCCCGGCAAGCCCCAGGATGGTGAGATCGACTTCCGCCTGCTCGGCGGACAGCTCCTCCGGCAGGGCATCCCACCTCCTCATGGCGAGGCAGAGAACCCTGAGGCCGTCGGCGGCCATCTGGTCGTTGACGTCGTTGAACCGACGGATATCCAGTGGTTTCGATCCCGATGACGTCAGGACAGCACTCGATCTTTCGATCACAACGTCGACAGCTCCCTTGGTGAAGGAGACGTAGGCCTCCTTCCCATTGGATGGAGCGGGCAGACTGTGAAAGGTGGTCATGCACATTCTTTCGGAATCGAACGGAAGCTCGGCCACTCGCGGATAGCTGTCGTTGAGCTCCGCCTTGTCAAAGCCATGTTCCCTGGCGAGCTGGAACAGCGCAATCTCCGTCGGATCACCCAGAAGCGTGCCATCATTCCCCGGTTGAGCATCGTTGCTCAAGGCCATGGCCCTGAAAAGCTCCACATAGGGCGAGGACAGCGATTCAGGCATCCCGCCCGCGTTCGTCTCCTCCCCGGACGGGCTCAGCTCTTCCGGCCGGATCAGCTCCTCATCCGCGTAGAGGCGCGCAACGGTCATCTTGTTCAGCGTCAGGGTTCCTGTCTTGTCGGAACAGATGTACGTCACCGATCCCAGAGTCTCGACGGCGGGAAGCTTCCTGATGAGAGCGTTTTGCCTGACAAGCTTTTTGGCTCCCAGGGCCAGGGAGATGGTGATGACCGCGGGAAGCGCTTCGGGAATGGCGGCGACCGCGAGAGAGATGGCCGTGAGGAGCATGAGGAAGGGCGGCTCCCCTCTCATGAGTCCGACCCCAAAGACAATGGCGCAGATGACCAGCACGAGGATGGCGAGCTTCTGGCTGAAGCTGGCAAGCCTTTTCTGAAGCGGGGTCCTGACCTCCTCTTCCTCCTGCAGCATGGTGGCGATGTGGCCCAGCTCGGTGCCCATGCCCGTCGCCACGACGATACCGTTGCCACGTCCATGGGTCACGTAGGTCCCTTTGTACGCCATGTTCTTCCTGTCGCCGATGGGCAGACGCTCGTCGTCCAGTGCATGGGTGTGCTTTTCGACAGCCACCGATTCGCCGGTCAGGGCCGCCTCGTCCATCTTCAACTGAGCGGACTCCAGCAGCCGCATGTCGGCCGGCACGACCACACCGGCTTCGAGCAGCACGACATCTCCGGGAACAAGATCAGACGCAGACACGGATTGAGGATGACCATCCCTGATTGCGGTGGCGGAAAGCGCAGCCATCTTTTTAAGGGCTGCCATGGCCTTTTCCGCCCTGTACTCCTGAATGAAACCGATAACGGCATTGAGTATGACAATCACCAGGATGGCGATGGTGTCAGACAACTCTCCGATGAACCCTGACACGATGGCTGCCAGGATGAGTACCAGGATCATGAAGTCGGCGAACTGCCCGATCAGTATATCCAGCGACGTCTTTTTCTTCTTTTCTTTCAGTTTGTTCGGACCATGAATCTCCAGTCGTCGAAGAGCCTCTTCAGAACCAATCCCCTCCAACGAAGACTCCAGCTCTTCAGTGACTGCAGCCGCCTCTTTCTGATGCCAAATCATGCTCACAGCTCCTCGGTGAAATAGAGAACGCCGGCCTTCAAATGGCCGCGACATTGAGAATCCAGGTCGATCGGTCTTCCGGACACCGCTGAGCAGCCATCCAAGAGCGCCTGCTTCAGCCTCCCCCGGGACTTGCGGCAGCCAGCCGATCGGGCTCGATTCCAGCGATCAGGCGGGAATCAGGCGCGGCGGACCGCATTGAGCTCGAGCCCTGCCTCGCCATGATCAATCTAACATCTCATCTTGCGTACGGTCCAAGGATTATCGTAAAAGGACTGAGCACCCGATCGACAAAAGTTTGTTGGGCAGCCCTTTCAGATCATCGAGGAGAATGCCGTTGGATCTTGGAGCCTTTGGTTCGATAACCTTTGACTTGACCTTCCTGAGCAGCCTCGTCAGCATTGTCATCATTGATCTCATTCTGGCCGGTGACAACGCGGTGGTGATCGCCATGGCCGTCCGCTCCCTGCCGAGGGAGCAGCGGCGCAAAGGCATCCTGTTCGGTTCGGCGGCCGCTGTTGTCCTGCGAGTCCTGGTCACCTTTGTCGCCGCTCAGCTGCTGCTGATCAACTTCATCAAACTGGTGGGCGGAGCGGTCATCTTGTGGATCGCCGTCAAGCTCTTCGTGGAGGGAGCCCCCGAGGAGAACGTCGAAAAGGAGGCCACCACCATCGGCCAGGCCATCAAGATCATCGTGATCGCGGACATCACCATGGCCTTGGACAACATGCTTGCAGTGGCCGGCGCCTCCCACGGGAACATCTTCCTGCTGCTCTTCGGCCTGGGACTCAGCATTCCCTTTGTTGTCTTAACGAGCAACCTGCTTTCCATGCTCATGGACAAGTACCCCGTCATCATCTACATCGGGGCGGGGATCCTCGGCAAAGTGGGTGGCGAGATGATGATCACGGATCCCTTCGTGGTTGAGTGGCTCAACCCGCCCAAATGGCTCATTTACTCCACCGAAGTGTTTTTTGCCGTCGGCGTCATCGCAGCAGGAAAGCTTTGGATACGATGGATGGTGCGCAGGGAGGCAGCTGTGCACATTCACAAGGAACCACAACCCGTCGCGCAAACCGAACGCACTGAGTGAGGGGCGATATGGCCGTCTTGACGATTTCGAGAGAGTATGGAAGCGGCGGAAAAGATATTGGCCTGGCTGTGGCCAGGTCCCTGGAATACCAGTTCGTGGACAAGGAATCACTGCTCGCGGACATTCGAACCCTGGGCCACAAGTGGGAGCAGTGGAGCAAAGACCTCGATGAGCACTCGCCTTCATTATGGGAGAAGTACGACTGGTCTTTCCGGGGTTTTGTGGCCTTGATACAGAGCATTCTGTTCAAGCATGCACTTCAGGATCGAGCGGTTCTCGTGGGGCGGGGAGGCAACTTCCTCATGAAGGAGATCCCTTATGCGCTCAGGGTTCGGATCACTGCGCCGCTGGAGAGCAGGATCCAATGCATCATGAGCCGGGAGTCGGTGAACGAGAATACGGCGAAATGGCTCATCGAAAAAAGCGACCGCGAACGGTTCGGCTTCATCCACTCCATTTACGGGAAGGACTGGAACGACCCTCTCGAGTATGATCTGTTCATTGACGCGGCGTCGAAGCCCGTGGATGAAATCGTGAACAACCTGGTTGCGCTCCTCCGGGAGCGGGATCAATTCTGTAACGAGGCATGCCGGAAGATCGTCCGGATGAGGGGGGAGGCTGCCCGGATCAAGGCAGGGCTTCTCACCAATCCCAGGCTCTTCATCCCGACGCTCGATGTCGAATTCGATGGCAGCAGCATTGTACTCAAGGGGGTGATCCACAATCCCCGCGAGCACGAACGCGTCGAAAATGAGGCTCGAAAACTCGCGGGCGACCTGCCCCTGAGCTGCCAACTCCACTACAGGGTATGAGCCGCCCTTCGCGAGGAGGTTCGACACTCCGGCCCGCCAAGGACGATCGCTCCGCATTCACTCCTTCATGCTGAAGCGCCACTTGCAGAAGTGGTCCTCGGGATGCGGATCGGGTGGAGCATAAAGGCATTCCACCTGGATGCAGGGGTCGATCTCGTGGGCGAAGCGCGTGAATTCGTCCCGGTGCATCTCCTTGCAGACGTATTCGCCCAGTCCATGCCGGATCCTTGCCTCCTGGGGCGGACAGTGCGGCACGGTCAGGATGACCGCGTCCCCGTCCTCCTGGATCTGGTAGCCGACAATCATGGTCCATGGGAAGAGCTTCAATGCCTTGAGGAACCCTGGCAATCCTTTCTCCTGGATATGGAAACGCTTCTTCAGGTCCTTGGCCGCCATTTTTGCCACTTTCCCCCAGACCTGCTGGTTGAGGGATTCCGCGGTGGCCACACCGAACTTGTCTTCGATGTAAAGGAACCAGAAGGCGTCCACCACCCGATAGTGCCATAGAAGGAACTCCAGATACTGGCGCAATTGCCGAGCATCCATATGCTCAAACACACCAAGATCCATGTTTCCTCCAATCTTCGCCCACAAATGGACCCGGCTTAATACGACAACGAGATTTCTCAGGTAGGGTGGGCAGAAGCGGCAGCGTTGCCCACCGAAAAGGGCACCTTCATTTCCAGTGGGCAAGATAAAAACCTTGCCGACCCTACCATGAAAGTGCGGCTGGTTTGATTTCTCGTTGTAGTGTTAAGACCTGGCGTTCATGGGTATGATGTGAAAGCAACCGGGGGGAGCGGCGCCATCGACAGGTCTCGCAGCATCGATTTCCTCTGTTCACCCCTTGAATTCTCACCCCGAACGACTTTACATGAACGTTGCTGACCATTCAATCCTCCAATGCGAGGAGAAAGACATTATTCCAGAGTGGTAACGTTCAAGCGAGATTTCAAACCATGGCATTCGGTATCACTGAGCCCTTGATCCTGGCCAGGCAATTGACGCGGGTCTACCACATGGGGGAATCCAGCGTGGTCGCCCTTCAGGATATCAACCTCGATATTCATGAGGGAGACTTCGTCGTGCTGAAAGGAGAAAGCGGCTCGGGGAAGAGCACTCTCCTCTCCCTTCTGGCCGGTTTGGACCGCCCCACCGGTGGGAGCATCAAGGTGGCCGGTCGGGACATCGGACATGCTGGTGCCGATGAGATGACGCTCTATCGAAGAGAGATGGTGGGCATGGTTTTCCAGTCTTTCAACCTGATGCCAACCTTGAATGTGATGGAGAACATCTGCCTGCCGGCATATCTGGCGAATCGCCCCCGCTCACAGGTGGAGGCTCGAGCCAATGAGCTTCTGGAATGGCTCCAGCTCGGGCATCGGCGGCATCATCTCCCGGCACAGCTTTCCGGCGGCGAGATGCAGCGCGTCGCCATCGCACGCGCCCTCATCAACGAACCCCGGATCATTTTTGCCGATGAGCCCACAGGCAACCTGGACAGCCACAATGGCGAAATCGTGGTGGAACTGCTCCGGGAGATGAACCAGGAGCTGCACAGGACCCTGGTTCTGGCTACCCACAGCCAGATGGCCGACCCCTTGGCCACCGTGATCGTCACACTCCGAGACGGATCCATCGTGGACCGCACATGCTCAAACTGAGATTCCTGCTTCAGCTCTGGGTGTGGTTCAGCCTCCGCCACATGCTGAAACACGGATGGCGCACCGTGACAGTGCTGCTGGGAGTCGCTCTCGGGGCCGCCGTGTTCACCTGTGTCCGGCTGGCCGTGGACGCTTCTCTCCAGAGCTTCAACAAGAGCATGGATTCCATCGCCGGCAAGGCCGAATGGATGGTGGCTCGACCGGGAGGACGTGTGCCCGAAGGGCTGATCTCCGCCCTCCTCAAAGAACCGTCCATCAAAGCTGCGTCGCCGTTCCTCATGAATTATGTGCAACCCGAGGGGCCCGCCTCGCAGCCATTCCTGCTCATCGGTTTCGATCCCATTCTGGACTCGGCATTGCGTCAATGGGAGACGGAACGGAGCGGTTCGGATTCCCCGGCAGCATTGCGGATGGAGCTCATCACCGAGCCCCATACTCTTCTCATGGGACGCCCCCTGGCCCGCAGCCTGGACCTTGAGGCCGGGGGCACGGTCACCCTCAAGCATGTGGCTTCCACGGAGCCATTCAAGGTGTCCGACGTCCTCGGCGAAGAAGGTCTGGCCCTGGTCGAGGGGGGGATGGTTGCTCTATGCGACATCTCGACGTTCCAGGAATTCACGGGCACTCATGGATTCGTTGACCGAATCGACATCGCTTTCAGGACCGGCACACCGCAGGATGAGATTCTTCGGCTTCAGAGGTCCCTCCCCGAAGGAATCGTTCTCGAGCGGACCGGAGAGATGCGATCGAGCGGAAACTTCCTGATTCGGTCCTACCAGCTCAACCTCTCGATCCTGAGCTTTGTGTCCCTCTTTGTCGGCATGTTCCTGGTCTACAGCCTCGTCACCATCAATGCCACGGCTCGCCGGCATGAAATCGCCATCCTGCGCTCCCTGGGTGCTTCGGCTCGATCCGTGCTCGCGCTCTTCCTGGTGGAAGGCGCCTTCTTCGGCCTGGTCGGCTGGCTTCTGGCCATTCCATTGGGGTCGCTGCTCATCCAAAGTCTGGTGGACAGCATCCGGGCTACGATCACCCTCCTTTTTGTCCGGGTGCCCTCAGAGGCCTTGACGCTCGCCCCGGAAGAGCTCTTCCTGTCCTTTTCGGTGACAGTCCTGGTTTCCGTCCTGGCTTCCTGCCAACCCGCCATTGCGGCCATGCGCGTTCCCCCTCGGGAATCGATGATCATGTTCAGTACGGAAGCTTCAGGCGGGGAGGACAGCCGTGGGACGGCCCTGCTGGGCATTCTCATGGTACTGGCCGTTTGGCCGATTTCGAAGCTCAGTCCGGTGGCAGGAATTCCCCTTTTCGGATATCTCGCGACCTTCCTCTTGTTCCTCGGTTTTTCCTGCTTTTCGCCCTGGGTTCTGCGGCTGGTCGGCACCAGGCTTCCAGGAGCGCTTCTTCGGATTGGAGGTGAGCCCGCCTTCCTCGGGGGACGCTACGTCAAAGATGCCGGAAAGCGTGCAGCCATTTCCGTCGGGGCTCTCATCACCGCAGTGGCGCTGTTCGTGGCCTTGACCGTCATGATCCACAGTTTTCGGGGAACGGTCGAAACCTGGGTGAGCCAAAGCATCAGCGGAGACCTCTTCATCGGACCTCGGATGGCGTCCCTGAATCAGTACAGGGATCCCGTGCCCGGAGAGCTGGTTCGATTTCTTCGGAACCATCCCACTCCTCTCGATCTGATTCCTTACCGACGCGTGGTGCTTCGCCACGACCAGAAGACCTACCAGCTCGAAGCCATCGACTTCGAAATGTTCCTGCAGCATGGGTCCTTCCTGATGATTGAGGGATCTCTGCGGGATATTCTGCCTCAGCTGATCCGCGGGGAAGGTTTCCTGGTCTCGGAGGTTTTCTCCAGCAAAATGGGAGTGCGCCCGGGTGAGCGGTTTCGTGTGCTATTCCACGGAATCGAGCTCGACCTGCCCGTGCTCGGCACTTTCCGAGACTATCGAACCCATGGGGGCGTGGTACATTTCTCCCTTCCCGCACTGGAGAGGATAACGGGAGACGCCGCCTGGAGCGGTCTTCGAATTCACCTCACCTCCAGCACCGGCAATCAGGATCAGCAGCTGGACAGGGTTCGCAGGTCCGTGATCGATTTCAGCCTGGAACATGGGCTCGAGCTGGAAATCATTCTGGGAGTGGATCTGCGAAGTGAAATCCTGCGCGTATTCGATGAAACCTTTGCCGTGACAGGAGTGCTGCTGGTGATCGCCCTGGTGGTGGCAACCCTCGGCATCACCTCTACCCTTGCGGTTCTGGTGCTCGAGAGAGCCCATCAACTCCACACGCTCATGGCGGTCGGGGCCAGCAGAGGGCAGATCCGCACCATGATTCTCTGGGAGTCGATCATCATGGTCGCAGTGGGGGAGATCCTCGGGACAGCCTGCGGCTTTCTCCTGTCCCTGCTCCTGATCTACGTGATCAACCAACAGTCCTTTGGCTGGACCTTCATCTACGGCGTCAACTGGACCGGCATCATGGCATCGCTGCCGTTGATCCTTTTCACGGCGCTTCTCGCCTCGGTCCCGGCGACCCGCCTGGTCTTTTCGAGATCTTCCGCCATGGTGCTGAGGGAGAACTGATGTTTCTTCGGGCTTTGATTTCGTTCCTCATGCTCTTGCCAGTTGGGCCGGTTCGGGCCGATCACTCATCGCCCTATCTGGCCGTCTCCGGCCCCTGCAACCTCGTTTTCCCAAGAGACCACAGCCCGCACCCGGGCTACCGAACCGAATGGTGGTATTACACCGGCAACCTGCGATCGGACGATGGAGAACCATTCGGATTTCAGCTGACTTTCTTCCGCAGTCAGGTGTCTCCTCCGGGCTCGGAGCAATCCTGGCCGGAATCGGCGTCAGCATGGCGCACGCAGCAGATCTATCTCGCCCATTTGGCCGTTTCAGACATATCCCGTCAGCGGTTCCACCACGACGAGAGGGTGGCTCGGGGGGCGCTGGGAATGGCGGGAGCGGAGTCTTCGGATGCCTCCAGCACCATCTTCCTCAACGACTGGAAGGCAAGCATCGGGCAAAGCCTTCATCAGCTGAAGGCCAGCTCGGAATCCATCGCCATCGATCTCAGCGCGACGCCGTTGAAGCCTCTCGTTTTGCAGGGGCGGGAAGGCTACAGCCGCAAAGGCCCCCAACCCGAGCAGGCCAGCTGCTACTATTCCTACACCAGGCTGCAGATCCGGGGACATATCCGGATTGATGGGAAGAACATACCGGTCTCCGGGCTCGCCTGGATGGACCACGAATTCAGTTCGGCTCCCCTCGACAGAGATCTGGTGGGCTGGGACTGGTTCAGCCTGCAGTTTGAAAACCAGTCGGAGCTGATGATCTACCTGCTGAGAAACCGTGACGGAGGCTACAGCCTTCAGTCGGCAGGAACCTTCGTGACGCCCGCAGGGGAATCGCTCCATCTGACTCACGAAGCCATGATGATGGAGGTGCTGGAGCAATGGAAAAGCCCCCATTCGGACGCCGAGTACCCTTCCAAATGGCGCATCAGAATTCCCTCACTGGAAGTGGATGTCCAGGTTGTCCCCCGCATCAAAGATCAGGAGCTCCACACTCCCGGAAGCACTCGAATCACCTATTGGGAGGGGAGTGTCTCTGCCGGGGGAATGGTGGGGGGCGATCCGGTCAGGGGAGCGGGATATATGGAGCTGACCGGCTACGCGAAGCCGTTGGACGCTCGTCTTTGAAACCCCGGTCAGCCCGACTTGAGGCTCCGCAGTTCCTCATACTCGCCGTACAACAACGGGTATTCGCAACGCTCCCCGGTGTAGCTTGTGAAGACGATCCGATCCTCCTGAACGGCCTGGATGGTATTGGGCAGCAGGGGAACCTTTCCATACCCGCCGGGAAGGTCTATGACAAACTGGGGCATGGCGAGCCCCGAAATACGGTTCCTGAGCTGGAGGAGCATCTTCAACCCGGTGGAGACGGGCGTACGGAAATGACCGGTACCGGCCGTAAGATCCATCTGCATCAGGTAGTAGGGGCGTACACGTATGGAGAGCAAAGCGTGGAAGAGGCTTCCCAGAACGGATGCATCATCGTTGACACCCCGAAGCAGGACGGTCTGACTTCCCAGGGGGATTCCCGCATCGGCCAGCAACCCGCATGCCCGCCGGGAAGCCGCAGTGACTTCTCGAGGATGGTTGAAGTGGAGATTCATGAAGACCGGGTGATACTTCTTAACCATGGCAGCCAGCTCAGGCGTCACCGCTTGTGGCAGAATCCCCGGAACACGGGAGCCGATGCGGATTACCTCGATGTGCTGAATGGCCCTGAGTGATGAAAGGATGCGCTCAAGTTTGTCCAGGGGCAGCATCAGAGGATCTCCCCCGGAAAGGAGGACATCCCGGATCGCCTCGTTCCCTCTCAGATAAGCCAGACCATCCCTGAGCTCCTCATCGCTCAACGGTTTCACATCCTTCCACCGCCGCTTGCGGGTGCAGAACCGACAGTGGGCTGCGCATTCATGAGAAACCAGCCAAAGAGCACGGTTTGGATATCTGTGGACCAGGTTCTTGACTGGAGAAAGGGCCTCCTCGGCCAGGGGATCCTCCCAGCCGGACGCATCTTCCAGTTCCTGGAGCGCCGGCATGAACTGCCTGCCGAGGGGGTCATCATCCCTTTCGATCTGACCCAACAAATATGGATTAAATTTAAGGGGATAGCGAATGAGGAGTCGTTCGAATACGGAATCCCCGGTTCGTGAAGCATCTAAACTCTGATCTATCTTGTACATATCGCTCCGTTACATGGAAAAATGGATCCTGAAGATCATAATCCAATCAGCCTCTAAAATATATCGATGTGCTCCGATTTTTGCGTTTGACAAGCCTCACCTCGAAACCGAATTTGTGACTGATACATAAAGAACTCAAGCTGCCAGCTCGCCCGCACGAAAGAGTCATTGGCCACTTCGATTCGCATAATGCGAGCCTCGGGATTTGCTAATGGCAAGAGAGCCCTGATGCAAGAGGGCGAATACACAGAATACATTGCGAGATGCGAGGTTTTTTTGCTGACCGATACTGCAATCTGGTTTGCAATTCGCCGCCAGGATGAGGCACGGTCATGCAATCCCTGAAGTGAGCGACCACCCTTTTCATGGGAGTATGGCTGATGGCAGAGCTCAATCGTGAACAAATCCTGGTGGCGGTCATCTCCGGACGAGGTCCGGCATATCTCCAGGGCGTCGATCTCTCCAGAATCGACTTGTCCAATGCCGGCTGGCTTGTGGGGGCCGACCTCAATCACACCAATCTTTCCCACTCGAACCTGAGCGGCGCCAATCTGAAAGGTGCGAACCTCCTGCGATCGAACCTGGATGGAGCCAGCCTGGTCGGAACAAACCTCGAAGGTGCGGACCTCGATTATACCAAGATCACGGGAGGCAACCTCAGGAGAGCCAATCTTCGGGGGGCAAGACTCCATGGTGCTCGACTCGTTGGGGCAATCCTCATCAAGGTCAATTTAGAGGGTGCTCTTCTTGAAGGTGCCGATCTCGAAGGCGCCAACCTTGAAGGGGCCATACTGAGAAATGCCGTTTTGACCAGGGCGAACCTGCGAATGGCAAACCTGCGGGGTGCAATCCTCGACGGGGCGAAGATTTCAGGAACGCTCCTTGAAAGCCAGCCAGCCACATCGGCCACCGATATGCCACCGCTCGGATTCGAAGGAACGGTCAATTGTGTCGGACTGGCTGAAGTGATTCAGATTTTCTGCTATTCCCGCTCCGATCTTCGCCTCCGCGTCGGGACATCCGAAGGCTTCGGGACGATCTTCATCAGGTCCGGCGAAGTCATCCACGCGGAAACCGAAAAGCTCAAGGGTGAAGAAGCCATCTACGAGATCCTGAGCTGGGACTGCGGAAGCTTCGAAACCTTGCCTTTCGGCACGCCGCCTCCCACGACCATCGACAAACCCATCGAGCACCTGATGGTTGAGTCGCTGCGCCAGCGCGACGAGGATATGCATTCCTGAGTGGCTCCCAGCGCGCCCAGAAGCCGGACAGGCACTGTTCAGCAGGATCACTGCAGATTCCTTTTTTCAAATAGAAACATCATGCAATCCTGATGTTCTGCCGATAAGGAGGGGCAAAGCAGTTCTGGCATCTACAATCAGGCTGGGATGCCAAAGAGGCCTACTGGCGACAGACACGCATCCGAATCATTTTTGATTACTAGAAGGTAGAATGGCTAATGACCTTAGTCCTGACGAGAGACAAGACCGAGAGGTTGGAAGGCATCATCCAGCGAGACCTGATTGAAGCCGGCGCCCACCACGTGATCATAGTTGATATGTCCGGGAACCTCATCGTTGAGCAGGGGACACTCCAGGTGACCGATATTCTGTCCCTTGCGGTGCTCCTGGCTGCAAACTTCGCAGCCACGGCAGAGATTGCCAGGCTCGTTGGTGAAACGGATTTCTCGCTGCTCTTCCACAAGGGTGACAAGACAAACATCCATTTCGGCAAACTCGGAGACGACCACATCATCATTACCTTCTTCGAAGACAACGTCTCCCTGGGGCTGATCCGATTGCGTTCGACCACAGCGATCGAGCAGCTTGCGTCCATACTGAACGGAAAGGAAGGAAGTGGGCAGTGGCATTTATAGACTTGGGCAAAAAAGAGATTCAGTCGAAGATCGTTTATTACGGTCCGGGACGCGGAGGTAAGACCACGAACCTCCTGCTTGTGCACGAGTCCATGTCCAAGCAGGTTTGTGGAAAGATGGTCACCATCGATACGAAAGGCGACCGCACCCTCTTCTTTGATTTCCTCCCGCTCAGCCTGGGAAAGATTCTCAACCTCAGCATACGCATCCAACTTTATACGGTTCCGGGGCAGGTCATGTACAACACGACCCGGAAGCTCGTTCTGAGAGGTGTGGACGGCGTCGTCTTCGTGGCCGATTCTCTGCGCATTCAGCGGCAGAAAAATATCGAGAGCTTGAGGAATCTCGAGGAAAATCTGCAGGATGAAGGATTGGACATCCACCAGACTCCTCTCGTCCTGCAGTACAATAAGCGCGATCTCGCCAGCTCCAACGTTCCGCTGCTGACCGTCGAGGAGATGGAGGAAGATCTGAACAGGGATTTGAAGGTGCCCACCTTTGAGGCAAGCGCAGTCAAGGGGGTTGGTGTTTATGAAACGCTGCGAGAGATCAGCAAGCTCACCGTGAAGGGTGTTGTTCAAAAGGTGCGCGGTGAGGCCCGATGAAAACCCATGGCATGCCAGGCCATTCGATCATCCATCTTTGGAGAAGATGAATCACCAGTTCACGGAGAGAAGGGGAAGAGAACATGTTAGAGACCAAAACCAACGAAGACAGGCAGGATGGGCTGGACCTCGACCTCAAGACTTTCGAGCTTGAGATCGAGAAAGAGATCGACAGTCTCTTCATCCCACTGGGAAACGAGGCCGAAGCCAAGCTCCATTCTGCGCCTCCTTCCATGGAAATCGAGCGACCTGCTCCTCCTGTCCAGGCTCCTCCGGCTAAATCCGCGGCGGCGCCCATATCCCAGGAGATCAGCATCAGTTTCGACCAGCCTCAGGCACAGACCATGGTGATGGAGTCAGCTGGACATGACGATTCCCCGGCTCCAACAGAATCTGAGGACTTCACCCTCGCTCTGGAATCCCCCGACGACCCGTCCGATGAGCTCAGTGTGCTCATCGAATCTTTGCAGGCATCATACCTGAGCTTCGATTGGGATTTCTCATCCCCCAACGTCGCCGCCCTGGGCGAGGTCCTGAACAAGCTGGAACCTCATTGCATGAAAACCCCGGAAACGGAATCGCTGTATAAGATCATGAAAGCGGTCCTTCAACGAGTGTCGGTTCGGCCGGACACTGTTTCACCGCAACTGGTTGAGGTCATGAGGGATGCACAGGGGCTTCTCAAGCGGTTCCTGGTACCCGACGGTGTCGGGGCTACCCCTGACGATCGATCCAGGCTCAAAGATCTCATCGCGCGGGTTCATGCGATCAGGAATGCCCAGATGAACAGGGACACTCGACCGACGGGATCGAGCATGCCAGCTCCTGCAGGCCGGCCATCGGACTCTGTCCCCCTGAGAGAACCCTCTCCTTCGGATGGATTCATCGCGTTGGAGGGAGGCCCGGAGAATCTTGGCGACTGGATCGAGCAGGCTCAGCGACAACTGGCCCTGACGCTCCATGGGATTCAGGATGTCAATCGCCGCCTCTTCCAACTGGAGGAGATCCTGGTTTCCAAGCCCGCATTGTCTCCATTGACATCCAGAATCAAAACCATCCGGACCAACCTGGAGCAGCAGCTTGCATGCATGAGAAGCCAGGAGTCCTTCTGGTCCCGCCTCACCGCAGTGATCCGTGAGAGGGGGCTCCCGTTGAACGTAGGGACTTCGGAGTCCGGCCCGCTATCCCACAACGGCAAAGCCACAGGCGGCAATCCTGTCCTGACAGATTCCTCAGTCCCGAGTGTTGCAGCTGAAACTGCATCTCCCCGGACTCTGCGCGAACAGGTCTGCCTCTTCACTCTGTCGGGTCGCAAATACGCTGTCCTCGCTGCCAATGTGGTCAAAGTGCAGCCCGTGACCGGCAGGAAGATGACGGGCATTTCCAATCGTGGATACGGAATCCTTAAGGATTTCAAACCATTCTACAGAAACCTCAGAGCCGGCTTGTTCGGTACCTGGATCGGGCTTCCCGCACACGTCCTCAAAACCTACCAGTTCATGCCCGTGACCTTCAACGGCCTAAACGTTGAGGAGCCCACTTCCGAAGTGGTCAAGGGAGCGGTTCTGGTCAGCAATGGACAGCAGCATGGGATCATCTGGTCAGAATCCCGCAGGGTCGATCTGGTCACGGAAACCATCGATCTGTCTTCGCGCTCGAAGGCCATCCTGGGGCGGATTCGAACGGGCTCGGACGACGAAGTACCTGTTCTCCATGTGGATCATCTGCTGAAAGCAGTGCATCACGACGAGGCGGATCACTGATCACCGTGGCGGATGGACTGCCGGAATGGAGGCCGGCTCTTCCCGGCAGTCCGCACGGAAGATCGATTCCTCTGTCACCTCCTGTCATCGTGAGTCTTCGAGCGACCCCTGGAAACTTCTGGAGTGATGATGTCCTCAGAGGCCATGGCCCAGTACCGTGAGCGGCTCACCGAAGCTCGCCTGTATTTCGAACAGGGAATCAAGGATGGCGCTGCAGACATCCTGGAAGCGCTCCTGTCGGAACTGGATCAGAGCGATATTCCCGATGCGGAGAGGTCCGCGCTCGCATCCGAGATCCATTCATCATTGGAGCAGATGCGAGGGACAGACCCGGTCCATGAGGCAGCTCCGGAGGTCATCCCTCTAGAGTCCACTTTTGAGAGTCAGAGTGGAGAGCAGATTTTTCAGTACGGACTGGCGCTCATGGACGGCCTGTTCTACCGGGAGGCGATCCTCGAGTTCAAACGGGCAGCCGCCGTCGGATACCGTGTGCTGGATATCTGGGAGCACTGTGGCGACTGCGCCGCTTTTCTGGAAGAATGGGATCAGGCGATTCATTACTACAACCTGGTCTACAACGAGCCGGATATCCCGGAACCGCTGAGAAACAAAACTCTGCTCAAGATTACCAAGTGCTCGCAGACTCATAGAAAGACCGGCATTAAATCTGCCGCACGGGCGAAAGCAGAAAAGCCCATCGAGGGCAAACCGCAAACGAGCGTGAATGCATCCTCTGGCGCAGGGAAGGATTTCGTCGCCGAATCCATTGCTTCACTGGATCAGTCATCCATCAGCGAGCTTCTTGGAAGGACCATCCAGTCCTGGAAGAATGCAAAGGGACAAGCCGTCACGGGTGAGGACCGCCGCTACAAAATCCTGCATCCGCTGCACATCGGCCTCACCTCACTGGTCGTTGAGCTTGAAGAGGAAGAGACCGGAAGGCACTACGCCGGCCAAACACTCGCTTCTCCCTTCAACAAGTCCCTGTGTCCCAAATCGCTCGGAGAGTGGGTCCATGCTCAGCGGATGAGCACATCCGCTCACGTGGTCAAGGTTCTGGACCTTGCGCACTCGGACGATCTCTTTTTCATCGTCCGGGAGAACTTGCCCGTATCGCTTGTGGACCTGCTCACCGGCGGACGTCCTTTCCCCATCCGTCTCGCCGTGTTCATCGCTCACCGCCTCCTTGAAGCCCTGGGCGATCTCCATCTTCACAAGGGCCTCGATGAAGAGGTCCGCAACATATTCCATCTGGACCTCAGGCCGTCGCGAGTATTGCTGCATGATCGAAAACCGGTGGTGAAAATCTACAATTCAGGGCTTTGGAGCCTGATCCAGAAGGCCAATCCCGCGGACACATCCGTTCGCAAACTGCCATTACCGTTCCTGGCCTATCGAGCCCCCGAGCAGTTTCGGACTTATCTGGCCCGCCGCAAACCGCCGATTTTTACCGACATCTATCAGTTTGGGACCATCTTCTATGAGATGCTCACGGGAGTGCCGGCCTTCAGCGCATCATCCTACGATGAATATGAGATTCAGCACTGCGAGCAGTATCCCACCCCTCCCAAGGTCTGGAGGCCGGAGATCCCCGACCAGCTGAACGAGCTCATCATGAACTGCCTGGAATGCGATCCCATGAAACGATGGCGCAGTGCAACCCAGGTGGCCCTTTTCCTCGAAAAGCCTTTCTATCGCGAGATCCAGCCCCCGAAAGACGGCTCATACGCTGAGCTCCTGCTTCAGAGCAAGGCGGCGTAGAAAGCAGTCCGAAGACCGGCTGCCTTTTCGACCGCCTGACTCCGCGCACGGAGGCCGAAAGACCTGCAATCTGTGAGGGGGAGCTCAAGAGCCGAACCTCCCTCCCTCCATCGGCGGTCGGAACCGGATTCGCCCTGATGTCCATCAGCGCTCCTGCCCCCTTTGACCCTTGCACTTTCAGGACTAAGATTCTAATATCCTCAGAGTTTCCACTTTTGCTTCGTGGTTCTAAAGGCGCAGTCATTTGTTCACTGGAACATGCACGCGTCTGATCTATTTCTTTCTGATCATGCGGACAAGGCTCGGCTCATGCGTGGGCCGACGGACTGCGGAGCTTGAGTCTCAAGACCCCGAAAGGAGGAAGGACCATGTTTCCCACAAAGAAGGATATTCGCCCTGAGAATGTGAAGGCTCGATTCCCCAACTCCCTGGTGCCGCTTGTGAACGGCAAGGCCCTGATTCAGGCCGCCAAGAAACATGACGCCATGATCATGGCGGTGAACATGCGTTGCAAGCTTCCCGTGGAAGGCATTGTGATGGCCTCCATGGCCAGCCGGGCTCCTGTCATGTACGAAATTGCCAAGTCTGAGCTGACCTATACGGAATTCACACCGCACACGTTCGCGGAGTACATAGTTCAGGAAAACGAGCGCCTTGGGAACACGGAGGTCCCCTTCGCCATTCATGCCGATCACATCACCGTGAAGAAGCCGGAGGATGTCGAGGGTGTTCGCAAGCTGATCGCAGAAGAGATGGAGGCGGGCTTCACATCGTTTGCCATCGATGCTTCCCACATGGAGAACGAGAAGAATTTGGCCGCCACCGCTGAGCTGGCGAAACCGCTCATCGAGCGAAACCTGAACCTGGAGGTGGAACTGGGCGAAATCGGCGCCAAGAGCGGCAGCGCCGAAGGGTTCACCCAGCCGGAAGAAGCCAGCTGGTTCATCGGAGAGCTCGACAAAAAGGGAATTCGGCCGAACCTTCTGGCCATCAACAACGGATCGATCCACGGGACGTATTTTGGGACAGCCCACGAGGGCATCCAGCTGGATTTGACCCGGGATATCTGGAAAGCCATTCAGCCCTGGTCGGTGGATATTGCTCAGCACGGCATCACGGGGACTTCACTGGAGAAGGTTTCCTCTTTTATCCAGTACGGCATCCGCAAAGGCAATGTGGGAACCCTCTGGCAGAACGTCTCATTCGGGCTGGCCATGAACCAGAACGGCAACGCCATGACGACCGAAAACCGGGAATACATCAAGCGGCCCTACCGGGGCGTTCCCGATGAGCTCTGGCAGGAAATGTGGAAGTGGGCCGTGGAGACGAACAACACGGGGGGCAACATCAAGAAAGCCAACTCAGCCTTCGCACCCCTTTTCAACGCTCTGCCTTCCTGCTTCAAGAGGCGCATCTCGGACCATGCCTATGAAGAGGCCGTCCGGCTGTTCGAAGCCACGCGATCCATTGGATTGGCGGATACCGTTTGGGAAATGGTCTAACTCCGCAGGTGCGGCTGCGTTGAAGCTCATCCATCCCACAGACATCTGCGGAGGGAGGGGTCAACGCTGCTCGAGGTTCTGACCCGGGGAGCCTCCAGGTTTCTCTTGCCAAGGGCTCCCCTTCCCTTCAACAGCCTTTCCCATCATTTCGTCCTCTCCCACCGCGTGCCGCAGGGCGTGTCCAGCACCCGAACGCCCCTGTTCAGCAGATCCTCCCGCAACCGGTCGGCCTCTTCCCAGTTCTTCGCCGCCCTGGCCGCCTCCCGCCTGGCCACCAAAGTCTGCTCCTCAGGGGACAACCCCTTCAGATCCAGGTCAAACACTCCCAGAATCCTGTTGAGCTTCTCCAGGGAATCCAGAATCTGGGATCTCTGCGTTTCATCGAATTGTGCGGTGTCCAGGATGGGATGCATCTGGCGAACGAATCGATAAAGTGCGGCCATGGCTTTCGGAATGTTCAGGTCATCGGCAAGGGCGTCGAAGAAGCCTTGCTCGAGAGAGAAGATCATCTCAGGGATGGCCTTGCTCTCGCTGCCGACACAACGGGCATGGAGTACCTTGCTGATGAATTCAACCAGGCGCCGATACCCTCGTATAGCGTTCTGGATGGCTTTCCGGGAAATCTGGACTGGTTTTCGATAATGTGTGTAGAGGAGCCAGAAGCGAATCTCCTCGTGCGAAAAACCACTGCTGACCAAGTCGCGGACAGGCGTCATTTCATCCAGCTCACTGACCGGCTTTTCATCCTTCCCCGCCCAGACCCTCTCGCAGAGCATCCACACATTGGCCAGAGGCTTGCCCGTCAGGGTTTCTCCCACCGCCTTCATGTTCTCCAGATGCGGAAACAGGAAGTCAATGCTGCTGATGTGAATGTCGAAGGTCGGCCCCAGGTGGTGAATGGCAACAGCCGCAGCGGCGATGTGCCGGGTGGGAATGACGTTCCCCCAGTCGGTTTTCATGCACATCCCGTGCTTGAGCTCGGCCAGGGTGGAGCGTTTGAGGAGGGTGAAATCCCGGGGGTTGAGCTTTTCATAAGCATCCATATCAACGGTCGTCCCGAGCCGAATCTTCTTCAGGTCCACCCGTGAGAGGGCCCCATAGTTCTTGCTCTTGGCGAGATCGCAGTAGACCGAGCGCAGCTTTTCATAGGCCACGCCCTTGTTGATGAGCATTCTTATATCATTCTCAATGATATCCAGATGTTCCGTTGTGCGTGGATACCGATACGCCCGCTTGAGACCCAGCCGATCGAACTCTTCCAGAATCAGATCCATCTGCCTCTGGGTGTAGGCTTGCAGATCCAGCCCGGAAGCCAGCGCACCCTGGATGGTCCGGCTCTCCATATCGGGAACCAGAACCACCTGTCTCACGGAAAAGCCTTTGTATTCCATGAAGCGGGTGAGCAGGTCCGCGAGCAGGAAACGCCTCACCTCCTGGACCGTGAGCGACTGATCCAGGGGGGGGCTCGTCACGAACAGGCGGACCTTGCCTTCCTGAATGGGCTTGAACTCCACCTTAGAGCGCTGCAGCACGTCAAAAAAGCTGAAGTCGGGCTCGAGCATGGTGGTGAAGAGGTTGGTGCTGAGATAGCGATCCCCTCCGTCGGGAAGAATGGTCACCACGATGCCGTCCTGACGATCTTCGGCCAGCCGGACGGCCGCAGCCATGGCGGCACCGGAGCTCATCCCCGCAAAGATCCCCTCCTCGCGGGCCAGTCGGCGAGCCATCTCGAAGGCATCCTCATCACGCACATGGACGACCCGGTCCAGGGCGTAGCGATCGAATATCCCCGGGACATAGGACTCCTTCATGTTCTTGAGTCCTTGTATCTTGTGCCCCGAGTAGGGCTCCACGGCGATGACCTCGATGGCCGGGTTCCTCTCCTTCATGGCCCGCAGGATGCCCATGGCGGTGCCGGATGTGCCGAGCGTCACGACGACGGCATTCACCTTGCCATCCGTCTGCTCGTAGATTTCGGGGCCCGTGCCGAACTGGTGGGCCGCCGGGTTGGCCGGGTTGTTGAACTGATCGGGCATGAAATAGCGATCGGGATCCTCACGAACCAACCGGTAAACTTCCTCAATGGCGCCGTCGGTGCCCAGACTGCCTGGAGTCAGAAGGAGCTCTGCGCCAAGCGCCTTGAGGATTTTCTGGCGCTCGAGGCTGGCAGTCTCCGGCATGGCCAGCATGAGGCGGTACCCTTTGACGGCGGCCACGACGGCAAGGCCGATCCCCGTGTTCCCACTTGTGGCCTCGATGATGATTCTCTCCCGGGTGAGCAATCCCTCGCGCTCCGCCCTCTCGATCATGGAAAGTGCCGGCCGGTCCTTGATGGAGCCTCCAGGGTTCCTGGCCTCCCACTTGGCATAGAGCGTTACATTGGGGTTCGGGTTCAGGCGGTTGATTCTTATGAGGGGAGTGTTTCCGATGCACTCCAGGACACTAGAGAAGACATTCTTCATGATGGAGGTGATTTCCCGCTTCTGTGTGGTCGTCAAGTGGGCTATCCATGCGTGATCAAACAAATCGGACCTTCACTATAGATAGTCTCAATTATTTTTGTCAAAGTGTTTCATGAGTGATTTCTCAGCTTTGATTTGACGAGCTGACCCCCAGCAGGTATAAGATCTTCCTCGTTTTCTTCACATTCGGAATGGGCCCTGGCAGCTCGATTGGGTTTGGAGCTCAGACCAATGTGGGTGGAATCGCCCCTCGTGGAACAGATTGGAACAGCATCCTGTCAGCCGTGAGCTCTTTCGAGGCTCCGTTGTGCGCCGGAAAAGCAGGCATTGAGCACAGGGGCCACGCCGTGATCTGCGTCAGGATGGTGCTCAGGCGGGCAGCCGAGGCGCGCCGACAGTAAGCCTGAGCGAAAGCAGGCGTTCATTTGGTGATCGGTTCACCAGGTGCTCTCGCACTTTCAGCAGTGCACCCCGGCCGCTCTCGGGCTTTTTCCCGAATGAGAACCAACGGCCTTATGCAATGGAGGGATATCTCATGAAGATTGGCATCATGGGAACGGGCGGAATCGGAGGCTACTTTGGCGGACTACTGGCACGGGTGGGGTTTGACCTCCATTTTGTGGCTCGGGGCAAGCATCGCCAGGCCATCCTGGAGGAGGGGCTCCAGATCGTCTCCAGCCAAGGCAGTTTCCGGGTCCTGATCCATGTGACCTCCGAGCCTCATGAGATCGGCCCTGTAGACCTTCTCCTCTTCTGCGTCAAATCCTTCGACACGGAAGACGTTGCCCGTTTCGCAGCCCCGATGGTTGAAGAGAATACGGTGATCCTGACTCTGCAAAACGGCATCGACAATGTCGACAAGCTGGTTCAGGAGTACGGGCAGGAGCGCATCATGGCCGGGACCACCTTCATTGAAGCCTCCATCGCAGCCCCCGGAGTCATCGCCCACAGCGGTCAGGCGGGAAGGATTGTTTTCGGCGAGCTCTCCGGTGAACGAACGGCACGCGCCGAGGCAATCCTCGACACTTTCCAGCGAGCCGGCATCGAAGCGGAGCTCAGCTCGGACATCCAGAAGGTGTTGTGGTCTAAATTCCTCTTCATTTGTGGAATCCATGGAGTGAGCACCCTATCGCACGCCTCCCTCGGACTGGTGCTCTCGTGTCCCGAAACCAGGGACCTGGTCACCGGGGTGATGCGGGAAGTCGAGCTGCTGGCGCGCGCGCGCGAGGTCAACCTGCCCGAGGGCGTGGTTTCGGAGGCCATGCGACTTGCGGAATCGTACAACAAGAAATTCAAGTGCTCCATGCTCCGAGATCTCGAATGGCGCCGACCTATGGAGGTCGAGGCCCTGAACGGAATGGTGGTGAAGCTGGGCAGGCAATCCGGAGTGGAAACCCCACTCAACCGGGTTCTTTACGCCTGTCTCAAGCTGGAAAATGAAAAGATGAAAAACCCGTTTTGGGCCAGCCAGCTGGATGACTTCGCCTGATCGGTCGAGTCCCCGCCAGGGACAAAAACCGTCGGGCCTTGAGGCAAGGTCCAGCCGGCCACTTGCCAATGATCTCAGCGGTTGGAAGACCTTGGAAGACTTGCAGGGGGGGAGTTGGTTTGGGCTTTCGATTCTGCCCGTATTGCGGCATTTCCCTCGGCATGAAGCAAGGCGATTTGCGGAAGCGACCCTATTGTCCAAACTGCGATCGGGTGTTCTACCGAAATCCCACGGTCGGTGTCGCAGTCATCCTCGTGGAGAGCGACGAGATCCTCCTCGTCCGACGCATCGGATCCTATGAAGGCCAATGGTGCATTCCCTGTGGGCATCTGGAATGGGACGAAGACGTCAGGGAGGCCGCTCAACGCGAGCTCATGGAGGAAACCGGCCTGACAGCGTTGCTGGGTCCTGTTTTCACCGTACACTCCAATTTTCACGATCCCGAACGACAGACCGTAGGCATCTGGTTTCTGGGAAGACGGCTGTCCGGGGAGTTGCAGGCAGGATCGGATGCCAGTGAAGTCAGGTTCTTCCCCCTCGACCAATTGCCGCAGGAAATGGCCTTTCCGACGGATCGGCTGGTCTGTGACAGGCTAAAAAGCTGCCTCAGGAATGGTTTTCTCGAAATTCTGCAAGATTTTCGGTTCGCTGAGAGCTGTTCAAGTCCGTCCTCCTGAGGGATCTCCGACCCAGCACAGATTCTGGATGAGCTGCCCCTGCGCGCTCTAACGCGCCTGCCGAGCGGCCGCTGCATCGCCGCTCAACAGCCTTGAGATCCCGTTTGCCGTTGCCACTCTGGGACCGTCTGC
>JBFYYO010000038.1:0-23538 GCA_041310025.1 Syntrophobacterales bacterium
ACTGCGATAGAAGCAACCGATCAGGTCATGTTGAAAGCCGGAAACAATACCAGCTGCCCTTATTTCTATGGCGGCAGATGGCACGACCCCTGTAAAGGCAGATGACGATTTGGGTTCGGGGCGTGGGCCGTTTGGGCCATGCCTCAGGGGGCGTTTTCGTGGGCGTGGCGCAAGCCGTCCTAAATGGCGGGATCGGGTCATTTGGTTTCCGGCTCATAGACACAGTCCCAGCCCTCCAGCGGCGGTAATTTTTGGTAATACCGGCAGCGTTCCGCCATGGTTTTTGACGGCCCGTCGTCCGGCCATGTTTTCAGGCTTTGGTTGAAGAAACCCAGCGCTTCGTTCCAGCGCTGTTCGCAGTAAGCCTGGTAACCGGCGCCGTAGCTTTTAATAGCCAGTTCCAGTTCCTTGGGGAGCGCAGCGTAAGACCTGGCCACCAGTTCGTAGACCCGGACGCACTGCTGCCGCCCGACCACCCGCACCAAGTCGACCTCGCGCAGCAGGAAATCGTTCCTGACCAGATTGGCAGTGTTCTCACCGATGAGAATGTCGGTTCCATAAATCTTGTTGAGACCCTCGAGACGGGATCCGAGGTTCACCTGATCTCCCAGGACGCCGTAGGCAAAACGATAGTGGGAACCCAGGTTGCCGACGAGCATGGGACCCGAGTTGATCCCCGTGCGGGCCTTCAGGAGCGGCCGGCCGATCTTGGCCCATTCGGCGCGCAGGGCCTGGCGCCGCTCGCGCATGGCGAGTGCGGCCATGCAGGCCCGCTGGGCATGGTCCCTCTGTTCGAGGGGCGCGCCGAAAAAGGCCATGATTTCATCGCCCACGTACTCTTTGAGCGTACCCTGGCAGATGAAGATCTGTTCGGTCATGACCCCGTAGTAATCGCTCAGGATGCCGATCATTTCGCTCGGGGTGTAGCGTTCCGAATAAGTCGTGAATCCGGCGATGTCGCTGAAGAGGACCGTGAGCACCTTTTCCTCCCCACCCAGTTTCAATCGGTCCGGCGCCTTGAGAAGTTCCTCGATCACCAGCGGGGCCACATACTGCCTGAAGGTGCCCTTGATCCGTTTGCGCTCTTTTTCTTCGGTGACGTAGTAGTATGCGGTCAGTGCCGTGTAATTCACTGAAAGCACCAACAGAGGGAAGACGATGTTGAGCCACGCCCGCATATTAACGAAAAGCCAACGGGCCACGATTATGTGAAGGGCGAACAGGGCGACGGCAAAGCAGAGTCCCTTGAAGGCGCTCATGCGCGGCAAGGCAAGCCCGGTCAGAACACCCAGGGTGACGATGGCGAACATGTCGAAGACCTTCGACCAGTTCGGCTTGGTGATGAAGTCCTGAGTCAGGATGTTGTCGATGACGGTGGCGTGAATTTCAACGCCAGGATAAAGCGGGCTGACGGGTGTGCTCCGCAAGTCGTGCGTTCCCATGGCGGTCGCGCCGATAAGGACGATCTTGTCCGTGAAGGTGCCTCCGGCGAGCCGGCCGTTGAGAATGTCGGTGATGGAAATGTGCGGGAAGGTTTTCGGCGGCCCCAAAAAGTTGATCAGCAGTTCGCCGTTTTCATCCGTCGGAATGAACCGCTTTCCGAGCTGAATTCCTTCCACCCCGTAGCGAGCCACCTTAACCATCAGCTGGGGTTTGTCCAGGTAATGCCAGGTGCACAGCACCGCCAGCGGCGGAAAGAGGTCCTCGCCGCACTGGATGATGAGCGGCATCCAGCGCACGACGCCGTCCTGGTCGCTCCTGACGCTGTAGTAACCCGCTGATGCCGCCGCGCGGCTGAATATCTCGAGGTTGCTCTCCGGGGTGTAGGCCTTGATGAACGGCTCGATGTCAAGGTCCTTGTCTTTAAAAATGACAAGCGGGTATTTCGAGGCGCTGATCTGTTCGATTTGCTTCTCGATCTGGCTTGCTTCAAATCGATGATCGAGTTCTTCTTCACGCATGTGGAAAAAATACCCGAGGACAACTTTGGCGGACGAATTTTTCAACGCCGTTGCCAGGATGAGGTCGTTGTCGGCATCGGTTTCGTGCTCCTTGAGGAAGGCCTCCAGTTTCGGGTGCTTGATGTCGAGGGCGACGATTTCCTGGCTGAGACGACGGATGAGGGCCAGTTGGGAATTGGCATCCGGCTCGAGGAATCCGATGTCAAAACCGATCACCTTGGCACCGTCTTGAGAAAGGCTGTCGACAAGCGTGGCGATTTTAGAGCGCGGCCACGGCCAGCGCCCCTCTGCATCGAGACTCTTTTCGTCGACCAACGCCATGACCACCGGTGTTGTCGGCTGCAAATGGCCGCGTGACCGGAAGCGAAGGTCGTAGGTCTTGAGCTCGATCATGTCCAGGATCGGGTTGCCGGACAGAAAGAGCGTTACCACCATGAAAATAACGGTGAAGGTGATGGAGGCGGGCGTAATGTAGGAAACAGATTTGACTGACTTGAAAGTGAGTCTCATCGGCCGTCCGCAGGCTGTAAAAGGTCTCTTGTCTCTACGAACTCTAAAAAGTTACAATAGATCCATTGGCCGGAAGGAGAAACTGTCCGCAGTGCTGTTCTGCCGAAACGAGCGGCCGGCTGCTTCGGAAACCGTCGATGAGGCCTTAACAGCCTATGTTAAGTGCCTGAACATGCGAAGGGCCACATGCTGCATCCGTGCTCCGAACCGAAGACATTGGCCTGCAGGTTGGCGATCCACTGTTTTCCATCCTGGGTCACCCGCAGATAGCGCAAGGCCTCCTGAATGTAAATGTTCACATGGTCCCAGTAAAATTTAGCGTTGTTTTCGCGTAAATCCCCGGGTGTTTTGTACCCGAGCACCCTATTGAGGCCGATTTCTTCGAATTCGTAGAATAACGCCGTGCATTTTTGGAGGCGATAGGGATCGCCGAGTTGGCCGATAAAGTCGGCTGCCCTTACCAGCCCGTGATACCCTTTTGTATCCTGGTACATCTCACCGTCGGGAACCGGAAAACGGGTCATTTCGATATAAGCGGACATCAGTTCGGCATCGACCAGGCCTGCCGTCAGCATCCCCTTGCCAAAGCGCTCAAGTACGAACATTTTACTTCGATCGACGTGATAGGGAGCCAGGGCCGCATCCGTACCACCGGGGGTAATGGTCACTTTTTGTCCATTAACTCCGGTGGCGATTGTGCTGTCGTGGTCATCCCTGCATATTCCTTTCACATAGCCGATGTCGTGGCACAAAAGGGCGATCATGAAATTCGCCCAGTCTTTTGGTGATACCCCGCCCTCCGAAAGGTGCTTGCCCTCGAGGATGGTCTGGCCGGCCAGGGCTACCATTACGGTGTGCTCGACGTTGTGATACAAGGCATCGGAGTTGGCGATGATTTCCAAAGCGAGATGCGACGACCACCCGATCACGTTTCCGAGTTCCTGCTCCATGTTACTGTAATTGCGCTTGTAGGCGCTGTTGAGCTGATCAATGCAGTAATCCATCTTAATTTTCTCGAGATTCAACATGGCACGAGCACCTCCTTTTTTCTCCTGGCGGCTTGTTTGGACGTCTGAGGTTGCTCATCGGCGACCTCCGTGGTTTCCGTCCATAACCTGAACTCACAGAAAATCGACCGTTTCCGGATCCGAAACCGGTCAGTGCTCTTAATGAAACCGTGCGCGGGCACTCCATAATTCTTTAACCCCTGAAAAGCAATTTTAGCAATAATTTTTTGTGGATGCGGCGCAAAGCGCGGGATCAACCTTTATGTCGAGTGTAAAGTAGCTGTTTGTGGTACTAAGAATTCTTAAAAAACCTGAAAAAGCAGGGTAAGACTTTCTCTCCGATCAACGGAAGGAGAAAGTGCGATGAGTTCACAGCAATTCACCCAGGCACAGAAACTGACCATTCTGAAAAGCGCGGCCAGCGTCGGGATCAAAGCGGCGGCAAAAATCGCCGGTGTCCATTACACCACGGTGTACGACTGGCACAACAAGCCGGCGCATCTGGGCGAAGCGGGTTTTCTAACCTGCCAGCCCTCCTGGCCCGGTTGTGGGGTCAAGACCCTTTCGGCAGGAAAGCAAGCCGCCGTGCTGGATTGCTGGAAATCCAATCTCGGGTTCGGTCCCGGCCAGGTCAGGGGCGAGAACTTGCAGTGGGAGCAGAGATCCTGAAGCGGGTGAACATGCAACCGGGTACCCCCCAGCCGATGGATGAACTTACAGCCATCCATGCTCCAGACCAGATCCGGACGATGCCAGACCACACGGCAGAGGGCGGCGATATCCTGCTTCAGCTGCTACAGGTTCAACGGTCGTACCTTGTGGGGACCTCGCGGCCGCTTCATCGGAGGTTCTCCCCGCAGGATCCGCCGACGCCACCGCAGGAAGCGACCATAACCAATGCCCACATCCTGCAGAGTCACCGTGTACGGGACCCCTTGAGCGATTCCAAGCCTTCGGCAACCTGACGAATGCGCTCATTTTTTTCCCCCGATCCGACGGGGTCCGGTCATTTATCAACCGCACCAGTTCCTTCAATGATAGGCGCTGCTGAAGCAGAGCATAGTCCCGCTGCAGCTGCCGAGCCATCTGCGCCGCGGTGGTCTGCAGGGTCTCATCCCACCGTGCACTGATCATTCCGGTCGGCTCCCTGAACGCTCACTGCGACCACCGTCTAGGTCTCCAGATCCACCGCCTGCTCGCACTCTTCGGTAAAACCGATGCGCCCATCTTTCATCTTAGCGATTTCGGACTCGGGGTTGTGCGGGTTGCGCCAGTGGCGTCGATCCCCAGCTTCTTGCCCCGCAGCAACCCTTCGGCGGCAAGGATCTCCAGCACCTTGGTGAACACGGCATTTGTGCACCGCCAGCGACAAGCGCCGACGAGTCTTGCTGAAGCCTGCTATGGGTGCCACCACACCTTTCGATGGTCAACCACCCTGAAAGGCACCACCCACCGTCGTGAGGATCTGAAGTTGACAAACCCGGCATGCTTTGAGAAAATTGAAAAAAGGGGGCATCTTGCATCGCGGTGCGATTAGCGATTGGCATGGACCATTGAGCGTATCGGGGCAGCCGTTGATGACCCCAGGATTCTTTTACGTAAGAAACGAACCACAACATGAAAGACGATTTGGACCGTGCCAATCAGCCCAACACGCGCTCAACGATCTGCTCGATAGAACTGCCGAACATGATCCGCCTGCTGCGCTGGAGGGCTCAAGCGCATCGAGAGAAAAGCGTCTACATCTATCTCAAGGATGGAGAATCACAGGAAAGCAGACTGACCTATGGTGAACTGGAACAAAGGGCGCTCGCTATTGCGGCATATCTCCAATCGCTCTTCCCTTCTGGAGAGCGAGTCCTTTTGCTCTACCCAATGGGAACCGATTTTCCCACGGCACTCTTCGGGTGCCTGTGCGCAGGCATGGTCGCCGTGCCGGCCTATCCCCCGCACTCCAAACAGCTTCTGGCAAATCTACAAGCAACGGTATCCGACGCAAAACCAGCGGCTGCGCTCACCACGGCCTCTAGTCTGGAACAGTTCAGACGTCAGATAGATCAGGCTCCCGGGCTGATGGGCCTCAAATGGGTCACAACCGACACTATTCCGGACGATCTGGCAAATTCCTGGCAGGAACCAACCATCGGTTGTGATTCTCTGGCTGTCCTCCAATACACATCCGGTTCGACAGGAAGTCCCAAGGGCGTAATGGTCAGCCATGGAAACCTGCTTCATAATTCATCCGCCATCCACTCGATCTTTGGGCACTCGCCGAGTACCCGCGGCGTAACCTGGCTTCCCCCGTACCACGACATGGGGTTGATCGGAGGGATCATACAGCCCATATACGCAGGCGTAGATGCGATTCTGATGTCGCCGGTGCACTTTATCCAAAAACCGCTGCGCTGGCTTGCGGCCATCTCACACTATAGCGCCACGACCAGTGGCGGGCCCAATTTTGCCTACGATCTCTGTGTTCGAAAGATCACCTCGGAGCAGAAGTCAGGACTTGATTTGAGCAGTTGGGATGTCGCTTTCAACGGTGCCGAACCGGTCAGAGGGGAGACGCTCCAGCGCTTTACCGCAGCTTTCGAATCCTGCGGCTTTCGGCAAAAAGCCTATCTGCCCTGTTATGGCCTCGCGGAAACAACCCTGATCGCCTCCGGGTGCAGCAAGCAATCCGAGCCAACATTTCTGCCGGTGGACGCGCAGGCGCTGAAAACCAGCCGCCTTGACCTGGCGGTGGAAGACATAAAACCCGTTCTAAAACTGGTGGGAAATGGGGAAGCGCCGCCGGGTCATGAGATTGTCATCGTCGACCCGGAGAAGCAAACGCCCTGCAAAAGCGACACGCTCGGCGAAATATGGGTCGCAGGGCCAAGCGTCGCACAAGGATATTGGAATCGGCCCGTGGAATCGGAGCAGACTTTCCGGGCAAGACTCGCTGACAAGAGCGACGGTCCCTTTCTGCGAACGGGAGACCTCGGGTTTATCCAGGCCGGCCAGCTGTTTGTCACCGGACGTCTGAAGGATCTTATCATCATACGGGGCCTCAACCACTATCCGGAAGACATCGAAAGGACGGTGGAGAGAAGCCATGAGGCTTTGCGGACGGGCGGCGGGGCCGCGTTTGGCGTTGAAGTTGAGGGTGAGGAACGTCTGGTAGTGGTACAAGAGGTTGAACGGCGTTACATCAAAAAACTGGATGCGGAGGAGGTGATCGGAGCCATTCGCCAAATTGTGTCACGCGAGCATGGCGTCCAGGCCTACGCGGTTGCGCTCCTCAAGACCTGCAGCCTTCCCAAAACGACCAGTGGGAAGATCCAACGGCGCCTTTGCCGGGATCATTTTATCCAGGGCAAATTGAAGGTTGTCGCCAAGTGCGTGGGGCATTCCCAGGCAGTGGCGCCGGAGACACCCACCCAGGGACAGGAAGCATGTCGACCGGGCGACACGCGGGCGGACACCTCGGCTGCAAGCCGCCTGAAGGCCGCCGCGCTCAAAGTCAGCGGATTGGAATATGATGAGATGGGTAACGAAGAAACTTCGGAGCTCATCTGTGCCATCGAGTCTCGCATTGCCAAAAAGGTGGCGGATCTTCTGAATATCTCGTTTTTAAGGGTTGATGTGCACGCGCCCCTGAATACGCTGGGCATCGATTCGCTGATGGCCGTGGAGCTGAAGACCACCATTGAGGAATACCTGGGAATCGAGGTTCCCGTCGAGGCGATTTTTCTCGGGGCCGGCATTTCCGACCTGACGCGGCATGTTCTCTGGCAAAAGCGGTCGGCAAGCGGGTTGGAAGCGAAAGCCGGACCGCTGGAAAAGGTGCTGTCACCCGGCCTTCACTCCAAAGGGCCAGTGGAAAGGATTGGTGCCCATATAAAGGCCCCTGAGGTACAACCCCAGTACCTGCCGTTTGAGGACTTGCCCGAATACCGGAACCTTCGGCGGATCATGCTGGGAATGAAAGCGCGCAGTATCGAAAATCCCTACTTCAGGGTCCACGGAGGGGTCCCCCCCGATGGGGTCGCTGCACAAAGCCGGGATCTCATCAGCTTTTCCAGGTACAATTACCTGGGCATGTCCGGGGATCCGGTCGTGTCTCAAGCCGCCAAAGAGGCCATCGACCGCTTCGGCACGTCCGTTTCGGCAAGCCGACTGGCTTCAGGTGAAAGACCCCTGCATCGCGAGATCGAGCGGGAAATCGCCGACCTGATCGGAACAGAGGACAGCCTGGTCTTTGTGAGCGGGCATGCCACCAACGTGACCACTATCGGCCATCTCTTCGGCAAATCCGACCTCATCGCCCATGATGCCCTGATCCACAACAGTGTCCTCCAAGGCTGCCAACTCTCCCAGTCGACACAAATCTCTTTTCCCCACAACAACTGGCAAGCCCTGGACATGGTTCTCAGTGAATCGCGCCCCCGTTTCCGGCGGGCTCTTGTCGTTCTGGAAGGCATTTACAGTATGGACGGTGATATTCCGGACCTGCCTGAATTCATCCAGATCAAGAAACGAAACAACGCCTATCTGATGGTTGACGAGGCTCATTCCATCGGGGTGTTGGGGGAGAGGGGCGGAGGGATTGGCGAGCACTTTGGCGTCAATCCTGCTGATGTGGACCTTTGGATGGGCACCTTGAGCAAGTCCTTTGCGGGTTGCGGAGGTTACATCGCCGGATCCGTAGCCCTCATCGAATACCTGAAATACACTGCGCCGGGCTTTGTCTACAGCGTTGGGATGCCTCCGCCGAATGTCGCCGCATCGCTGGCCGCCATTCGTTTGCTCAGGAAAGAACCGCAACGGGTGGCGCGCCTCCGAGAACTCTCCGGGCTGTTTCTCACCCTCGCCCGGGAAAAGGGCCTGAATACCGGAGGCAGCAGCGGTGACTCCCCTGTCATTCCAGTGATCGTTGGGGATTCCTTGAAGGCGGTAAAACTCTCTCAAGCCCTCCTGAGGCAAGGGATCGATGTCCTGCCCATGGTCTATCCGGCAGTACCTGACAACTCCGCCCGCTTGCGTTTTTTTGTCAATTGCTCCCATACACCCGAGCAAATCCGCTTTGCCCTGGATGCCGTCGCCGTGGAGCTGGAAGCCTTGCAATAGATGGACAACGAGAAACAGCACGCTGTTTTTTCTTCTTGGGCGCTTCTGCAGGAATCCCCACCCATCTGATTGGCAAGATGCCTGTAATGTGTTGAAAAATAACGCGGACCACCAACGAACCGGGCCTTTATCATGAATTACCCTGCCACTTGCCCTCTTCCCATCGGGTAGCCATTATGCCCAGGATGAAAACCACGGCTGCGAAAATTCCGATCATTGCGGCGTAACCCAGTGCGTTCACGTTGCTGTGAAACACCATGGATGCCCGCAGACCCTCGTTGACATAATACAACGGCAGCATCTGGGCGAAGGTCTGCAGGAAGCGCGGCATCATCTCGAGAGGAAAGAAGCTCCCCGAGAGGAACATCATCGGAAATGCGATAGCATTGGCAGCTGCAGCGGCGCTCTGCGCCTCCTTCACGATACGGGTGAGAATCATCCCGATTCCAACGAACGTAAAAACGTCCAGCACGATAAACAGCGGGAGCCAGGCGTTGATCTGAAATGAAACGTCAAACACGGCATAGCTCACCAGCAGCATTGCAGTGGTGGATATGACGCCGAGAAAAAACTGGTACAGAATGTTCGACAGCACCCAGTCAGTGCGGGTGATGGGTGTGGTGGCCAGCTTGCTGATAATCCCCTTCTGCCTCAGTTCGGTGTTCACGTTCACCGTACCGAAAAGGCTCGCGGTCATTACCGCCATCGCGATGATGCCGGGGATGAAGAACTCTATGAATCGATATTTCCTGGTGAGCACCGATATTTCCGTCGTCCTCACGAAGGGCGGCTTTCCGGTCAGCTCCTGGTTTAGCCTGGCAAACACCAATTCCAGGATTCGCAACTTCGTATCCACCGAGTTGGAGCTGGGGTCGTAAAGATAGGTGATGGCAGCAAATGCTTCATGGTCCCCGAATTGCGAATATTGCAGGTAGGATTGTTCAAAATCTTTGGGAATAATGAGGACAAGGTTCACCTTGTTGGTCTTAGCGTATTGGGTTGCCTCGATGGCGGGATCGACAGTGGTTATTGTGAACTTCCCGCTGAGTTCGAGCGCCTTGGCGATTTGCGCCGAGGCTTCGGTTTGGTCGAGATCCTGAACGCATAGATCAAAATTCAACTGGTCCTGGTCCATGAAAATGGTGCCGAACACGAGAATCAGCAGTATCGGGAATGTGGTTGTGAAGAACATGGTGGTTTTCTCGCGGTAAAAGCTTTTGATGCTCACGACGAGACTTGCACCGACGACGCGCAGGTTCATTTCGCCCCCTTTCCCTCGGAGGCGCTTTCGTCGAGCGCTTCGCCGGTGAGCTTCAGGAAAACCTGTTCGAGGTTGGGCTTGCGAACATCCATGCTGGCCAACGGTGCCCCGGCCGCTTGCATGGTGTTCAGTATTGCCCGAATGTCCTCCGTGCGCGCCACCCTTATCTTGACAGACTTTTGGTTGTTAAGTTCCGGCTCGAAACCCATCTTCTCAATGACGTCAAAGGTTTTTTCGTCGGCGGACTGCAGTGTCAGGATCAGGTTGTCCGCGTTGTTTTCTATCAGCTGGGCAGGCGTGTCCATGGCGATGATCCTGCCCCTGGAAATAATGGCGACCGTGTCTGCAAGAAGTTCGGCTTCCTCCATATAATGGGTTGTGAGAAAAACCGTCTTTCCCTTCTTCTTCAGACCCACAAGGGCTTCCCACACCTCGCGCCGGGCACGCGGGTCGAGCCCTGTGGTCGGTTCGTCGAGGAACACGACCTCAGGGTCGTTCACGAGCGCAATTGCGATGCCGAGACGCTGCCGCAACCCCCCGGAGAGTTTCATGTATTGCTCTGAGGCTTTGTCCTTGAGGTTCACGAGTTCTATCAATGCGTCGATATCGGCTTTCTTGCGACTGAAAAGCCGCGAGTAGAACTGCATGGTTTCCCTGACCGTTATCCGGTCGAACGAGCTGAAGCCCTGGGGAAGAACCCCGATAAAGGAGACGATAGCGCGCTTTTCGTTCGCAACGTCCATCCCGAGCAGGCGTATTTTCCCCGAGGTTGGCCTTCGGATCGTTTCGATCATCTCGACGGTGGTGGTCTTGCCGGCGCCATTCGGCCCCAGGAACGCGAAAACTTCGCCTTTCCTGACGTTGAACGATATGTCGTTGACCGCCAGCAGATCCCCGTAGCGCTTCGTCAAGTTTTCGACTTCGATGGCGTATTCAATTAGATTGGTCATGAATCGACACGCTGCCTTCTTAACGCCTGTCTGAAAAATGCCGCTTCGGACGCCAATACAGTCAAGCAGTGAATGTTTAGACAGGCCGTTGGCCCATTGGGACCCCCATCTTTACGATCGTCTCATAAAACCTGTCGACTCAACAGAGCGATGGAAATCCATTTCTCCGCCCGGGGAAACGAACGCACCCGTAAGGACTGGTCGACCCCTGTGGGCAATCGCCCCATGGCCGCCTTTGCCAAGCGAACGGAAAAATCAAACTTCCCGCCCATTCCCGCCCAAGGATAGACGTGCACTTGCTGCGGAGCAACCAGGTGGAACGCGCATCCCAAGGCCTTGACAACCGCTTCCTTGACGGACCACAGCAGCGCCGCCGCCTCTCCCCAATCTCCGTCCGTCAACCGCAATGCATGGTGAAGCTCGTGGTCATGAAAAACCCGGTGCAAGGGGTAGTCTGCCTGGAATTCAACGGATGCCGCCAGATCGATGCCGATATCGGACTCATCTCCGCAGAGAGCGGCCCAGACACTCCCCCCACCGGTGCTGAAGGAGATGGCTGGGCCCCGATATTCTCCCAGCCGCAGCAGGGGCCTGCCAAACGGGTCGCGGACCAGGCGGATGGGAAAAGCAACGCTATCGGGTGAATGCCGGTATTTCCAGATGGGGCTTCCCATCGCCGCCGCATGATCCAACAGGCAGGCGATCAGGAGAATCCTGTCTTCTGCCCCGTTTGCCCGGCATGCTTCGATGGACGCGCCATCACCCGGCAGGGATGCATAAAATGCCGGTCCCCCGTGGTGGTCAAAATTCACTGCATGGACGGCGACACCTCGGCAACGCTTGGCTCCGTCACTCTCATCTTTCCCGACCTGCATTGCCAACCTTTCCGAGCGTTGGAGGCTTACTCCTCGACCCAGTGCATTCGCATATTTGAAACCTGCATGATGCTGCGGCCGTGATCGTCCAGTCCTCTGGCATGCCAGGTGAAGCCCTGCTTGTCTTGCGCCTGCAGGCGGGCCTCCAGGATGACCGGTTCACCGTCCCGGCATTTTCGGTAAAATCGCATCTCACCGATCTGCATGGGAATCATGGATCGTTGCGTCGGTATCTTCATCGCCACGCAATAAAAGCCGGTCAACTGCAAAAGCGCCTCGAAAAGGTAGGGGGAGTATTGGTACGGTGGGTTGCCCAGATTCGCGAAATCATCTGTCTGCCGGCAGGTGGTCCGCCCCCGGACCACGCCCGGACCCGCACCTTCAAGGAACTCCAGCACACGATATCTGCCCTTGAGGCCGCTGTGCTTCTTGTACCATTCGCGCATCGATTGAGGATCCATGGGTTGCGTCCGCAGTTCGTCCGGTCGAATGGCAAAATCCAGGAAACCATCCCCTGCGGCGCCTTTCCCGCCGTCGAGAACAACCTGACCCGTGCAGTGGGGCGTGAAACGATCGGTCAATCTTCCGGTGGGCGAGATCTCCTGGGTCGCCAGGGAGAGCTCGCACAATACCTCCGAAAAGCCGTTGCTGCCTCGACTGCAGGAGATTCTACAAACCCGTGGAACATCGGGAGGACATTGGATCATCTCCAGGAAGCGCACCCGACGGACGCCTCGCACCTGCAAATATGGATACAGAATCCGGGCGGCTTCCATGAACGTCTCCAGAAGCATGGTGGCTGAGACCAGGGGATGCTTGACGAACGTCAAGGGTCTGTGATCCTCGATCCAAAGGTCCTTTGCCGGGGAGAAGGACCGGGAAGCCTCCATGTGTTCTCGACGGATGTCCAGGCTGTGTACCCGCTCGATCATGGGAAAGTCCTCGGGGCTGAAGGCTGCAAAGCCCCCCTCGCGTTTTCCATTTGGCGAAGGACGAGGCCCGTCATCGAGTTTGGCCGTCTTCACGGAAGGCAGCTTCCTTAAAAACAGTACCCAATCGTCGGCGTCCGGAGATACGAAGAGCTCCCGGCAGAAAAGCCCTGCAAGCTCGTTGACATGGATATAGTCCGCGCCCATCCGTCGCATCAGTTCCCGGATATCCGGATTATCGGCCATGCCCGCCCCCTCGACCGGGGGAAGCATCAAGGCCTTGAACCGGATGGCGGTATTTTTCATCCGGAGGCCCCTGATCAACCCGGACATCATCCGGTTGGCTGCCGCGTAATTGGCTTGGCCAAGATTCCCCTGGATCGAAGCCGCCGAAGAAAGACCCACGAAAAAACGCAAACCGCCGGTCTTCTCGGCAGCCTGGAACAGATTCCACGCCCCGAGGAATTTGATGTCTGTTACCCTGGAAAACTCATCCGGATTCATTTGGCTGATCAACCCGTCCCTGAGAACTCCCGCGCCGTGGATGACCCCCCGGATCTTGCCCCAATGGTTTGCCACCTCGTCCAAAACGGCACCAACCGCCTCGGGGTCAGCGACATCACAGGTATGGTAGGAGGCCTCGATTCCTGAGGCGTGCAAATCCGCCAGGGTCCGGGTAATTTCCGAGGCTCTGTCTTCGGTCGTGCGAATTTCCGAAGGCGGGTTCGTGGAGGGCGCTTTTTCGGTGTTCAGGCCTGGATGGAGGGTCCTGCCCAGCAAGACCAGTCGGGGTTTGAAGGGCACCAGGCTGCGCGCCAGGTGGGCACTGATCCCGGTTGCGCCCCCGGAGATGACGACAACATCTCCTGGGCTAAGATCCAGCATCGACCGGTCCCTGAAGAGCAACGGGGCGACGTGTCCCTGCGAGGTGAACACGCTCCCATCCCGATGGGCCATCTCCACCATCGGGTATCCCCTGTCCAGAGCGTCGCATAAAGCACTGCGAATGTCGGTGTCAGGGCCGATTTCCAATGTGCGAAACTGGACCCTTGGATATTCCTGGGCCGCGCTTAGAAAGAGTCCCAGCACTCCTTCCACCGTCAGGCGGGCCGGCGTTAGGCTAGCCGCCGATGCGTGGATCAGCACGACAAAGTTCCGGTTCGGTGCCTGGAGGAATGTTTTCAGGAGAATAAACAGCCCCCTGATAAGCCGCGAAACATCCGGCATGCTGTCTACCCGTTCCGACAAACCGTGAGGCAGGGTGATAATCACCCCGGCAAGGGACCTCAGGCCCGCTATCCTGTCAGCAGCTCTGCGGGCCCCTTCCGGAGTCCGAATGTCGAACCCGGTTTCGCCTGGACCCAGGCTCGTTTGCAGGAAGGGCATGGAAATGATCTCGACCCCGTGATCCTGGCGCAAGATGGCTCCTGCGCTGGCTGCAACCCGGTCATCCCTGTCGGGTGACAGCAGCAGCACCGACGCGCCCGGTTCCAGCTTCAAGGGAATGGAAGCCGCCCGATCGACAGGGACGTCACGGAATACGAGCCGCTTCAGGCTCGCTATATCTTCGGAAACCTTCAGGATTCCATCCCGCGCCGCTCCGGGGTCGACGGGGGTGGTGGCCGGTTGTGGCCCGTCGCCGTGCTGCCTGGAGATTATTTCCGAGATTTTCTGCGCGATCTCCTTCACCGTGCGGACGTTGATGAAGTCCTGCAATTCGATGGTGATCCCGAAGCGCTGCTCCGCAGCATCCATGATGATCGGCAGACGGCTGGAGCGGATGGAGAGATCCCGTCTGAGATCCATATCGGGTTGGATCTCGTCTCTTTCGAATCCAGTCGCATCCATGATGATTCGAATAAGGTCCTCCAGGTGATCCTGGGTCTCAGGCGCATCGCCGGGGGTGGGTGGGTCCATCGATTCGGGTAAACCCCCTGACTCGGGAAATCCTCTCGCATCCTTCTCCATAGGGAGTGGATGGTCGGCCGGCTTCCCCTTAGCAGAGGCGGGGGGGCGGCTATGGGCAGGTGAATCGCGATCAACGCTTAACTCAACAACATCGGGGGTCTCCCTCCCATCCTGAACGGGTCCGGACCGATCGAGCAGGGATTGGATAACCGATGCCAGGTCCGCTTCCTGGAAGCTCGGATCGACCTCTTGACGGATGGCTTTCAGGACAGTGGGCATAAGGAATCGGCCGAAAGTCTCCAGAACGAATCGGTTGATTTCCCTCTGCACGATCCCTTCCAACGGAGCAGACCCATCGAACCCGAACGCCACGGGTTGTGATGACAGTACCGGGGAGGCGGGGTAAGATTCGGAAGCCTTACCAACACCGGGGAGGGGAACCAATCGCGGTTCCTTTTGGAACTTCAGGTGCCCCTGCGCAAAAAGCTGAGCAAGCGCTTGCCTGTAGGTCAAGCTCTCTGCCCCGGCAAGACACGTCTGAATGCAGGCCGGATCTGAGAGGGTGTCCGCGATGAGGTTGCTCAATACATCACCCGGGCCGACCTCCACGAAGCGCCTGACTTGATAGTCGTTCCAGAGCGTTTGAACGTTACTCATCCAATGGACGGGAGATTCCAGGTGGGTCATCACAATTCGCCTGATCTCGCCGGGATCCGACGGATACGGGGCCATGGTCGTATTGGAGATGACGGGAATCTTCGGCGAGTGAAACGGTATGGTTGCAATGAAGGCTTCGAGTTCATCATGGATGACGCTCATGATAGGGGAGTGGAAGGCCATGCTGACGTGCAGAAAAGTGGTCCTGTATCCCATCTGCTTAAGTCTGGTGCTAAAATTCCTGGCCGCCTCCGTCTTGCCGCTCAGGACAACCTGGTTCGGAGAATTGATATTGCTGATGTGGACATCTTCCTTGAGTTCCTGAATCAACTCCTTGAGAAGATCCAGGGGAGCGTCCACGGCCACCATGACACCCGGGTCCAGGTGCATGCCGGCAGCCTTGTCCATGCAGCGGGCTCTCATGTTCACGATTCGGAAACCGTCCTCCAGGGAATAGACCCCGGCCAGACACAGGGCGGTCAGTTCGCCCAAACTGTGGCCGGCCGTCGCCACCGGATGGATACCCAGTGAGAAGAGGTGTCGAGCCATGGAATATTCCAGAACGAACAGGGCCGGCTGCTGCCACCGGGTCTTCTGAAGATTCTCCTCTCGATCATGGAATAACCGGTCAAGGAGATCGAAGTCCGCAACCGCCGCAGCTCGGTCCATCCACTCCCTGATGACCGGAAAAGACGCGTAAAGATCCCGCCCCATTCCTTCATAGTGGGTGCCCTGCCCTGGAAAAACGAAGGCGATCGGCAGGGTCGTCAGATTCTCAGGGCCAAGGAAAACCCCCTGCTGCGACAGGGACATCAGGGACCTGGGTGTCGTGATGCCGTCCTTCGAAAGTTGGGGCGCCCGCTCGATGAGGGTGAGCGCCTTTTCTTCGGATTCCGCCACAACAGCCATCCGGTAGTCCCGGCGGTCGATCTTGACTCGAAAGAAAGAGACGCCCAGACGGTCAGGAGACCCAGCGTTAACCGCCACCGCAGGATTCGGCGTTTCCTTGCCGTCCGAAGCCCGATTTTCGAAACCCGAAGTGTCATCACCCCTCTCTCGCGAGAGACCGGGATCGCCGCCCGGAAAGACCAGGATGGTATCTGCCTCATCCATGGCCTGCTCCACCTGCACCACGTAGTTGGAACCTCCAAATCCGAAAGCGTTGACCTGAAGCCTTCTTGGCCGGCCGGAAGGACTCTCCCAGTCAAGCGGCTCGGGGGCGATGAAGAGTCCCGATCCTGTCAAGTCGATTTCCGGATCTGGGTTGATGTAATTGAGGGTAGGGGGGAAAACCCCCGCCTGCATGGCCATAACGCCTCGAATGAGGCTGTTGATGCCCGAGGCACCGAGCGTGTGGCCGATCTGAGATTTGAATGAGGTGAGAACCGTGCGCTTGGCGGAATTGAACAAAGACCTCAGGGTACGGAACTCCTCCACGTCGCCTTGCCGGGTGCTCGTGGCATGGCATTCCACCAAGTCGACCGCCGCGGGTCCATAGGGCGTCCCCTGAAAAGAGGCGCGGATGGCAATCTCTTGAGTGACACTGGAAGACTCGACCATTCCCAGGTGGTTGTTGCTCGCTCCCATGCCCGTGATGACGGCCCGGACAAGCGCACCCCTTGCGCGGGCGGAACTTTCTCGCTCGATGACAACCACCCCCCCGCCTTCGCCCAGGACCATTCCATCTCTTCCAGCATCGAAGGGGCGGGAGGTTTCGCCGGGCGCTCTCTCCTGCCCAGAGAGCCCGAATAGGGCGCCCAGGGCTGAAAATTCCAGAAAATGCATGTGCGTCAGACGCTCCTCCCCCCCTCCGACGATGGCTGCATCGATGGTGCCCGTTCGGATCATCTGGAGGGCGCTGTGAAGCGCGACCAGTGAAGTTGCGCAGGCAGCGGAGACCGAATGACTGGGTCCCATGAACCCATACCGATTGCAAATGAAACCGGCCGCAGCGGAGTTGAGTCTGCCCAGAAGGGTGGTATCGTCCGGGGCCAGGCGCCCCGCTTTCAACTCGCGTTCGACGGCGCCCGCCTGATCCGGACTAAGATGAAGCGCCCGGTCGATATCTGAAAAGATGTCGTGAACGTGGGCCCTTATGATCAAATTGTTGAGGGTGAACGCCGCCTCTCCCGAGTTCTGAGAGATGAGGACCGCAATTCTCTCCCGCGGGATGTTCGACTTCAGGAGCCCGGATGCGTGGATGGCTTTCTCCGCAAGCCACAGGGTAATCTTTGTGGCTTCGGTCATGGTTCGGAAATCATGGGGGGGGACTCCGAGCTCATTGCGGGCAACCTGAAAGTCCAGGAATGCGCCCACCGTGCAGTAAGTCTTGTCCGGGGCGAACGGGCGGGGGTCATAATAACGCGCGTGGTCCCACCGGGAAGGCGGAACCAGGGTAATCCCGCTTTCCATGGCCAGGCTTGAAGCCCAGACCGCTTCGGGACTATTCCCCAAGGTGTTGAGAATCCCCATTCCGGTGATGACAACTCTTTCATGGGTGTCTCTAAGCTTCGGTTCACGGTCAGCCCGGCGGGGCGGGGCGTTAAGGCCGGTCGACGGTTGCGACGTTCCCACGCTGGACCCCTCAAACGGGTGATGGAGAAAGATGGGGCCTTCGGCCAGCTCACGGTGGAACGAAGCCAGTTCCAGGCGCTTTCTGATGAGCCCGGCACAGGCCCCACTCATGAATTGGCCGCGTTCCAGGCAGGCCTGCTCATCCAGAAGCGCCCCGCCCGTCCGGTCTGTGCCGCGGGCCGCAGCGAAAAGGCTTCCAGCCGTCATCTCTTCTATTCTCATGCGGAAGGCGTGCTCGTCTTGGTGCCCCGCTGCAAACTCCCTCTCCAATGATAATACTGCGGCCGCTCGCGGTGTTCTCAAGGATCGCACCCGAAGCCCCGTCTCCTGGCCCGAAACAACCGTTCCACCCGGAAGCGATTCCAGAATCATGCGCTGATAGAGTGCCGCCAGGGCACCCGTTTCAACGATCTCCCGGGTGGCCAGATAGGCGGTGCCCATCTGGATGGCATCCGCCCCGAGCATGGCGGCGATGAACGCGGTCTCGCGGTCGAAGATTCCCCCGGCAAGGATAATGCTACTGTTTTGGAACCGGGATGGTTTCAGCCGTTTAAGATCCAACACCCGTTGCGCAAGGCTGAGCGTACTGTGCCGTCCCACGTGCCCGCCGGCTTCGTATCCCTCGCAGATCACGTACCGAACGCCGGCTTCAAGGGCCAGGCCCAACAGGGCCTCATCAGGGGCGATGTAAATGACCTGTATGCCGTATTCCACCAATTCCTTCAATGGTGAAAGATCACCGCCTGCGATCACCACAAAACGGGGTTTGTGTTTCCTGAGCCAGGCCAGATGGGTCTGCCTGAAAGGGTTTTCCGCCAAAGAGACGAGGTTGACGGCATAAGGGCGCGCCCCCATGATTTCCGGCAGATGTCCCAGCCTCCGATCAAGGCTCTCGGCGTCCAGCATGCCAAGGGCGATGGTGGGCAATCCGCCGGCTTCGGACACCCTTAAGGCAAAATCAGGGACATCCGTTATCCAGGACATGGCCCCTTGGACAAAAGGGTATTTGACTCCCATTTCAGCCGCTACGGGGCTGCCCAAAAAACAATTTTTTTTTCCCCCGGCCAGGCGGCATAGGCTGCGAATCTGGTCCATGAACAACTTCACGGCAACCTCGGTTTTCGTCCCAAAGCGATCGGCGAAGGACCCGGCAAAGGCACTCTCCACACCCAGCGGGGTGAGGTCCCCCGGGGTGAAGTGGCTCTCTAGCGGGTGGGTGGCCCCGGAAATCACCCGATCTGCGAAAGAACGGCGGTTTTCCTTCGAGGCCGCTGCTCTGCACAGCGAGTTCTCGAACCGTTTGATCTCCCTGAACGCTAACGAGTTTCCCTTGTTGAAAAGGCGACAAGGGACCTGCAGGTCGAGGCCGACCAGGTCGGAAGAATCCAAACGGAGGTTGGCGAGCCGCCTGCGTTGGAGATCATCAACGGCAACCAGGTCTGTCAGCCAATGGATGCTCTCGAAAACGATCCCCGAGGCCCCGGTGGACAGGAATGCCGCCGCCGCTTCAGGGGTCGCTATGCCGCCCCAAATTAAAATTTCCTTTGATTTTGATGTGTTGTGTATTATTTCGTTAGCCACTGAATAGAGCGTCAGCGTCGTCTCGCTGCTCACGAACCCCAATGCTTCGCACCCTTTCACGACGATGCGCCCGATTCCCGAGCTATCGGCCAAGACAGCCGCCAGCAGATTCAAGTCCCCGATAATCGGAAAACAATGGAAGTCTTGGGATAATTTCTTCAAACACGGTAAACAGTCGTCAGGATCTGCCGGGATAAAACCGGGGTGGCATTCGACCCAGATGCTTTGGACTCCTGTTTTTTTCAGCATCTCTCCCAAATACGGATTCATCAGGGCGGCGGCTGAAACCTTGATATCCCTGACCTGGCCGGCTGGATCGGTTTTTCTTAGAGACGCAAGGATCGCATCCACCGCTGTCGTGGAAAAATCGAAGATGGCCCTGCTCCCGGTGCTGTGCGCCATTTGAGTGATTGGTGAGACCATCTCCTGCGGCCGCCAGACAAAGCCAATGATTGGAGCCCGATGTTCAGCCAATGTGTCCTGACCTCCGTATCGACGCGATACCATTGTTTCGGTGATTATAAAGTCTTGCTGAATATGCGGTATTTATTGCGTACGCGAGCGCCGGCCTCCTCTATCAGAAAATTGACCGACTCATTGTCCTCCAAGGTCCAGCCCATCTCCAGATAGTGGTATTTTCCTTTCTTGCGCACCACTTCATAGAGGTAGCGGAAGGCCAGCAGGGGAAGCCCCAGTTGCCGATACTTCTCCTTGATCCCGAAAGCCAGACACCGCAATCCGGTGATCTCGTGTCGATAGAGGAGGATCTTTAGCAGACCCAGCAGGCCGATACGTCCGTTGAGACGCCTGAGCAAAGGATTGATGTCGGGTAAAATCAAGCAGACCCCAGCGGGTTCATTCTCATAGTAGATGAAGAACGCCAGGTCCGGGTCGGCGATTTTTGCCATGCCTTTTCCTATCTCGATGGTCTCATGATCGCTCAGGGGAACGTAACCCCAATTGCCGGACCAGGAGTCGTTGTAAATCTCCCTGACCAAAGCCAGTTCAGGGGTCGGATCCTTTAACCGAAAGCCCCGGATGCGGACACTTTTTTTGAGGGCCATACGTTCGGCAAGGCGATCCAGCCACTCGGGCAGTTGGTAAGGTCTTTTGATCAGGAAGGAAAAAAGGTCCTTCTCCTTGGTAAAACCGCACGATTCGACCAATTTGGCGTAATGAGGCGGATTGTAAGGCATCATTATGGTGGGAAAATTATCGAACCCGTCAATGAGCAAGCCCAACTCGTAATTGACGGATGGGTTGAGAGGGCCTCTCAAGAAGGTCATGCCCTTGTTGCGAACCCAGGTCTCCACGGAAGCGAAAAGGGATGCGGCGACCTCCGGATCGGGGGCAGATTCAAAGAATCCCCATATGCCCATCGCTTCACCGTGGAGGTCGTTATGGTGGTGATCGATGATTCCCGCGATCCTCCCCACCGTCTCCAAGCCGCGTCGTGCCAGAAAGAGGATGCGCTCAGAGAACTCCCAGAAAGGGTGTATGCCGGGATCCAACATGCGGCGGACCTCTTTCTTAAGGGGCGGGACCCATTGGGGATACTCGGCATAAATTTTCCATGGCAGATCGATGAACGCTTTGAGTTCCGATTTTTTCTCTACCGTAATGATCTCAATGTCGGGCATGTTCGCTCTTGAGGAAGGATCAGGTGGTCACTGCAACCGTTCGTTCATATCGCTACAGCCAATTTTCTTTTTTATACCAGTCAACGGTTAACTCAGCTCCCCGGGCAAGAGTCATCCGGGGCTCGAAACCCAATTGAACCCTGGCCTTTGTAATATCGCAAAGCCAATTTTTCAGGATCATTTCATCGACCTTGCCTCTGCTTAGGATGGAAGGTTTTCCGGATACCCGGGAGAACCATTCCGACAAAAAAGCCATACCGAACAGGATCTGCTTGGGAAGGCGGATCCGCAAGGTACTTTTTCCCATCGCTTGCGAAAAGATATCACCAATCTCCTCCATCCGGTAGTCTTGACCATCGGACAGGAAAAATATTTCCCGGTTCTCCGTCCGGGTCTCAGCCGCCAACAAGATCCCTTGAACAAGATCCTGAACATAACACATGCTGATGTATTGGTCGTGGTGGGAGAAACAGGGCTTGATTCCTTTGGAGAGGCACTTGCAGAGAGCATAAAAGCCTTTATCCCTGGGACCATAGACGGCGCACGGCCGCAGGATCACAATTGGAAGCTCAGAGGAGTGGGACAATGCCAATGCTTCTCCCAGCAGCTTGCTTTTCCCGTAGGGCGAAACCGGTTCGCAAGGGTCGGATTCCTTCTTCTTCCCACCGCTCCGAAGCGGACCCGCTGCCGCCTGACTCGAAACATAAACCAATTTTTGGATATGCGTATTGTTTTCGATGCAGGCGCGCACAAGGTTATCCGTACCCAGGGTATTCACTTCGAAATACGTTTTTTCTTTGACGGCAGCAGTCACACCCGCAAGATGAAATATCTGATCGACCTCTTTTACAGCTTTTTCCAGGGAATCCTTCTCCTGGCAGTTTCCTTCCACAAACTCAACAGGTGAGTCTTTGACCCACCCTAACTGTCTTTTATTACGGACGAGGCATCTGACGTGGACTCCCCGTTCAACGAGAGCTTCAACCAGGTGACTTCCGATAAATCCGGTCGCTCCGGTAACCAACGCCTTCACTTAATGTTTCCTCGATAGATGATAAGGCATCGCTTTCCAGCCTATTTATTGTAAAACGCATCCTGATTGGCCGTCAAGAAACCGCGACCGTTTTCACTCCCCCCGGTGGATCGCTGAGGCGCAGCAGCGTCGAGCGGGCGTCAATCCGCTTCGATCAGCCGGCGGCAGACAGTGGCGATGTTCAACGCCGCCGAATCGTTCTGAAGCGGCATCAGATGCCGCAATTTTTCCATATCGAAGTCAGAATAGGTCTCTTTTCCGAGCGCAACACCGACGAAGGCAGTCGACGAAAAACGAGTGATCAGGACATCGCAGTTAGCGATCATCTCCTCCGCGCTCCCGGCCATGAAAACAATGGCCCCCGGCGCGTACCTGTTGATTTCCCGGGTTGCGCGGACGACATTTTCGATCGGGTGCAGCTTGAAGATAAGCGTACGCCCCCCGGCGATCGCCACAGCTTTTCGGATAAAGGCCGCGCGGTCTTCGCACTGGTATACCTCCCTCAGGGCCGACGTGCAGGCCAGCACGTAGTTTTTGTAGGGAAAGTCATTGGTGAAATATCGCCGGCAGTTATCGAAATTGGGTATTCCCGTGACAACGATTTTCTCGGGAGGCGCACCTCTTTGGATGAAGAAGTCACGATACCCCTTGCTTGCGACACAAAACGCCAGATATGCGTCACTGAGCCCGGTCATCGCCGTGTTCGCCATCCACCCAGGAAGAAATCGGAGGCGCTTGACGAGACGGAACATAATCGATTCCGGATCGATAATTCCCTCCTGAACCAGCACGATCCGGTTGTCTCGAATGTTCCTCTGGAGATATACGTCCGTGCAGGTGACCACCAGGTCGTAAGGCTGGTTTTTTCCCCGGTAGTCGATGCGAAGGCCATGATTGCGCAGATATGTTCGGCAGCGATCCACCGTTTGGTTACCCGCGATCGTGAATTCGATCAACCCGAGTTTTCGAAGAATCTCTTCAAAGCCATGGCAGTAGAAAGGTGAGAAGGAATGGTCATAGTCGGAAAGGTGTTTGGCAATCTGGTGCATTTGGGTTGTCTGGTTCATGGAACCACAGATGAACAAAATCTTTTTTTTCATTTACGCTCCCCCCTGGCTCATATTTCCAATTTCTACTATAAAGTCAAATAGAAAGGAGCTCTAGGGGATGATCGAAAGTCTTACGGGGTTAGTGGCGAGGTTGGAAATAGGGTTGGAAGAATCGAAAGGGCTTAGAGGTGTTTTACCTCTAAGCCCTTGATATTTTTGGTAGCGGGGGCTGGATTCGAACCAACGACCTTCGGGTTATGAGCCCGACGAGCTACCAGACTGCTCCACCCCGCATCAATTGTTGGCCGAATATAACGGTCCCTCGGCTATCTGTCAAGAGCTTGGTACGAATATATTGACACACCCGATTCAGGTGGTTGACTCATCGGTTAAGGGTTCACGAAAAAATAAGTTCGCAATTTTGGGCGTTGAGGCGCCCGCCTGGCAAGGCGCGAAAACGCAGGAATATCTGGATATTCCGAGTTTTCGCA
>JBFYYO010000039.1:0-23455 GCA_041310025.1 Syntrophobacterales bacterium
AATCTGTTCGGGTTTGTCATCGGACAAATCGAGAGGGTCCTGCGTCGCTTTCTTGAAGTTCTTGATTCCCTTCCCAAGACCTGCGCCAATCTCGGGCAGTTTTCCCGCTCCAAAAATGACGAGCACGATAACCAGGATAATGATCAGTTCAGGCATTCCGATTCCGCCAATCATGCAGATGCTCCTTCAATACATCGAATGGGATTCATTGGGTAAGCTCCTCCACCTCGCGCAAGAGCTGTAAAAACTCCTTCGACAGGCGATAATCATCGAGAAGTCTCTGATGTTCCAGCCAACTCCTCCAGGTGTTCATCCAGTGCTCGTTGTGCCAGTAGTACCTCGGGGAGGCGCCTCGCTTCTCCGACCTCTCTCGATACTCTTCATATTCCTCCTGGCAGTTCAGGCAGAAGCGATACGGAAGCACATATTTTGCTGGTTCCTGACCTTCCCTGTCAAGCTGAGTTCCACACTTGGAGCACTTCAATGCACATCTCTGGCACTGGATCACCTTGCGGAGAGCTTCAATCTTTCTCGCTCTCTCGTCGGCACTCCGAACCGATTTCAAATCCTGCGCTTTCTTCCCAAACTCAATGATATCAGCCATGGAATCACCCTATTCACTTCTCGCTGACTTTGGCAGCTTCCAGGTCCACCGGGTAGGTTTCCTCTTCACCCTGGAGGGGTGACGCATTCATCTCCGGTCCGTCCATCAGGTTGAAGAGTTGTTGAGCGAAGTCCATGAACTGCTGCTTGGTGCTTCGATCCGATTTCTTCTTCAAGAAAACGATCGGGTCGTGAAGCAGCTTCCTGACGATGGACTCCGTGAGGACAACAATAGCCTGCTTATCTCTTTCCGTGAAGTGGGGAAGGTGTGAAAGAGTCTTGTTCAGTTCGTTTTGGCGGATCGACTCCGCCTTCCTCCGGAGAGCGACGATGGTCGGAACAACATCCAGGGTTTCCAGCCATTTGCAGAACTTGACGGCCTCTTCTGCGACGATGTGATGGGCCCGTTCCGCCTCCCGGTGACGCACCTCCCGGTTCAGCTCCACAATCCCCTTCAGATCATCGATGTCATAGAGATAGACGTTGTCAATCTCGTTCACCCTCGCTTCTATGTCTCTAGGGACGGCGATATCGATGAAGAACAGCGGTCGGTTGCGACGCTCACGCATGCGGGACTTGATGTCCTTATAGGTCAGAATCGGCTCCGTCGATCCGGTTGATGTGAGCACAATGTCAACAGTCTTCAGTGAATCGAGAATATGGGCGAATGGAATGGTCTCGGCTCTGAACTGTTTGGCCAGCTCGACGGCTCTCTCCAGAGTACGGTTGGCAACGAGCATCTGACGAACGCCTTGAGCCCGAAGATGCTCTGCCGCGAGCTCCGCCATTTCGCCCGCGCCGATCAGGAGCACTCTCTTATCCGACAGCTCACCGAAAATCTTGCGGGCCAGTTCGACGGCGGCGTAACTGATGGAGACTGCCATGGAGCCTATGCGGGTTTCGGACCGAACACGCTTGGCCACTGAGAAAGACTTGTGCAGCAAGCGGTTCAGAATGACTCCGACCGCGTTGCATTCTGTGGCTTCCCGGTATGCTGCCTTGATCTGGCCAAGAATCTGCGGCTCCCCCAATACCATGGAATCGAGGCTGGAGGCGACGCGAAACAGATGCTCGACAGCTGCAACGTCCTGGTGGAGGTAGAAGTACTGCTCCAGGTGGAAGGTCCCCGGCTGTCCAAGATGGCTCAGGAGGACCGACTTGACTTCCTGGACCGCCGGATCGACGATGTTGCAGGTGAATACGAATTCGACACGATTGCAGGTCGACAAGGAAAAAAGCTCACCCACGCACTCAAGCCTGGGGAGGGCCTGCAACGGGTGAGCCTCGCTGCGGCACACGAGAGCGAGCTGCTCGCGTATCTCAACGGGAGCTGATTTATGATTCATGCCGAGCAGCGCAATGTGACCCATGGCTTCGACTTACCTTACAAAAGCCGCATGGTGTCCCTTCATGAACAGATTCACACCCAGGAAGGTCACCAGGACGGCGCTGAATCCGAGAATAGCGAGCCATGCGGCACGACGCCCTCTCCATCCTACGGCCAGACGTTCGTGCAACAAAACAGCATAGATGACCCAGGTGACCAGGGCAAAGATCTCCTTGGGGTCCCAGCTCCAGAAGGAAGGCCAGACTGTTCCGGCGTAGGCGAAACCGGACACCAGGCCGAGTGTCATCAGAGGAAATCCGATGACAATAGAAACATAGTTAATCCTGTCCAGTCTTTCCAGCGATGGCAGGCGTAAATAGAGACGACCGAAGCTCTTCCTCTTGATGTGACGCTCCTGCATGAGGTACATGATGCCTGCACTGAATGCGAGAGCAAAGAGGGCATTGGCTGAAAAGAGAAGCGTCACGTGAAGGGCAACCCATGCGCTCTTGATGATGCCGGTCTTGGGCACCATGTGAACCGGGAGCAGTGAAGACCCCAGCATGAAAAGGACGGCAATGGGGGAGACAAAGGAGCCCAGAATCCTGATGTGAAAACGGATCTGAGCCACCAGGTAAGTGGCGACCAGGATGAGAGCAAAGAAGGAGAGAGCCTCGGAGCTGTCCGAAACCGCCAGATGACCAGCCTGGATGGAACGGATGATGATAGCGGTGGTGTGGGCAAGTGCACCCAAAAAGAGAAAAGTCCAGGCCGCCCGATGAATGGGATCTTCCTCCTTGGAGAGGTAAATGAGATAGCCCACCGTGCCGCACAAATAGCAGAGCGTCGTGGTGATCAGGAGTGCTGTTTCCATGAGTTTTCCCAAAGAGCTCGGATCTGTTCCGTATCCAGTTGAGGCCTGCACACCGTGGCGACGGCTTCGAGCATGTCCTCATGATCCTGCCCGGAAATGCGGTCCGGGATGGAAAGCGTCGCCAGCTCCCTGAAGATGCGCTGATTGTCCGATTCCGAAAGCCCCAGATCCTTGATCGCCATCCGCAGGCGCCCGAGAAAGTCGAGGGCTGCAACCCATTCCGGACCGAAATCCTTCTCAAATTGCTCCCGCATGACCTTCGCCACTCCGGGAGAAAGACCACCCGTGCTGAAAGCGATACAGAGCGAGCCCTGCTCAAAGATTGAAGGCAGGATAACATCTCCCAGTTCCGGATCTGTAGCCATGTTGCACCAGACGCCGAGCTCTCGTGCGTCCTCGGCGATCCTGCGGTTGAGGATCTTGTCATTGGTTGCGGCAAACACCAGAACCATGCCGTCAAGGACCTCCGGATGATATGGCCCGTCCAGCAGGGCGACCTGCCGCTTGTGCACCTGTTCTTGAAGCCAGGGGGTCAATCGCTCGGCCAGAATGGTGACTCTGGCGCCATAATCCATCAGGCGCCTGACTTTCCGCTCTCCGACCGATCCTCCGCCCACAACCAGACATTGACGCTCGTTGAGAGAGAGGAAGAGAGGATAGAACCGTTTCCGATTCGAACTGGTTGTTGATCTTTCCATGCAGCCAAGTCTTTCGAGTCGGTGGGCAGGCCCCCGACCCCGGATCTCCCTAATCGGTCCAAAAGCTTAATATCTCTTGGTGAAATCGGGTCCTAATTAACATGAACCTCTCGCTGAAACAAGGTGGAGGCGATGTTGGCTTCATGGACCTGCACCAGGGCAAAGTGGAAAGCTCTGCGGAAGTCAACAGACTGAGCATTCGGTTGGACGTTTGCACTCCTGCCGGGTGAGCCCGAGTCTGAAATGCTGGGCTAACATTCCAGAATCGTTAACAATAATCTATTCATGAAGTCTCGGCATGGAAAGCCGGGAACTCCCTTGCACAATCAAAAATGCTGCACGTGGCGTGGACCGTAATCCCTGAAATGGATGGATCGGGGAGCTTGGGTGATTCAAGCCCTTCTGAACACGACGTAATCCGCGATGTCCATCATGAGATCGCGGGTCGGGTGAGGTGGGAACGCGTTCAAAGCTTCTTTGGCCTCGCTGACGTGCTCCATGGCCAGGCGCTGGGTATAATCGATTCCCCCTGCCCGAACCACAAGATCTCTGGCTTCCAGGAAGTCCTCCCGCGGGATCTCATCCGAACTGAAAATTTCCCGCAACCTTCCCGTAGAGGCCAAATCTCCGTTCTGCAGGGTGAAGATGAGGGGGAGTGTTACCTTGCCCTCCTGAATGTCATTTCCTACCGGCTTACCCAGTTCTTTGAGGTCGCCGGTGTAGTCAAGGGTGTCGTCGATCAGCTGGAATGCTATGCCCAAGTGGTATCCATAGTCTCTCAAAGCCTGCACCTGAGCGGGCTGTCCGGAGGCAAACAGCCCTCCGATCTGGCATGCTGCGCTGATGAGAACCGCGGTTTTGCGAGTCACAACTTCCAGGTATTCCTGTTCGTCAATCTCAAGATTGTCGGAATTGATCAGCTGAAGCACTTCGCCTTCCGCCATTTTGGTTGTGGCGTCGGTGAGGACTTCCAGTATGCGCAGTTTGTCGTGACCGACGGCCATGAGGATGGCCTTGGAATAGAGGAAATCCCCAATGAGAACCACCGCAGGATTCCCCCAGATCGTGTTGGCTGCGGGTTGGCTGCGGCGAACCTCGGCGTGGTCGACGACGTCGTCGTGGAGGAGTGTTGCGGCATGGACGAACTCAAACACCACGGAAAGCGCGGCATCACGTTTGCCCTTATAGCCGCAAAGGCGTGCGGCCAGGATCATCAGAAGAGGCCGCAACCTCTTTCCGCCGCTGCCCATGATGTATCGGCCCACCAGGGAAATCAGGGGGATCTTGGTCGTGAGCTGCCGCTCGATTTCGGCTTCGATCCGCTCCAGATCCAATCGAATCTGGCTGAAAATGCGATTCTTGATGGCATCAGGCTCGCTGGTCACAGGGCGCGGGACAACAGCTGAGTTCAAAGCGACTGTGCTTGCCTGCTCCATGGATCCTCGATTTCCAGTTCTGTTATCTGTCATAAATGGAAGAAAAAAAGGTATTAAGCGCTCCCTTCAAATCAATGGCTTCATATCCAAAAAACTCTCCCATGTCAAAGCGTTTCGCTCGCTGACCGTTCAGCAGGCTTCATCTCGCCATCCCTATCGTCGCCGGCGGGAATCTCTGCCTCCAGGTCATAAGTGTGGCTCCGGGTCACCTTTGCCAGGACGATCCGACCTGTCTCGGCGTCTCCTGAGGTGATCAAGACCGCCCCGTCGACCTCCGGAGCCTGACTCTCGAGTCGCCCCTTGATGAGGAGGTCGGTCTCCGGATGGGGGCCTTCGATGAGCACCGGGAGCAACCGTCCCACCTGCCGGCTGAGAAGATCCCTGGAGATCTCGCCTTGTGCCGCAAGAAGCCTGTGGCGCCTCGATTCCTTCTCGGTGCTGGGAACCTGTTCGGGCAGGCGCGCTGCTCGCGTCCCGGGTTCGGGAGAGAAGGCGAAGACGCCGAGATGGTCGAACCGAGCTCGCTGCACGAAGCCCAGCAAGGCATCAAAGTCGCTTTCCGTCTCCCCGGGAAAGCCTACCATCAGCGTGGTTCGAAGGGCGATGTGCGGGATGGCGGAGCGAATTCGATCCACAAGTTCATCGGCTTCCATGACCGAAGGCCTGCCGCGCATGGCCCGGAGAATATGGGGCGCGCAATGCTGCAGCGGGATATCCAGGTAGGGGAGGGTCTTTGCCGAGTCTCTCATGAACTGAAGCAGCTGGTCGGAGACTCCGTCCGGATAGGCATACAGCAGCCTGATCCACTGGATGCCCGGTATCAGCTCCAGACCCTCCAGCAAGGCGATCAGTCTGTTCCGGTCCCCGTCTTCAGATCCGAACGCCGTGATGTCCTGGGCGATGAGGCTGATTTCCACGGCTCCAGCACGGGCGAGCAGCTCGGCCTCCTCAAGAACAGCCTGAACAGGTCGACTGCGAAGGGGACCGCGCAGACGGGGAATCATGCAGAATGAGCATCGATTGCTGCAGCCGTCCGCCACCCGCAGATACACCGATGCAGGATTATCATCTGCAACGCGGGAAGAACCGAACTGCTCAAGGATCTCCCGCGGTTTGGAGAGGTAGACGGGGGCAACCCCCGAATTCTTCTCCAATCGGGCAAGAAGCTCACTGAGCCGATGGTAATGGGAAGTCCCGAGGAAAAGGTCCACCTCGGGAAGCGACTCCGCAAGCTTTCGCCCGTACCGCTGAACCATGCATCCGGCGACAACGAGGTGCCTGCAGGTGCCGACGTCCTTCCATTGCGACAACTCGAGGATCGCATCGATGCTCTCCTCCACCGAGCTCTGGAGGAAGCCGCAGGTATTGATGAGAAGGAGGGAAGCCTGGGACCGGTCCTCGGTCAGGCTGTAACCCATGTCGAGGAGCTGCGAAGCCATGATTTGGCTGTCTACTTGATTCTTTGCGCAACCCAAACTGATGATGGCGGCAAGACGATCGGGCATTGAAAACTCATTCTCCAAACGAAACGACCGTGTAGCGGGACGTCCTGACATGAAAAGTGGTCGGAGCGTTTAATGCGTTTGCTTTTATAGCCTGAATTGTTTAACTTATCAAATTGGGTTAAATTGGAGCGTTCGGGGAAAGAGTCGTTGAAGTGATCCTGCTGTTGGCCATGGAGACCGAATGAGGTGCAAAGCTTGAGAACAGCATGGCAAACCTTTCGGTCCATTGACCGGCTGCAGGCGGACTCAGCGCCGTGTTTATGATTCCCCGCAATGGACTCGCCCAACAGTCTGGCTCGAAGGCCATGATACCAAAGTTTCACTGATGAGCCGGATCCTCAGTCATGCGATCCATGCAGTGATGATCCGCAGGCTCTGATTAAGGAGTGGATGACCATGCCAAGGGACAGAGTGGCACGTGCGCAAACCGCTCAGACCGATAAGACAGGCAAAGACCTCCCCAACCCGACCATGTGCAAAGAGGGCAAGGGGGTCAGAAACTTCGCATGCAGCTACTATGATGGTTGCCTCGATAAGGCTGCGAAAGGGATGTGGAGCGGATTCACCTGCAGGGAATGCAATCTAAACTATCAAAAGGACGAGGAACAACAGTCGAATTAGCCATTGAGAAGCCGGCCTTTTCAACCCTTGCGCAAGCTTTGCCAATATAAAGCAACAGGCCCTCCATGCGACCTCCCCTCTCTGGGGTGGCACATGAAGGGCCTGAAATGGTTCTTAGCCCTGAGTCAGGTGCTCTTGTTCATTGCGCCCGCGGCAAACGAAAACCGGAGCCACAATGGATGGCGTCCCCGATCAACCGCATCGATGCCCCCACGCTCAAGGGCGCAGGTTTGCAGACATCAGTTCCCCTGGCGAAGGAATCCCTCCGCGAACGCTTGTCAGGGAGAAGCCCCGGCAGCACACTTAAGTTTCCTTCACCAACTCGATGATGCACATCGGGGCGGCGTCACCTCTTCTGAACCCGACCTTGACAATGCGTGTGTATCCACCGGAGCGCGCCTGATACCGGGTCGCCAGGTCATTGAAAACCTTATGCACGACAGATTTCTCACGGATTACGGCCAGCGCCTGCCTTCGAGCGTGCAGGTCCCCGCGCTTTCCGAGCGTGATCATGTTGTCCGTCCATCGGCGAAGCTCCTTGGCCTTGGGAACGGTCGTGTAGATCCTCTCGTGGTCCAATAACGATGTGACCATGTTGCGGAACATCGCCAACCGGTGGCTCGTTGTCCGATTCAGTTTCCGACCAGCAACATTGTGGCGCATGGCTATTCCTGTTCCTTTCTTCGCTGCTCGATTTCATCACGGCCAGGGAAACTGTCGAGCTTCATTCCGAGCGACAATCCCATTTCCGTCAGAATCTCCTTGATTTCATTGAGAGATTTTCGTCCAAAATTCTTAGTCTTCAGCATTTCAGCTTCACTCTTCTGGACCAACTCGCCAATGTGGCGGATATCTGCGTTCTTGAGACAATTGGCGGAGCGCACGGACAGCTCCAGCTCATCCACACTTCGGAAGAGGTTCTCATTGTACTCCGGTTCGATGTGAATCTCCTCGTCAGAAGCCTCCACCTCTTCTTCGAAGTTGATGAATATGGTCAGTTGGTCCTTGAGGATCTTGGCTGCGTAGGCCAGGGCATCCTCAGGCCTGATGCTGCCGTCCGTCCAGACTTCCATGGTGAGTTTGTCATAATCCGTGATCTGCCCCACGCGAGCCTGTGACACGACGTAGCTCACCTTGCGAACCGGTGAGAAAATGGCGTCTATGGGAACCGTCCCGATGGGTTGATTCTCATCCATGTTGCGATCGGCGGGCACATACCCCTTTCCTTGACGCACCGTGAGCTCCATGCGCAGATTGGCGTCTTTGGCGAGAGTGCATATGTGCTGGTCAGGGTTGAGGATGTCCACTGCACCATCACTGCGAACGTCTCCCGCGGTGACCGCTCCTTCCCCGGTTCGCTCGATCAGAAGCTGACGGGAGCCCTCACCGTGCATCTTGAATCGGATTTCCTTGAGGTTGAGGACGATATCCGTCACGTCCTCCAGTACTCCAGGAACGGTAGAAAACTCATGCAAAACACCGTCGACCTTGACGCTCGTGATGGCTGATCCCTGAAGCGACGAGAGGAGCACTCGACGGATGGCGTTACCGAGGGTCGTTCCGAATCCTCGCTCCAGTGGTTCACACACGAACTTGGCGTAGGTATCGGGGCGGCCTTTGGCCTCAATTTCCAAACGCTTCGGTTTAATCAATTCACGCCAATTCTTTTGCATATGGCTTCCTCGCAACTAGCTATCTTTAGAGCTGCCCTCCAGCTCCCAAAGGAAAAATGAAAACCGGATAGGAGACGTTCAGCGGTCTGACGCTCTAACCGGCTTCATCCACGAGAAGAGGGGGCATCTGTTTACTTCGAGTAGAACTCGACGACCAGGTGCTCCTGCACAGGCAAGTTCATCTCTTCTCGCGTCGGGAGAACTTTGAAAACGCCCTGATAGGCTGCCTTATCCAGCTCGAGCCAGGGCGGAAGGCCTCTGCGGGGCATGGCTTCCAGAGCATCATTGATGACAACGAGTTGGCGACTGGATTCGACCACAGTCACGGTATCCCCGGGTCGGAGCAGGTAAGACGGGATGTTGACCTGACGGCCGTTGACCACAAAATGGTTGTGGCGAACCAACTGCCGAGCCTGATCCCTGGAGCTTGCGAATCCCATGCGATAGACGGTGTTGTCCAGGCGACGCTCAAGCAGGACGAGGAAATTCGTCCCCGTTACACCCTTCTGGTGATCTGCGATCTTGAAATAGTTCTTGAATTGCTTTTCGATCAGGCCATACATCCTCCTGATCTTCTGCTTTTCACGCAACTGCAGTCCGTAATTGGAGAACTTGCTTCGGGACTGACCGTGCTGACCAGGTGGATAGTTCCTGCGCTCCACAGCACATTTGTCCGAATAACAACGGTCGCCTTTCAGATAAAGCTTCATGGTCTCGCGCCGGCAGATCCTGCAATTGAAACCCGTGTACCGAGCCAAGTTGTGTACCTCCTATGGATATGGCGTCTAATCGCGCCGGTGAATAAGTCCCCGTTTGCGTCTTCAGTTACACTCGGCGTCGCTTGGGTGGGCGGCATCCATTGTGAGGAATGGGGGTGATGTCCTTGATGGCCGTTATGTTGAAACCAGCAGCCTGCAGTGAACGAAGGGCAGCTTCCCTCCCGGACCCCGGACCCTTGACGTAAACCTCGAGATTCTGCACCCCATGCTCCATGGCTTTCTTGCCGGCGGTTTCGGCGGCGATCTGAGCGGCAAACGGCGTGCTCTTCCTCGACCCCTTAAATCCCTGACTCCCGGCGCTGGACCATGAAATGGCATTTCCGCTCGTGTCGGTGATCGTGACAATCGTGTTGTTGAAGGTGGAGCGGATGTGTGCGATGCCGTTCAGAATGTTCTTGCGTTCCTTCTTCTTTCGAGAAGGGGACTTATCCCTGGCCATGATTCCTCCGCGCTATTTCTTGCGTTTACCCATGACGGACCGGCGAGGTCCCTTACGAGTGCGAGCATTGGTATGAGTTCTCTGTCCCCGGACCGGCAAGCCCCGTCGATGCCTCAATCCACGATAACAGCCGAGATCCATGAGTCGCTTGATGTTCATGGAGACCTCGGTGCGCAGATCACCTTCGACTTTGAACTGCGAGTCAATGACCTGCCGAATGCTGTTCACCTCTGCATCCGTCAGATCATCGGACTTTGTGTTCCAACTGATGCCGGCCGAATCGAGAATTTTGCGGGACGTGGTGCGCCCAATACCATAGATGTACGTCAGAGCAATCTCGATGCGCTTATTCTTGGGTAGGTCGATACCTGCAATGCGTGCCAATCTCCGCTCCTCCCATCAACCTTGTCTCTGCTTATGCCTCGGATTCTCGCAGATGACCCGGACGCTGCCGTGTCTGCGAATGACCTTGCACTTGCGACAGATACGTTTCACTGATGCCCGCACTTTCATGTCAATCAAACCTTTCCATTACCCGTCAGCGAGGCGGCGTCAAGCTTTGGATCTGTAGGTGATACGGCCGCGCGTGAGATCGTATGGCGAGAGCTCAATGGTCACTTTGTCTCCCGGCAAAATACGGATGAAATGCATGCGCATCTTGCCGGAAATATGCGCGAGAATCCGGTGACCATTGGGTAACTCGACACGAAACATGGCGTTGGGGAGAGTCTCCACAACGGTGCCCTCCACCTCTATGACGTCTTCTTTGGCCATGTAATAAACTGACTCCTTATCATTTTCGAACTTGCCGCTTCCGTCATGTGAGAAAGGGCAAAAACACGCGGGTCCCGAAGGCTTCGGAGTCCCGCCCTCCCACGCTAATGGAGTGTCGAGAGAATGTCGGGCCCATTCTGAGTGACGGCCACCGTGTGCTCAAAATGTGCGGACAGGCGCCGATCGATAGTGACTGCCGTCCAGCGGTCTTCAAGCACTTCGACTTCCGCCCTGCCCAGATTGATCATGGGCTCAATGGCGAAGACCATGCCGGTTTTCAGCTTGACACCCTTCCCCGGGGGTCCGTAATTGGGAATCTGCGGGGGTTCGTGCAACGCCTGGCCAATCCCGTGACCCACAAACTCACGAACAACCGAAAATCCGTGCGATTCCACGTAATCCTGAATAGCGTGAGAGATGTCCGACAACCGGTTGCCGATGGCGGCTTTGGTGATACCTCGGTGGAGTGAGGCCTCGGCAACCTCGCAGAGCTTGTGCGCCTCGGGACTGATCTCTCCCACTGGAACGGTCACGGCTGAATCTCCAAAATAGCCATCGATGGACACCCCGAAGTCCAGGCTGATGATGTCGCCAGCACGGAGGATGTTCTTCTTGGATGGCATACCATGCACAACCTCGAAATTGACGCTCGTGCACAGGGAGAACGGATACCCATGATAACCTTTGAATGCGGGCTTTGCAGAGCGTTTGAGCGCCATCTCCTCGCTGAGCGCATCCAGATCCCATGTGGAAACACCAGGCTGGATGCGCTCCTTGAGGTGCTCGAGAATCTCAGCCACGATCAGGCATGCTTTTCGAATCTTCTCGATTTCCCGCTGAGACCTCAACACAATCAACAGAATTCCCTCTATCCCAAAACCTTGACGATGCTGCCGAAAATCTGGTTCATATCGCCCACGCCATCGATCTGGCGTATCTTGGACTGGTTCTGATAGTAGTCAATGAGCGGTTTGGTCTGTCCCTCGTAGACCTGAAGGCGAGATGACACCGTCGCTTCGTTGTCATCGTCCCGCTGGTAGAGCTCCCCACCGCACTTGTCGCAAACACCATCCTTTTTGGGGGGGTCAAACTTTACGTGAAACCCTGCACCACAGGCGCGGCAGGTGCGCCGCCCCGTCAGTCGCACCAGGAGGTCGCTGCTGGGCACTTCGATAGAGACGACATGATCGATCTTCTGCTTGAGCTCGCCCAACATGCTGTCCAGAGCTTCAGCCTGGCTCACATTTCTGGGAAAGCCATCCAGCATGTATCCTTTGGTGCAGTCGGGCTTCTGAATGCGTTCCTTCACGAGGCCGATGACCACTGAGTCTGGCACGAGGGTACCCTGATCCATGTACTTCTTGGCTTCCAGGCCCAGAGGGGTTCCCTCCTTCAGAGCGGCGCGAAGCATGTCTCCCGTGGAGATCTGGGGAATCCCGTATTTGTCGATGAGCCGTTTCGCCTGTGTTCCTTTGCCAGCACCCGGGGGACCTAACAAGATGATGTTCATCAGCCTCTCCTTTTTAAGTCTTCAGTTCTTTGAACACTCCCTCTCGTTCCGCATGATTCATGGCATCCGAACTGCAAAAAGGAATGATACATGGAATCGCCCAAAACTGGAATAGGGAATATCATCCTCCAGTGAATTCGAACTGGAGAAAGTGAATTTCAGAAAACCTATCGGCGACCACGAACGCGCCCCTTCTTGAGAAATCCCTCATAATGACGCGACAGCATATGCGCCTCGATCTGACCCAGAGTGTCCATGGCAACGCCGACGACGATCAGCAGAGCGGTGCCTCCAAAATAAAAGGGCACGTTGAACTGCTGAATCAGGATGGAAGGCAGTACGCACACGGCGGAAACATAAATCGCACCACCCAGAGTGATGCGACTGAGCACCTTGTCGATATACTCTGCAGTGGGCCTCCCGGGTCGTATTCCCGGAATGAACCCCCCGTACTTCTTCATGTTGTCCGCGACATCCACGGGATTGAACACGATGGCCGTGTAAAAATAGCAGAAGAAGATGATGAAGGCCACATACAGAACCGAGTAAAGCCAAGCGTCCGGCGCAAGGGCGTTTGCGACGGACTGCATCCAATCGCCCGGGATGAAGTTCGCTACCGTTGCAGGAAACATGATGATCGAGGAAGCGAAGATCGGTGGAATAACGCCCGAAGTATTGATCTTGAGGGGAATGTGCGTATTCTGCCCGCCGTAAACCCTACGGCCCACCACTCTTTTTGCGTACTGAACCATGATGCGCCGTTGACCGCGCTCCATGAATATGATGAAACCCACCACGGCGATCATCATGATCAGGATGAGCAGAGCCACGAAGAGACTCATCTCACCGGAGTTGACAAGCCGGATGGTGTTCTGGACGGCGTTGGGTATCCCCGCCACAATCCCGGCGAAAATGATCAGCGAAATGCCGTTGCCAATCCCGCGCTCGGTGATCTGCTCGCCCAGCCACATGATGAAGGCCGTTCCCGCCGTCAGGGTGATGACCGTGATGATCCGGAACGACCAGCCGGGGCTCAAAACCACCAGCTCGCCCCCCGGTCCGGTCATTCCCTCGAGCCCGATGGCGATGAAGAACCCCTGGATGGTGCTGAGGACGACCGTGCCATACCTCGTGTACTGGGTGATCTTGCGCCTGCCGGCTTCCCCTTCCTTGCTGAGCCTCTCGAGAGTCGGAATGACTACAGTGAGCAGCTGAAGGATAATCGACGCACTAATATAGGGCATGATCCCCAGTGCGAAGACCGACAGCTGACTCATGGCTCCACCGGAAAACATGTCAAACAGGCCCAGGAGTGTGCCTTTGGCGGCCTTGAAAAATGCAGCGAGAGCCTCGGTGTTGATACCAGGGGTGGGAATATGGGTGCCGATGCGATAAACGGCCAGGAGCACCAATGTCTGAATGATGCGTTTCTTGAGCTCCGGGATTCGACCGATATTTTGAAAGCCTGTCAGCACGGGCTAATTCCTCTTGGTCTCTGTGATGATCTCCACACGGCCCCCGAGGGCTTCGAGCTTTTGCACCGCAGCCTGGCTGGCTTTGTGTACGCGAACAACGAGAGGATGGGCCAGGTCTCCGTCAGCCAGCAATTTGACCATGGAGTAACGCTTTTTGAGGAGGCCCGCCTCCCTGAGCTGGCCAGGTCCAACCTCGGTGCCGGAAGGGAATTTCTGGAGCCCGCCGAGATTGACGATGGCATACTCGACCCTGAATATATTTGTGAAGCCGCGCTTGGGTATTCGGCGCTGGAGCGGCATCTGGCCACCCTCAAACCACGGGGGCGTACCACCACCCGATCGGGAGTTCTGACCCTTGGTTCCTTTGCCCGCTGTCTTGCCCCAGCCGGATCCGCAGCCTCGCCCTACACGCTTTCGAGTTGTTTTAGCTCCGGGTGCCGGAGCCAGATCGTGAAGTCTCATTTCTCTATTCCATTCCGTCTTGAGTCAGAGGAAAGAGCGTCAGCGCTCGGTGACCTCGACCAGGTGGATGACTTTTCGGATCGCCCCAAGGATTTGAGGGGTAGTGTAAAGATCCACAGATTTGTTCACCCGAGTGAGCCCGAGTGCCTGCAGAATCTTTCTGTGCTTCTCGGGCCTCCCGATGGGGCTTCTGATCAATCGGACTTGAATCGGCTTGGACATATGCATTCCCTTGGCGCCGGGGGCCGTGGGCATCGAAGACCACGTGAATTCAGGCTTCAACGACGGTCCCCCTGTTTTTCAGGTCAAACCTCTCTGCCGCGCATTCTGGCAACATCTTCCTTGCTGCGGAGCGATTTAAGGCCCTGCAGGGTCGCCTTCACGACGTTATGCGGGTTGCGGGAGCCGATGCACTTCGTCAGGATGTCGTTGATGCCAGCGGCCTCCATCACAGCCCGAACCGCGCCCCCCGCAATGACCCCGGTACCGGGGGAAGCCGGCTTCAGCACAACGGATGAAGCTCCGAACCGGCCGAGGGATTCGTGGGGGATGGTCCCTTCCACCAGCGGAACCACAAACATGCTTCGTTTGGCGGACTCGAGGCCTTTGCGGATGGCCTCGGGGACCTCATTGGCCTTACCCAGGCTGAAGCCCACCCGGCCATTGCCATCACCCACCACGACGATCGCACTGAACGAGAACCTCCTACCACCCTTGACCACTTTGGCGACGCGGCTGATGTGGACAACTTTATCGATGAGTTGAAGCTGACTGGATTCAACGGGTAACAATGGCTCGCCTCCCTTTGTGCGCATCGCGTTCTGTTAGAACTCCAAACCGGCTTCCCGTGCCGCATCCGCCAAGGCACGGACCCGCCCGTGGTAGATGAAGCCGTTGCGATCAAAGACCACCTTCGTGATCCCGCTGGCCTGGGCTTTCTTTGCAATCAGCTGCCCCACCTGTTTGGCAGCTTCGACCTTTCCTTTGGGCTTCTCCAGCTCGCGGTATTCAGCGGCACAAGTGGAGGCTGTCACGAGGGTGGCAGCGAGAACATCGTCGATGATCTGAGCGTAGATGTGCTTGTCCGTGCGGAAAATGGACAGTCTCGGCCTCTCGGCAGTGCCGTTCAGCTTCTTGCGGATCCTCATTTTACGTTTCAGTCGAGCCAGTTCACGGACGCTTGTCTTAACAGCCATGGTTGAGATCTCCAACGTGTCTATTTCTTGGAGCCGGCCTTGCCGACCTTGCGATGAACATGTTCGCCAGTGTATCGAACGCCCTTGCCTTTGTAAGGTTCCACGGGTCTGAACGCTCTTATCTTGGCTGCAGTCTGGCCCAGAAGCTCCTTGTCAATGCCCTCGAGCCTGATGATGGTCTGGCGCTCAACGGTTGCCTTGATGCCCGGCGGGAGCACATATTGTACGGGATGAGAATGCCCGAGGTTGAGGCTCAATATGCTTCCCTGAACCTCCGCCCGGTAACCGGTCCCCTGGATCTCCATTCCCTTGACAAACCCCTCACTCACGCCGGTGACCATATTGGAGACCAGCGCTCTCGTAAGACCGTGCAGTGAGCGGCTCTGGATAGAATCGTCTTGACGAAGAATACGAACGGCAGTCTGATCGATCTCCACGGCCATGTTGGGGTTCAGGGTTCTTGTGAGCTCCCCGCGAGGGCCCTTCACCGTGATCACCCCGTCCAGCAGCTTTGCCGTCACTCCCTTCGGAATCGTGATCGGGAGCTTCCCTACTCGCGACATAATGGCACTCCTCACCTGGCGCCCCGACTTCGCAGAGGCGAAACCTGGCTGCCTCGGTATTGCTTGATACTGTGAAGCTGGTTCGCTCTACCAGATGGCGCAGAGCAATTCGCCGCCAATGCCTTCCTGGCGGGCGAGCCTGTCGGTCATGATTCCCCTGGAGGTCGAAAGAATACTGACACCCAGCCCGTTCAGAACCTTGGGGATCTCTTCATGGCCGACGTAAACCCGACAGCCGGGCCTGCTGATCCTCTTCATGCCGTTGATGGCTGCCTCTCGAGGATCGGAATACTTCAAATGCACCCGAAGGATCCCCTGCTTCTCATCACGGAGGAGCTTGTAATTCTTTATATATCCTTCCTCCTTGAGAATTTTGGCGAGGCTCGTCTTCAGCTTCGAGGCCGGAATGTCGACCTTGTCGAACCGGGCCTTCTGCCCATTCTTGATACGAATCAGAAAATCCGCAATCGGATCGGTAACAGCCATGGATACTCCTTTCGACTCTGCAGCGCCTGGGTTCTACCAGCTCGACTTGACGACTCCGGGAAGCTCAGCGTTGAGGGCCATGTTGCGAAAGCAGATCCTGCAGATACCGAACTTCCGAATGTAGGCTCTGGGGCGTCCACAGACGGGACAGCGATTGTACGCCCGAACGCCGAACTTGGGAGTCCGCTGAGACTTCGCGATGATGGATTTCTTGGCCAAGGTGGTCTCCTCTTTAGCTTACTGCTTGAACGGCATGCCCATGAGGGCCAGCATCGTGCGCGCCTCGTCGTCGGTTTTGGCCGATGTGACGATCGTGATGTTCATGCCCTTGATTTTATCGATCTTGTCGTAGTCAATTTCTGGAAAAATGATGTGCTCCTTGATCCCCAGCGTGTAGTTTCCCCGCCCGTCGAGGGCTTTGCTGGAAACGCCGCGGAAATCGCGGACGCGGGGGAGAGCGACGTTGACCAGCTTATCCATGAACTGGTACATTCGATCCCCGCGAAGCGTCACCATGCAGCCGATGGGCATCCCCTTGCGCAGCTTGAAGGCGGCGATGCTCTGCCGCGCTCGCGTGACCACGGGTTTCTGTCCGCTGATCTGAGCCAGTTCCTCGGCAGCCGAATCGAGGATCTTGATGTTCTGGATGGCCTCACCCAAACCCATGTTCAGAATGATTTTCTGTATCCTGGGGATCTGCATGGGGCTCTTGTACTTGTAGGTCTCGGCAAGCTTGAGTGCTACCTCAGTTTCGTACTTCTCTCGCAATCGTACCATCAACGGCCTCCAATCCCGGCCCACCTTGAGTCGGACGTTCCTCAGTCGAAGACCTCTCCGCATTTCTTGCAGAAGCGGACCTTACGGTCGTCGTCGAGGATCTTATAGCCCACTCGGGTCGGGTCTGTGCATTTCGAGCAAACCAGCATGAGGTTGGATATCGCGATCGGGGCTTCCTTCTCCAAGATGCCGCCCTGCCGAACCTGCTGGCTTGGTTTCATGTGGCGCTTGACCATGTTGATCTTCTCAACGATGGCGCGGTCTTTTTTGGGGACGAGTCGCATCACCTTTCCGGTCTTGCCTTTGTCCTTCCCCGCGATCACCTGAACTACATCATTCTTCTTGAGGCGGTATTTCGTCTGATGTTCCATCGAAAGAAGCCCTCTCTCTCGCTAAAGCACTTCAGGAGCCAAAGAAATGATCTTCATGAACTGCTTGGCCCGGAGCTCCCGTGCAACCGGTCCGAAAATACGGGTTCCGATGGGCTCCTTTGCGGCATTGATGAGCACGGCCGAATTGTCGTCAAACTTGATGTATGAGCCATCCACTCGACGCACTTCCTTCTTGGTGCGAACCACGACCGCCTTGAGCACGTCACCCTTCTTGACCTTGGCATTGGGGATGGCTTCCTTGACGGAAACGACGATGATGTCGCCGACGGATGCGTACCGCCTCCGCGTCCCCCCAAGGACCTTGATGCAGTACAACCTCTTGGCGCCTGAATTGTCGGCGGCATTGAGCTGAGTTTCTGCCTGAATCATAAGAATCTCCAAACATCGAAATGCTTGTCGGCTGCAGATTCTGCAATCGGACGGCCCGCAGCCCAAACCGGAGCGGGCTGGTCATCCTATCCCTACTGCGCCGCCTTGTGCAGGATTTCGAGAATCACCCAGCGTTTATCCTTGCTGAGCGGGCGGCTCTCGCCGATGAGAACACGGTCGCCAACATTGCAGGCGTTGGACTCATCATGCGCCATGAAACGGTTGCTGCGACGAATGAGCTTCCGATACTGCTGGTGTTGAATGAGGCGCTCCACGGATACAACGACCGTCTTCTGCATCTTGTTGCTCACGACGGTCCCAATTCGCGTCTTCCTACTCGACTTCTCCACTTCCATGCCCTAGACCCTCACGCTCCAGCCCTGTCGCCCATTTCACGGATCACCGTGAGCACCTGTGCAATGCTTCTGCGCGTTTTTCGCAACTGCGCGGTGTTTTCTAACTGAGCTGTGGCATGCTGGAATTTTAGGTTAAAAAGCGCTCCGCGAAGCTCCTTGAGTTTCTGGTTGAGCTCTTCGCGCGTCATCTCACGAAATGAACTGGCTTTCATAGCACATCCTGCCTCGAGACAAAGCGTGTGGGGATGGGGAGCTTGTTGGATGCCAGCAGCAGAGCGCGCCGTGCTACATCCTCTGAGACACCCCTGATTTCATAAAGCATACGCCCTGGCCGTACGATGGCCACCCATCCTTCAGGTGCACCTTTTCCTTTACCCATGCGGGTTTCCGCGGGCTTCTTGGTATAGGGCGTGTCCGGGAAAAAGCGGATCCAAACCTTCCCGCCGCGCTTCACATGGCGAGTGATGGCCACACGGGCCGCTTCAATCTGCCGGGAAGTCAGGCGCCCGCATTCAAGGGCTTTGAGCCCGAAGTCTCCAAAGCTCAACGAGCTCCCCGTAAAAGCGGTGCCACGCATGCGGCCCTTTTGTTGCTTGCGGAACTTGACTCGCTTAGGTGCTAACATGAATCACTCTCCCATCGATGCACGCGAAGGTGATCAACTCAAAACCTCACCTTTGAATATCCAGCACTTGACGCCGATGATACCGTAGGTGGTCCTGGCCAGGGCAGTGCCGTAATCGATATCAGCCCTCAAGGTGTGCAAAGGAACACGGCCTTCGCGATACCATTCCCGCCTGGCCATTTCGGCCCCGCCAAGTCTCCCGGCGGATGCGACGCGGACTCCCTTTGCCCCGAATTTCAGTGCGGCCCCCACTGCGCGCTTCATGGCCCGGCGGAAGGCAACCCTGCGTACCAGCTGCAGAGCAATGTTTTCAGCCACGAGGACGGCGTCGAGCTCGGGACGACGTACTTCCTGAATGTCGATGAGGATTTCACGTTTGAACTTGCGCTCCAGTTGCTGCCGCAGCAATTCGATCTCCGCTCCCTTCTTGCCGATGACAATGCCGGGGCGAGCCGTGTGAATGCGGATCTTGACCTTGTTTGCGGCACGCTCGATTTCGATCTTTGCAACACCCGCGTGAAAAAGCCTCTTCTTAAGATAATCGCGGATCATGCGATCTTCATAGACCAGGCGGGCGTAGTCGCGTGTGGCAAACCATTTGGAGTCCCAAGTCTTGATGACCCCCAAGCGAAATCCAATCGGATGTACCTTCTGTCCCAAACCTCACCTCCGGTGATCTGTCGGCCTTTCAGGCCCCACTGCATGGTCTTCTGCCCCGCCTCGGCGGATGGTCGCTGTCCCATGAGGACGAACGAGCCGATTCCTGGCAGGGGCTCTCATTCCTCACATCTCGGAAAGAACAATGGTGATGTGACAGGTTCTCTTGATGATGCGCGTCGCACGCCCCATGGCGCGAGGTCGAAAGCGCTTGAGACGCGGCCCTTCGTCTACAAGGATCGTCTTGACCACCAGATTGTCAAGGTCGATGGTCCGAGCCGACTCCGCATTGGCCAGGGCTGATTTCAACGTCTTGCCGACAAGCCTGCTCCCTTTGAGGGGAGTGAATTTGAGCATTGTCAATGCATCGGCAGCCTTTTTGCCTCGCAGAACGTCAGCAAGGGGGCGGACCTTTGTGGGCGAGATGCGCACGTATTTGGCGATGGCCTTGACCTCCATTACTTCTTTCCTTTCACCTTCGACTTCTTGTCGCCAGCATGCCCGTAGAATGTCCGCGTGGGCGAGAACTCACCAAGCTTGTGTCCGACCATGTTCTCCGATACGAAGACGGGGACGAACTTCTTGCCGTTGTGAACGGCAAGGGTCACGCCCACGAACTCCGGCAGAATCGTGGACCTCCTGGACCAGGTCTTGATGACCTTGCGGTCGCCCGTATCTTTGGCTTTCACCACCTTGTCCATGAGGTGGCCGTCAACAAATGGACCCTTCTTTAGCGAGCGAGGCACTTTGTTCTCCTTGAGCAATCCCAGGATTGCTGGATACCGGGAGGAAATCCCCCCTCCCGGGTCGAATCTGGCTCAGACCGGAATCGTCAGATGGCAGGCTGCCGGCTCCAACCATTCATTATCGGCCTGAAGTTCATTTGCGACGCCTTCTCACAATCAACCGGTCGCTGCCCTTGTTCTTACGCGTACGATATCCCTTGGTGGGGACACCCCAGGGGGTACAAGGATGGCGCCCACCCGAGCTGCGTCCTTCCCCACCCCCCATGGGATGGTCGACCGGGTTCATGGCTACACCGCGGACATGGGGCCGCTTTCCGAGCCAGCGCGCTCTCCCGGCTTTTCCCAGGGAAGTGTTTTCGTGGTTGATGTTGGCGATCTGGCCGACGGTCGCCTTGCATTCAATGGGCACCATGCGCATCTCGGTGGAAGGCAGACGGAGGATCGCATACTTGCCTTCCTTGGCAATGAGCTGCGTGCTCGATCCGGCTGAACGGGCGAGCTGCCCCCCTTTGCCCGGCTTCATCTCCACATTGTGCAGGACCGTACCGAGCGGGATGCTGGCCAGCCGCAGGCAGTTGCCGGGCTTGATGTCGGCCTCATCGCTGGCCAGGACCTGATCGCCTACGGACAGACCGACAGGTGCCAGAATGTAACGCTTCTCGCCATCGACGTAGTGAAGGAGTGCGATGTGCGCGGTGCGGTTCGGATCATATTCGATGCTCGCAACCTTGGCCGGAATGCCTTCCTTGTTGCGCTTGAAGTCGACCAGTCGGTAACGTCTCTTGTGACCCCCACCACGGTGCCAGGCTGTCACCCGACCATAGCAGTTGCGGCCTCCCGTCTTCTTGAGGGGCTCAAGGAGGCTCTTTTCCGGCTTATCGGTCGTGAGGCCGGTGGGTATCGAGTAAGTCTGAAAACGCCGCCCCGGGGATGTCGGGTTCACTTTCTTGATGCTCATGGATCCCTCTTTCTCTCCTACGCACCTTCGAAGAACTCGACGCGCTGCCCTGGTTTGATGGTCACGATGGCCTTCTTCCAGTTGGGCCGTCGGGTGAAGAACCGGCCGACGCGCTTCTTCTTGCCAGCCATGTTCATGGTCGTCACGTCCAGCACGTTGACTTTGAACATCTGCTCGACGGCCTGTTTGATCTCGATCTTGTTGGCGCGACGGTCGACCTCGAAGAAGAGCTTGTTGTGCACGTCCTTCTCGATGTTGCTCTTCTCTGTGATCAGGGGTCGCTTCAAAATCTGGTATGCTTTGCTGTTCATGACCCCAGTCTCTCCTCGATGCTCTGGATAGCCTCTCTGGTCAGGAGAAGATGATGATAATTCAGGAGGTCGTAGACATTGAGCCCCTCCGACCGCAACACCTTGACCTTCGGAATATTCCGAGCGGATTTCTCGACAATCTCATTGGATTCCGGGAGAACCACCAAGGTCTTGGCGAGCTCGAACCGGTTCAAAATGGATGCGAAATCCTTTGTCTTGATGCGCTCGAGACCGAGGGAGTCGACGATGGTCAGCTCCTGGTCGAGAAGCTTCTGGCTGAGGGCCATTTTGAGTGCAAGACGGCGGACCTTCTTGGGAACCTGGAATGCATACGACCGGGGCACTGGACCATGTATGGTGCCGCCTCCTCGCCAGATGGGCGATCGGCTTGTGCCGGCGCGGGCGCGTCCGGTGCCCTTCTGCCGCCAGGGCTTCTTCCCTCCACCGCGAACTTCACTTCTGCCCTTGGTCTTGGCTGTTCCAGCCCTTCGCTTGGCCAGTTGATAGAGCACCACTTCGTGGAGCACGTGCGGCTTCACAGGAACTCCGAAAACCTCTGCATTCAGTTCCATCTGGCCGACAACGTCTCGGTTGACATTGAACACATCGACGGTAGGCATGTTGCTCCTCGATTCCGATCTGACCGATAGACCCCGCGCGCCCCTGGGAGTCAGGCACTATCTCACGCGGTTGGTCTTCCTGATGAACACGATACTGTTTTTGGCTCCGGGCACTGCACCCTTTATCAGAAGGACGTTGTCTTCCGGGCGCACATCGACGATCTTGAGGTGCAGAGTGGTGATGCGCTTGTTGCCCTTTTGCCCGGCCATCTTCTTGCCCTTGATCACGCGGCCGGGAAAAGTGGCATTACCCGTAGATCCCGGCTCCCGGATATTCTTGGAGCCATGCCCGGAAGGCCCTCGCTGAAATCCCCAGCGCTTGATGGGCCCGGCAAAACCCTTCCCCTTGCCCTTGCCGATCACGTCCACGAACTCACCGATCTCAAAGGCATCGGCCAGGAGCTCCTGGCCCAGTTCGTAGCCCTCGGTCTCACCGACACGGACCTCTTTCAGCACGGAGAAGTATCCCTTTCCCGCCTTGTCCATATGACCCTTGAGCGGCCGGGTTACGTTCTTGGGCTTGGAGGTCCCAAAACCGAGCTGGAGAGCAGCATATCCATCGTTTTCGACGGTCTTGATTTGAGTGATCGTACACGGTCCAGCCTGCACTACCGTCACGGGAACGGCTGTGCCGTCTTCGGCAAAGACCTGAGTCATTTCCATCTTACGCCCAATCAATGCTTTGATCATTGGTACCAGCTCTTTCTTTCAGAACCGCAGCTTGAAATCCCTAAAGCTTGATTTCCACGTCAACTCCGGCGGACAGATCCAGCTTCATCAGGGAGTCCACCGTTTGCTGTGTCGGTTCCAGGATGTCGATGAGCCGCTTGTGCACACGGATCTCAAACTGCTCGCGCGACTTCTTGTCCACGTGAGGGGATCTCAAAACAGTGTACTTGTGTATCTTCGTCGGGAGCGGAATCGGGCCGGCAACGCGCGCTCCGGTCTTCTTGGCCGTCACGACGATTTCGTTGGTCGACTGATCCAGAAGCTTGTGATCGTAAGCCTTGAGCCGGATGCGAATTCGTTGATTCGTCATCATAAGTCTTCATTCCTATCCGGCAGGGCAGCCGGATGGTCCATGCAGTTGCCCCGCCAGAAAACTGGTTGTCCAATTCGCTTACTCAATGACTTCGGTGACCACGCCGGCGCCGACGGTTCGGCCGCCTTCCCGGATGGCGAAGCGCAGCTCCTTCTCCAAAGCGACCGGCGTGATGAGCGCC
>JBFYYO010000040.1:0-30455 GCA_041310025.1 Syntrophobacterales bacterium
CTCGGGGCCGCGGACTGCTGGGGTGACTCAGCAGGTGAAGTCGCGGAGCTCGTTGGCCAGGACGTCCTGGACGAGTGTGTAAGGGTCTTTTTCGCGGGACTTGATCTGTTCGATGAGACTTTCGAGCGAGATCCCTCGGGACTCGAGTCGGCGAAGCAAGGTGCGCAGGGCTTCATCCTTGAGCGCTTCGATCAGCTGGCTGCGGGCACGCTTGTGGAGAACGTCGTCCATCTGACCGCGGTCGTTGGCGGCAAGATACTCGCGGTGCTTCTGAATAGCCTGGTAGAGTTCTTCGACCCCACGGCCCTTGATGGCCTCGGTCTCGATGATGAGGGGCTCCCATCCATCGCTGTCGCGCCGGCGCAGCCCGAGCTCCACGAGATTCATGAGCTCCCGGACGGTCTTTCGGGAGCCTTCCCGGTCCGCCTTGTTCACCACGAAGATACAGCCGATTTCCATGATGCCGGCCTTGATGGCCTGCACATCGTCGCCCATCCCCGGAATAGTGATCAGAACCGTCGTGTGGGCGCTGTTGGCGACTTCCACTTCATCCTGGCCCACCCCCACGGTTTCAACCAGGATCACGTCCTTACCCATGGCGTCGAGCACATTGATCATGTCGTTGGTGGAGCGCGTGAGGCCGCCGAAATGGCCCCGGGTCGCCAGGCTTCGAATGAACACGCCGCCATCGAGAAAATGGCGCTGCATGCGGATGCGGTCACCGAGAATGGCCCCACCGGTGAAAGGGCTCGTGGGATCCACGGCGAGGATGCCGACCGTCAGGTCGTCTTTGCGGCAGCAGATAGCCAGCTGGTCCACGAGAGAGCTCTTGCCGACGCCGGGTGAGCCGGTGAAGCCGATGACATGGGCTTTCCCGGTGTGAGGGTAGAGCTCGCGAAGGATTTCGTGCGTGTTGGGCATCTGGTCGTCGATGTCACGCAGGAGACGAGCCGTGGCACGCACATCGCCTTTGAGGATCTGTTCCACAACGCTCATGAGTTCCCCTTCTATGCAGCCATTCCGGTGCGGGGAGTGATATTGCTCCGAATCCAGTCGACGATATCCTGGAGTTTGGCTCCGGGTTCAAAAATCTCTTTAATGCCCACGGACTTGAGCTTGGGGATGTCTTCCAGTGGGAAGATCCCGCCGCCGATGACCTGGATGTCTTCGGCCCGATGCTCCTTGAGGAGCTCCATGATACGGGGAAAGGAGTAGGTGTGCGCGCCGGAGAGGATGCTGAGCCCGATGAGGTCCACGTCTTCCTGAATGGCCGTGCTCACAATCTGCTCGGGGGTCTGGTGACAGCCGGTGTAGACTACCTCGAATCCCGCATCCCGAAAAGCCCTGGCGATGACTCGTGCCCCACGATCATGTCCATCCAGCCCAGGCTTGGCCACCAATATGCGAAGCTTCCGATCTTGACTCATGGAAACATTACCTCCCTCAAGACAGCTGTTAGTATATCCTCAGTGCATTCCACACATCAACCCATACGGCCAATTAGAACGTGCCGGGATCTGTGTAAGTGCCGAAGACCTCGCGGTAGAGGTCGCAGCATTCCTGCTCGGTGGCTCCGGCTCGAACCGCGTCGATGAGTGCAGGCATCACGTTGTTCTCCCAGGATGGCGGTCCTTCGCAGCGTCTTCGCAGCTCGTCCATGGCCTTCTGGAAGGCGACCTTGTCGCGTTTGGCCTTGTAGTCGCTGATGCGCTCGATCTGGCGCCGCTCGGTCTCTTCATCGATCTTCAGGATGAATTCGAGCTCGGGGCGCTCGGACGGGTACTTGTTGACGCCGATGATCACCTTGTCGCCCTTCTCGATCTGCTGCTGATAATGATAGGCCGCATCGGCGATCTCCATCTGGGGATAATCCCGCTCGATGGCTGCCACCATGCCGCCCAGCTCATCCAGCTTCCGGATGTACTCGAGGGCTTCCTCCTCCATGCGGTCCGTCAGGGCCTCCACGAAATAAGAACCGGCCAGCGGATCGATGACGTTGCAGACGCCGGTCTCTTCGGCCAGAACCTGCTGGGTGCGCAGGGCGATGAGGACGGCCTCTTCGCTCGGGATCATGTAGACTTCGTCCAGGGAGTTGGTGTGGAGCGACTGGGTGCCTCCCAGAATGGCGGCCAGTGCCTCGGTCGTGGTCCGGATGACGTTGTTGTAAGGCTCCTGGGCGGTAAGCGAGCAGCCGGCTGTCTGCGTATGGAATCGGAGCAGCATGGAGCGTGGGTTTTTGGCCTTGAAGCGGTCCTTCATGAGGCGGGCCCAGATCCGGCGGGAGGCGCGCATCTTGGCAATCTCCTCGAAGAAGTCGATGTGGGAGTTCCAGAAGAAGGAAAGCCGGCCGGCGAAATCGTCGACGTCGAGGCCCCGCTTCATGGACTCCTCGACATAGGCGATGCCGTCGTAGATGGTGAAAGCAAGCTCCTGGACCGCCGTGGCTCCGGCTTCCCGAATGTGGTAGCCGCTGATGCTCACCGTGTTCCAGCGGGGAACCTCACGGGTTCCGAACTCGATCGTGTCCACCACCAGCCGCAGGCTCGGGTCCGGAGGCAGCATCAAGGTTTTCTGGGCGATGAATTCCTTGAGGCAGTCATTTTGAATGGTACCCCCGAGCTTCTTCCTCTGGTAGCCTTCGTTTTCCGCATTGGCGATGTACATGGCCCAGATGATGGAGGCTGGCGGGTTGATGGTCATGGAGGTGGTGACCTGCTCGAGGTTGATATTAGCAAACAGCCGCTGCATGTCATCCATGGTGTCGATGGCCACGCCGCATTTGCCGCACTCGCCGCGCGCCAGAGGAGAGTCGGTGTCGTAGCCCATGAGAGTCGGAAAGTCGAAGGCCGTGGACAGGCCGGTTTCACCGTGCTCGATGAGGTAGTGGAATCGCTTGTTGGTGTCGTCGGCGCTCCCGAGCCCCGCAAACATGCGCATAGTCCAAAGGCGAGCCCGGTACATGGTGCTCTGCACGCCCCGGGTAAAAGGATAGAAGCCGGGGAGGCCGATATCCTCATGGTAGTCCTTGTCCTTGATATCCGCAGGAGTGTAGAGCGGCTTGATTTCCATATCTGAAACGGTCGAGAACCGCTCCAGCCGCTCGGGCACCTTCTGGAGAGCCTTCTGATACTCTGCCAGCCACTCGCTGTTTTCCTTCTCGATTCGTTCGACAGCGGACTCAGACAGCATCTTCTGTCCCATGGTCTTCCACCTCCTCAAACTTCCTCGTTGATGCTCACTTGACGGCTTCCCAAAGCGGCGATGAAATCGGAGATCGTTGGATCGAAGCATCTCCGGCACATTCACATCGGGTTCGAGCCGCGAGAGCTCCCAAAGGCATTCATCCGAGATCAGCACTTCCCGGCGAAGCGGCAAAGCCTCCAGACTCCGGACCCACCGCCGAAGCCATTGTGCCGGGCTCGACCCTTGCCAGGAGTCTTAATTCAGCAAGTTATACCATGTCAAACAATATTTTCTTGACCCAATCGAGACTTGTGCGGTAGTAAATATCCGCCCGGCAAAGAGCGGAATGATAGCTCCTGTGGAGATTCTTATGCTCTCATTTGTCGAACTCTCCTCCTCCCTGCTGCCGCTTGCCGATCAATCCTGGTCACGGGTAGCTCACTCATCATCTCCATCAATGCTCATGAACCGGGTTCTGGCGGACCCTGGGTGGGTCAGGGGGCGTTTTTCCTGCCAGGGGAGAGGTGTATGTAGCTGCAGAGCCTTTTCATTCAGAGGCAGCGCAGCTTTGCAGCACCTAAGTACAGGCACACACATTAAGGTGTTCATTGTGCATGCATGTCATTCCCGCGAACGCGGGAATCCAGAGCTTTTTTCTGGAAAGCTGGATCCCCGCTTTCGCGGGGATGACGAACAAGGCTTTCGGACACTTTCTTGTGTCGCGCTGCACTAAGTTTTCACCCGACGAGCGGGACCGATGATGGAGCTGATGGATGTTCTTTCGAGGGTTTTTGGGATTCTCTGACTTCCGAACAGCGACTCTCTCCAGAGGAGAGGCCGTTGACTGTTCGTAACCGGCATTGGAAAGGGGGTGGGGGCTAAAGCAGTGATGCAATGCATGAGTTCGTGATCTCTGTCTATCTTGAGCGAGGGTGTGGGTTTCGGACAACAAGGAGCGCAATATGGCAGGGCAACTTAGGCCCCGATGGGGGCAACCTCTGACCGGTATCATTTCTCTCATCACTTTTACGGTTATTGCCTGGATTCTTTGGTACATCTTCAGTGATCCGCGGGGACCAGTGGCGACCTTCCCCTACCCGTTCGTCATGTATCTCGCCATGATGATTCTTGTGGGTTTGTGGCAGCACATGTTTCTGGGCGACTGGCCGTTTCAGAACATGTCTCAGCCCGCACGGGGGATTGTTGAGACCATCGTCAACCTGATTCTGGTATGGTTTGTGATCCATGTGGTTTTCTATCGAGTATTGGGTTTGGGCTTCAATTTCCTCAGCCAGTCCAATCTCGAAATGCTGGCACAGGCCGGAAAGACGCTCATGCCCGAAGGGGTTGCCAAAACCCTGACTTACGACGCACTGGTGAATCCAAGCGCTCGTTTCGCCGAAAGGGCGGTTGTCACCTACGTTCTCATCGGTTTCTATTCCTATCCGTTTATCACCATCCTGTTCGGCAAATGGCCCATCCGTCCCAGTGACCTGCCGCAGCCTCAGGCCGGTCTCGCGGAAATCGGCTGGACCAGTACCCTGACTCTCTTTTTCTACACTGTACTGATTGTCCCTTTCTGGGGCATGATTTATGGCGCTGTGTTCGGCAAATCCTTCGGACTGGCGATGCCCTGGTGGGAAGGGATCTCCGGCATCAAGCACGTCCATTGGGTGTTCGGCTGGTGGGAGTGGATGATCATCGTCCTCTTCATGACGCCCAATGTCTGGCGTATGAAACCGTGGACTCTCATCAAACTGCCGCAGCCCGCCAAAGGTCTGATCTCTTTTATCCTGAACGTCATCGCGGGCTACATCCTGGCACTCATCTGCGTCAAGATCGCACCGTCCTGGATCAACATGGATGAGCTCATCAAGGCGCTTCCCGCTGGCGATGCCGGGAACCCGACGCGTTTCCTCTGGTACCACGCGGCTGAGATCGCCGGCTTCACGCTCATCCCGTTTCTTGCCTGGCATCATTACTTCGATGACATGGTGCCCATGGCCGATGTGGACTCTTGGGGCTCCTTCTGGTTTCGCACGGTGGGCGTCCTGGTGCTTTGCGTCATCAACTACTACATCTTTTACCACCTCAATTGGGGTCACTGGGGGCTGGGCAACCATCACATGGAACATGGACTCGCCGAGAGGTATGTCCATGGCGAGTCCCTGATCTGGAACTTCTGGTGGATCATCCCGCTGCTGTGGAACGAGTGGTTCTTCCACAAGTGGCCATTCTATGCTCATGATCATCACTGATTCATCAAGGTGCTGTCGTGACGTGGGTGGAACAGGTCCGGGGAGCGATCCCCAGGGGGGGCCGAAGGGGCCTCCGGGATTTGTGCCGGGCCGGGTTCCGCCCGCGTTGTTCAACAGGGCTTGAGATTGGCGGAACAATTGGGAATCGGGGGATGCCTCCTGGACTCTGAAAAAGCCGAAAGGCCCTTCATGCCTTGATGGCCAGGGCTTGCCCCCCTGCATGGCCTGTGAACGCCGGGAGGGGCGGCTTTCAATCCTGTTGATTCGAGGTCATTGTGCTCCGGGCAGGAGGGTGCCATGGGCTGAGCGAAGCTTTGCCCATGCGGGATCCCTCGACCACGGGCAATCCGCCCGGGGCGGGATTAGCCCGTGCCAACACTCAAGTCAACGGCTTTGGGGGGATGTCCCCGCTTGCGGACCGCTGCGCCAAAGCCCCCTGGATTCTTTGATGCAAGGTTCTGAGCAGCACCTTCCAGGCCTCCATTGCGGCCAATGGTCAGCCAGGGCACGTCAGACAAGTCCCGGACACGGGAATCTCAAATGAAGGAGAAGTTAGATGGCAAGGGAAGAATATTTCAAGTGGGCAGAAGCTCTTTTGGATCCGGCCAAGACCTTTGAGAAGCCGGAAGCGCTGGCGGACATCAAGGTTGTCGAGCTGTGCACCCTCATTCTGGGTCCGTCGCTCCCCAGCTACCTGTCGGAGCTTGGCGCCACCGTATTCAAGGTGGAGCTGCCTGGTGCCGGCGATACCATGCGATCCCTGACGCCGTTCGCCAAGTTCTTTCGGGGATGCGCTCTGGGCTGGCTTAAGGAAGCTCGAAACAAGTACCATCTGGCCATCGACGTGCGCGTGCCCGAAGGCAAGGAAGTGTTCCGGGACCTGGTGAAACGGTCCGACGTCGTGGTCGAGAATCTCCGGGCCGGAACCATGGACAAGTGGGGAATCGGATATCGACAGCTCAAAGAGGTGAATCCCGGCATCATCTACATTGCCTTGAACGGTTTCGGCCAATGGGGTCCGTACCTGGAAAGGCCCTCCTACGATGCCATTGCCCAGTCCGAGTCGGGCATGGCGTGGATCACGGGATTTCCGGACAAGCTCCCCCTGAAATCGGGGATCTGGCTGGCCGACTATTTCGGTGGACTCATGGGGGCTGCCGGGGTCCTGGGTGCCCTGGCCTACCGCGACAAAACCGGCATAGGGCAGTACATCGAATACTCCCAGGCGGAGAATCTCATCCGGGTCATGGATTGGACGTGGCTCTACCAGCATTTCACAGGCAAGCAGCGTGAGCGCTACGGCAACCGCGACGTGTCCATTTGCCCGTCGGACGTCTTCCCGTGCAAAGACGAGATGGTGGGGATCGGGGCAGCCACGCAGGCTCAATACGCAGGACTTTGCCAGGCCATGGGCAAGCCCGAGCTGATCGATGATCCGCGTTTTGCCAATCACCTGGACCGGTTGCAGGAAGAGAATGCCCTGGCCCTTCTGGATGTCATCCGCCAGTGGGCGGCCGGCAAGACCTATTCGGAGATCGACCAGCTGGCGTGTCAGCATGGCTTCGGCGCCCACAAGGTGTGCAACGGCAAGGATCATTTCCACGATGAGCATCTCATCAAGCGGAACTTCACCTATACCGTCCATGACCCCATTTACGGAGAGGTCGTGGAGGAGGGCATCGTGCCCAAGCTTTCCGAGACGCCGGGCCGCATCAAGTGGGTCGGCAAGCCGGTCGGGTTCGACAATGAATACGTACTCAAGCGTTTCCTCGGAATGAAAACGGACAGGATCAAAGGCTTGAAGGAGCGCAACATCATTGGCAAGTGGGTGGATACCCCTCCCGGAAGAAGGCCTCCTGAGGGCTGGGATGGCAAGCGGGGAGTGATCCTGGCCTGATGGGTGTGACCCCCGGCGGGAGGGCGCGGTGACCGGCCCCTTTAAAGGGATGATGCCCGCCTGACTTGGATTGCAGCAGTGACAGCGTCAAGGCGCTCAGATTCCGAGAAGAAGAATCGCGATATTTAGGGAGGAAGATTCATGTCGCATCACGATAAAGAAATGAGCTGGGGTGATTGGATCAAGGAATTGGATGATCCGGCTAAAAACCGACATAAGCCTGAGGCTTTGGATCACATCACGGTTCTGGACTGCAGCGTGGCCAATATGGCCGGGTCCTTCGCGACTTCAGTCCTGGGCGAGCTGGGGGCGGAGGTCATCCGTGTGGAGCCCCCCGAGGGAGATCCGGCGAGAACCTACACTCCCTGGGGTTATATGCACATGGAAACCGGTCTCGGCTACCTCAATGAGGGCCGCAACAAGTTTCATGTGACCCTCAATCTGGAGAAGCCCGAGGGAAGGGAGATTCTCAGAAAACTGGCCAAGCGGTCGGACGTGCTGGTGGAAACCTGTCTTCCCGGTTTAATGGATGAGTGGGGGATCGGTTATCGGCAGCTAAGCGTCGAAAACCCCGGGCTCATCTACTGTGCGCTCTACACCTATGGGCAGTTCGGACCGAAGGCCGGATGCGGCAAGGCCGATGTCGATGTCGTGAACCAGGTCTATTCGGGCGTCTCGTCGGTGACGGGCGAACCGCCGGAAGATCCCGATAATCCCAAGGCTTCGGAAGTGCCGACCAAACAGGGCAACTGGATGGGCTGGTATGCCGGCGGCGCCTGGGCTGCGGTCTCCATCATGGCGGCCCTGCATTACCGGACCAAGAGCCAGAAAGGCCAGTTCATCGACGTATCTTCGGGAGAAGCCTTGGGCCGCTGCATCAATTACGGGCTGACCTATTACCAGGACAGGCAGGAGACCATTCCACGGGTCGGCAACTATGATGTGGGCGTTTTTCCGTACACCTACTTCAAGTGCAAGGACGGGTATGCTTTCCTTTCGGGGTTCTCCGACATCAACTGGAAGGCTCTCTGCACGATCCTCAACCGCCCTGACCTGCGGGAGCAGTTCCCGACGATTTTCGACCGGCTCGACATCGCCAACATGAAGGTCATGTACAAGGAAATCGAGAAGTGGACGCTGACCCACACCTATGACGAGATCTATGATGCCGTCATGGACTACAACAAGAACATCGGCGAAGGGATTGTGGTTCCCGGCCGGATTTCGGCCCCCATGGAGACCTTCAAGGCCGAGAACTGGTGGGCGAGGCAGTCTTTCGAGGCGATCAACGATCCTTATTACAAGGAAATGGTCGTGGCCAACCAGGCGTGGAAGATGACCGAGTCTCCTCCGCGCATCAAGTGGATTTGCCGTCCGGTGGGCGGCGACAATGAGCACGTCTACAATCTCAAGCTCGGGCTGGGCGCTGTGCAGCTGGAGGAGATGAAGGCCAAGGGGATCATCTAGCCATATGCGGTGAAAGCTCCTGACCGGTTTTGGTGGGCACGTAATTTCGTGCCCACCGAAAATTATACTCGTGAAGGACAGTTTTTTTCATTGTCACGCAGAGCCGCTGAGAACGCAGAGGTTCATAACCTTGAGGTTTCTCTGCGCTCCCTGTGTCTTTGCGTGAGTTCAAAAAAAGAAGAATCTCAGCCTAAACGAGTATAGAAGAGCTTTCGGCTCGCCAGCACTAGATATAGCGGTCGCCCAGTTGGGTGATGATGGCTTCGATGCCCTGACCCGTTGCAGCCTGGAGTTCCGCACGCGCCCGTTCCAGCTTTTTCCGGATGCCGGGATCCTTGAGATCCTCCATCGACTGGAGAGCACCGCCCCGCCGTCCCAGCCGAAACAGAAGGCGCTCGTCCTCCGGAAGCTCGAGGTAGCGGTCAATGACGGCCAGCATGGCCGGTTTGTCCTCCGGGAACCGCCCTTCGACCTCTTGGAGCAGATTCATGATGTGGTCCGATGTCAGGACGCTTCGAGTCGGGTGGAGGTTTTCCAGGAAAAGTCTGATTTCCTGCACCATTTCGTCATCGGACAGGGGGATGAAATGCCCCGCTTCCAGATCGGCATGCAGAGGAACATGAGGTGGGATCCGCAGGCTCCTCAGCCGGATGAAGTGCGGGTCTATCTCATTCAGGACCCGGGCGGTCTCGACAGCATGCTCCCTCCACCACGTTTTTCCGCCCAATCCGGGCATGACGTATTCCGAAAGGGTCATCCCGGCCTCAATGACGCGGCGGCCGGCTTCGATGTGCTGAGCCGCGGTGGCTCCCTTCTGAACGAAGGCGAGCACCGTGTCCGAACCGCTTTCGAGGCCGATGTGGATGCGGTCGAGTCCCGCCTCCCGTATGGCTTTCAGGTCCTCCAGGGACTTTCGGGCCAGAGTGCTGCTTCGGGCGTATGAGGTGATCCGCTGGACTCCCGGAATGCACTGCGTGAGATGACGGAGGGCTTCCACCAGGACGGCCGTTTCCAGAACGAGGCTGTTGGCATCCTGGATGAAAACGGTTCCCTTTCCTCCCAGTGCCCACAGGACCACATGCCGGAACTGCTCGGTTCGCGATGGGTCGCTCAAGACGGCGCTCGCGACCTGCCTGGTCAGCTGCCCGTCGTATCCCATCGAGCGGGAGAGCGAGGCTGTCTCTTCCAGGATCTCTGCTACGGCGTCGATATCCCCCTTGATTTCTTCGAGAGACCGGCGGCTGAAGGACTGGCCCTTGTAAACGGGGCAGAACGTGCAGCGATTCCACGGGCAGTTGCGGGTGAATCGAAGCAACAGGCTTCCAGCTTCACTGGGAGGGCGAATGGGACCCTGCTCGAATCTCATGAATGGCGCTCCTGATCTGAACGGTTTCAAGTCTCAAGTCTCAAGTTTCAAGTTTAAAGTTTCAGGTTTGAATTGGAAATCCGATCCATTGGCCTCGGCTCTTCAAATGCCTGGTACCTGTGAGCGAAATTCGTCACCCTGCTTCGGTGGGCACGACGAACCCTTGCCCACCCCACTGTTCCAATACCGGCGATGGTTTGTAGGGTGGGCACGTCCCTCTGTGCCCACCATGACTGGAGATGGGTTTGCGCCCAGATGCACCAGATGCGCCCGAAGGGCTATCTGAAGCTTATCTTCCATTTAGAACTTATCCGTGAATAGCTCCATCGTTTGTGCAGTATTGTGGAGCTCTTTGTTTTGATTAAGAAAACGCTGGACATCGCTCATCTCATGACGCATGCTACCTCCGCATTCAACTCATGGAGGTGAGCAATGAGCCAAATTCAATCCTGGGAGGTCTCCGATGCTCTTTGGGAGCGCGTCGCTCCTTTGGTTCCCCGTCCCAAGAGGGATCCCAACAAGACCTACCAAAGGAAACCCGGCGCTGGACGCAAGCCCCTGGATCCTCGACAGGTCTTCGCAGGTATCCTCTATGTGCTGCGAACGGGTTGTCAATGGAAGGCATTGCCCAAAGAGCGCTTTGGCAGCCCAAGTTCCGTGCATGCGTACTTCCGCGAGTGGTTGTTTGCCGGCTTCTTCCTGGACCTGTGGAAAGCAGGGCTCGCCGAGTACGATGAGCTCAAGGGAATTGAATGGAGCTGGCTGAGTGTTGACGGCTCCATGGTCAAGGCTCCCCTGGCCCAGGACACTGTAGGACGCAATCCTACGGATCGGGGAAAAAAAAGGAACCAAACGTCACCTCCTTGTGGATGGCTCAGGCGTTCCACTCGCAGTGGTACTCACCGGAGCCAACCGTCACGATGTCACCCAGGTTGAAAATGTGATGGACGGTATCGTGATCACAAGACCAGAATCAACTCCCGAGAATCTTCAGCATCTTTGCGCTGACAAGGCCTATGACAGCGCAAAGGCTCGCAGCGCCATGGAGGAGCGAGGTTTCGTTCCTCATGTGCGTTCTCGTGGCGAAGAGAAGCTGGAGAAAATGACCGACGGGCGAAAAGCTCGCCGCTGGGTCGTTGAAGTATGTTTCTCCTGGCTCAATCGGTTCCGTAAGTTGCTCGTGCGCTATGAGAAGACCAATGAGAGCTATTTTGCACTGATCTGTCTCGCATGCGCCATCATTGCCTGGAGAAAGGTAGCTCCTATTTGCGGATAAGTTCTTAGCATCTCCAGCCTGGCAGGGGAAGTTTTCGTGCCGAGTGACGATGGACAGCCTTTCATCGCGAGGATGAAGCAATGCCCGCAAATGAAGTCATCATGGAAAAGCTCAAACGGATGCTGAGCGCTCGGAGGGTCGCCGTCGTGGGTGCCTCCCCGGAACAGCTCTCCGTCGGGTTGGGACCTCTGCACAATCTGATCGACGCTCCTTTCGATGGAGAGGTGTTTCCGGTGAACCCCAAGTACGATTCCATTCTGGGGATCCGATGCTATCCCAGCATCGAAAGCATTGACCCGCCTGTTGACCTGGCCATCCTGCTTCTCAATCAGAACCTTGCCCTGGAGATAGCCGAGAGGGCCGCCAGGCACGGCGTCGCCGGCGTCACCATCGTCGCTGGGGGCTTCAAGGAAGTCGCTGCCGGGGGACGGCAGCTGGAAGACCGTCTCAGGCAGATCTCACTGGAATTTGACTTGCCGGTGGTCGGACCCAACACCCTCGGGTTTTCGGTCTTTCAGAACGGCCTCCATGGGGTATTCTGGCATCTCGACACCTTTCCAGGAAAGGTCGCCATTCTCTCCCAGAGCGGAGGAGTCGGCCTGACCATGGCCTACGGGCTTCGGAGCCTCCATTGCGGTTTGAGCCATTTCATCGGGGTGGGCAATCGCACGGTTCTGGACTTTTCGGACTACCTCGAGGCCCTCGAAGACAATCCGCAGGTGGGCTGCCTTCTCCTGTTCGTCGAAGGAGTGGACAACCCCCGGGATCTCTATGAAGGAATCCAACGCACTGCCCGGCGTCGTCCCGTTGTGGTCTACAAAGCCGGGAAGAATGAGGTGGTCTCCCGGGCCACGGCAACCCACACGGGAAGCCTCACAGGGGATTATCGACTTTACAGGGCCATGTTCAGGCAGGCAGGGGCTATTGAAGTGGAGTCCACGTGGGAAGCGGCGGTCGTCGCCAAAGCATTCAGCATGCTCCACTGCCCCGGCGGCAGAAGACTTTGTGCGCTGACCTTCACGGCGGGCCCCTGCATCGTGGCCATGGACCGGCTGGTGACGGCCGGCTGGGAGCTTCCCGAGCTTCGAGAGGAGGTTCGGGAGCGCATACGGTCCCTCATCGGCGAGAAGACGCCGGTGGAAATCCAGAACCCCGTCGACCTGACAGGCCCCGGTTTTCTCCCGACGACCTACGTCCCGGTGCTGGAGTCGGTTCTGGGGGAGGATTTCGATGCCTATTTCCTGGTGTGGAACTACAATCCGTTCATCCGTGTTCCGGTCGTCGAGCTGGTAGAGCTGATCCGCCGGAATTCCCAGAAGCCTGCGGTAGTGGTTCTACTGGCTCATCAGAAGGAGGCGGAGCCCTTCATGCAGCGACTCACCTCCGCCGGTGTCTGTACTTACCTGACACCCGAAGACGGTGCAACCGCCTTGAACGCACTTTTGATGCGATCCAGCTTCCAGAAGCGAGGTGAGCAGTCATGATTCTACCTGAGCACGAAGCCAATCGACTCATGGACGAGGCCGGGATTCCGGTCATCCCGCTCTATCGTGTCGACAGCCGTGAAGACCTTGCCCATCAACTGTCGAAGCTTGGCTATCCGGTGGTCCTCAAGCTGTCGTCGGCTCGCTGCACCCATAAGACGGAGGCAGGACTGGTCCACCTCAACCTGGGGTCCTGGGACGCGGTCGAAGCAGCCTACCTGGATCTCCAGGGCCGCCGGGCTGAGCTGGACCCGGAAGGGGTGATCATCCTGGAGCCCATGGCTGAGGCCGGCGCGGAGCTTTTCCTGGGAGTACAGGACCATCCCCAGTTTGGCCTGGTGATGAGCTTCGGGCTGGGTGGGATCTGGCTCGAGCTCAACCCGGACGTGACCTTTCGACTGCTTCCGGTGGAGCGGTACGATCTGCATGAAATGCTTGACGAGTTGAAAACATGGCCGAAACTGCAGAAAGGTTTCAGGCATCTTCCTCCGGTCGGCAAGTCGGAGTTGATCGATCTCATGGAGAAAGTGGCCAATGTGATCCTGAACCGGCGTGAGATCAAGGAGCTGGATCTCAATCCCATCGTGGTCGGACGAAACGGACCGGTGGTTGTGGACGCCACGGTGGTCATGGACTCCCTTCGGTATGACAGCGGGTTCTCTTCGTAGGGTGGGTAGAAACGGAAGTTTTGCCCACCGAAGAGCTCGGCTTCACGGCCATGGTGGGCAAGATAGAACCCTTGCCCACCCCACATGGATATAGTATCCGGCCTCATTTCTTGTTGTAGTAGGAGGAGGAGGTTATCCGAGAATGCCGTAAACACCTGTCTCGCTCAAGGGCGGGGGAGGCGTTTCGGGTTTCAAAGGGCTTCCCGGTCCAGGCAGGGGTTGTAGTAGCCCAGGCCTACGTCGGGGAGCTGATCATGGATCCGATTCATCAGCTGCCGCATGCCGAGAGCCTTCCTGCCCGGGGGAACGTTGAGCTCCCGCAAATACCATTCGGGGTCGATGTTCAGATTTCGCATCTGGATGAGGTCGATTCGGGTATCCTCGACGAATTGGCGAAGGGCCTGCCATTCTTCTTCTTCATCGGTGAAGCCTGGCAGGACGAAGTAATTGATAGAGACGAACCCGCCGTGGGATTTCATGGCCAGAATCGATCGCTTGAGGTCTTGGAAATCGTAGCCTCTGGGCCGGAAATAGGCCCGATAGCAGTCCGGTCGGCAGCTGTTGATGCTGACCCGCATGCTGTCGAGGCCCGCCCGGCACAGCCTCTCCACCCCCTCGGGCAGACTGCCGTTGGTGTTCAGGTTGACGGTTCCGCGTGTCGTGGACTGTCGCATGGCTCTGACGGATTCCGCAATGGTCTCGGCCTGCAGGAGCGGCTCACCTTCGCAGCCCTGGCCAAAGCTGACAACGGCTTTTGGGGCTTTCTCGAGATGCGGAACAGCCACGCCGCAAATCTCTTCGGGAGTGGGGACGAACCGGATGCGATCCTGGGTCGCGCACAGATCTTCCCGATCCTGCAGGCTGATGCAGCCCAGGCAGCGCGCATTGCAGGCGGGTGAGGTCGGGAGCGGGGCCTCCCATCGGTTCATGAAAAGGTTGCGGGCGGCGGGGCAGCCGTAGGTCAGGGCGCAATGACCCAGGTGCTGGATCAGCCGGTTCTCGGGCTCCCGTTGCATCCTGGCTCGTGCGTTTCGTCTGATGCGGACAGGGTCGAAGTTTCGATAGTCCTGTCGCTCGTCCTGATCCACCCTCACTCCGGCAGCCACGAATTCACCTTTGTGCCAGCCGACGGCCGTGTAGGCAAAAAGCGGCAGCAGCGGAGCCGCCGGCAGGCTCTCCCAGGCTGCGGCATAGACCTGGGTGTGTGCGGGCGACATGAACGTCGCCACTGCCTGGATCCGGCTTCCGGGCTCGTACGGGTCCTCTGAAAGGGTCTCGAACCTCTTGTTTCGGGGGTTGAAGCCGACGGGCAGGCGGCCGGGAAGCAGGAAAAGCTCGCTCCCCGGCGGGAGGGGAATCCAGTCTCGCTGCTGGAGCCGCCGCCATTCGTGACCGCTGCGTCCAACCATTTCCAACAGAGGCCAGTCGAGAATCCTGCCCTCGGAATCCGCGTAGAGCAACCTCGGCCTACTCGGCATCTTGCCTTTCCAGAATATTGCGGAAGCTTCGAAGATTGACCTGGGTGCTGTTGTTGAGGACTTTGAGGAATTCGTCCAGAAACTCGAAGGCGAACGGGCTCATCCGATGGTGGTGGAGCATGATGCCAACGGGCTCCTTTTTGGCCATCATCGTGGAGAGCTCGTCCAGGAGATCGGTGTAGTCCTGCTCGGAGTCTTTGGCCTTGCGGGTGTGGAGGTCGATTTGAATCCTCAGATTGGCCAGGCTCGACGGACTGCGAACGCCCCGGGGGAAGGGACCTGCCAGCGAAACTCCCTTGAAATGGAGCTGTTGGACGATCTTGATGGTCAGGGGGGAAAGGCGGTTCCAGGGAGGTGTGAACACCGGGATGAACCGGTCCAAGAAAATCTCCTCCATCTTCTGGCGCCCTTGCCAGATGTCCCGCCATTGTTTTTCGAAAGAGCGATGCTCTCCGAACTCAGACTTCTTCCCACTCCGCTGCCAGTTGACGTGTCGCCATCCGTGTTGATGCCAGCCCCAGAAGGGTTCATCGAGCGGGGCAGAATGGAAGAGCTGATCCTTGCGGACCTGGCTGAGCCAAGCCGGCACCACTGCCATGGCCAGCGGAGTCTCGCGATGTCTGAACAGGCGGCAAAGGGCCTCGAAAGCCCGGCCTCCAGCCCCAATGTCGTCCGCGCGAAAAAAGACGGTGGGGACGTGATTTCCCGCCCAGCGCTCGGCTGCCTCATGCAGTTTCCCTCGCCATTCCCCCACCGGACTCTGCCAGATGGCTGAACAGTGCCTCGGTCGATAGTGATTGGGCAGATCCAGATTCTGCATAATAGCGGTGGAACTCTTTTCCAAATTATGGCACTCCTCTTCACGACGAAGCGTCAGAGCGCGTGGTGTGTGGGATGAGCGCAAAGGCGGTCAAGGGGAGGAAGGCAAGTCTGCGAGTCTGAGCTGGACCCCTGCTTTCGATCGTGAGCTAGATTATAGGACGGCCTGCCTTTCGTCAAGCGCTTCGACCGGCCTCGACCGATGCCTCGACCGTTGCTTTCGAACCAGGGTTTCCGACGCACATGGAACCCCGGTGCTCGCAGCCGCGTGTGGCTGCCGGCGCGTTGGAGATTGGGGGATTTGAGTCTCAAGGAAGGGGGGGAGTGTTCTGGAGGAAAAGATGGTCGGCCCAGGTTCAGCAGTGCCCCAAAAGGCCTTGGAAAGGCAGATCCGTCGCCACGTCAATGCGCCGGTGCACCGTTTCCTGGCGGTGGCGCCGCCGGAGCTGGCGCCGTTGTGTCTTGAAGAGCTGTTGGCTCTGGGCTTCACATCGGCGGAAAGGACCCCGGCCGGGGTCGAGCTCACCGAGAAGTTGCGGATGGCCTACGCAGCGAATTTGTGGCTTCGCACGGCCAGCCGGGTTCTTTGCCGCATCGCCCGGTTTCGGGCCGGCGCGGTGGAGGAGCTCTTCAATCACTGCCTCTCCTTCAAGTGGGAGCTGTGGCTTCCTCCTTTGATACCATTGAGCGTGGAAAGCCACGTGGTGCGCTCCCGGATCGAGCACGAAGGGGCCGTGGTGAGGACGGTCACGCGAGCGATTCAGCGGCACATGGAGTCGCTGGGGGCCCCCGTTTCCTTCTATGCTCCTTCCAGCGACGAGGCTCTGCCGGAACAAAGCCCCCTCGATCCGATGAGCCGACAGAGGATCCTGGTGCACATCGAAGACAACGCCTGTGAGATCAGCCTCGATACGACGGGGTGCCATCTCCATCAGCGGGGCTACCGGCTGCACCATACGGGAGCCCCCATCCGGGAAACCCTGGCTGCGGCCATCCTCATGCGCTCCGGATGGAGTGGGAAAACGCCCCTGGTGGACGGCATGTGCGGATCGGGAACGCTGGCTATCGAAGCAGGGTTGATCGCCCGCCATATGCCGCCGGGGGAAGGCCGCACGTTCCTGTTCGAGGCCTGGCCCTCCTTCGAGGAAAAGACCTGGGGATACCTGCGCAGAAAGGCCAGGGAACAGGTTGCCGCCGATTTGAAGGCTCCCGTTTTCGGGATCGATCGAGATCCTCATTCCCTGGAGATTTCTGCAGGGAATGCGGCTCGCGCCGGCCTGGAAAAAGACATCCACTGGGAGCTGGAAGACTTCTTCCGGTGGAATCCTCAGCGCTCAAATCTGACTCCGGGGACTGTGGTCGTGAACCCGCCCTACGGAAGGCGTTTGAAAGAGAATCCAATCAGGATATATGAATACCTCGGAGCGCATCTGCGAGAAGCCTTCGCGGGCTGGCAGGCGGTGGTCCTGGCACCCACCCGCGAGCTGGCGATGAAGCTGCGAATGCCGACCGTGAGATCCTGGACAGTCACTCACGGGGGCTCTCCGGTTGTGGTTGTGTTTGGCAACCTGAAATGATCGCTTTTCCGTCCGAACAGCCGCCGGCCGGTTGTGCGTCGGTAATTTTGGCACACTCTTCCAGCCTGACTATCTGAATTCACCCCTATGAGCCGAAATCTCCATCTGTGAGGGCCAAAGTGAGCGCGAAGGAGCTCCGCCGAGAGAAGCTTCTCAAGTCCTACGGGAACCTCAGTTCTGCCGAGCGAGCCCTGTTGCAGCTGCTGGCCGTCATTTACGAGCCGGTCAGCCAGTCAACGATACTGAGGTGCCTCCAGAGATCCGGGATCGAGCCCCACCGAGAGAGGACCACTTCTCTCCGGGTTCTGGTGCCCCGCCTTCAGTCACTCCTTGACTCGAAGCTCATCGATTCAGGCAACCAGGTGAACCGGGGAATCCTCGAGATCGTCTGTCGGGATGCGCTGGCAGGCGAAAAGGCCGTCGATGAGGAGATGATGCTCTCCGGGATGGAGGCGCCGTCGTCCTGGGCACGGGAGGCTTCGGTCAAGGATCGGTGTCACCGGTGTGAGAACCGGCTGTCCGGACCCTGGCTGAAGACGGTTCGTGGACCGCTTTGCCTGGATTGCTTCGGACTCAGCGCCCGTTCGGTGCTCTCGAGAGAGGATGTCTCCGAATGGCCCCCGGAAAGATGGACGGACGCTCTCTCCCGCGGGGGGGATCTGCGCTCGCGCTTGAAGGTGCTCTGGCAGTTCCGAAAGCTGATGCCCGTGGTTTCGGCCCTTCAGCCCGAAGAGTGGGAGGAGGTGGCTTCGCTGCTGCTGGAAAACCTCGGTCTGGACCGCGGACATCCCGCGGATTGGACCGTGAGGGAGGCCGCTGCCGAGGCTGTGCCTCTTCTGGGGGAAAAGGTCATCCCGCGCCTTCAGTCCATCAATTCCAGGAAGTGGCCCGACTTTGCCGGTGCCGTTCGGGCAGCAGCGAGCATGAACCCCGAGCAGCATGAAGGGATTCTCCGGATGCTGCAGAGAGCCGTCAAGCATTCACACCCCGAAGTGCGGAGGTCTCTGGCACTGGTCCTGAAGGAAAACACGGCCTCCTGGGCCCTGGAGATCAAATTGAAGCTCGTTCGGGATCGAGATCCATCGGTACGCAAGGTGGCCAGCGAAGGGGCACGGATCGGGGATTTGAGAGGCTGGGGTGAGGCGTCGCCATCCCCGGCACCTTCGGCAGTCCTCACGACACCTTTTGGGCGGCTCGCCAAAGCGGTCCGTGACGAGCTCCCCCTCAGTGGTGTTCACTTCAGTTCCCGGTCCGTGTACTGTCAGCGTGTGCACAGGGATTTGAGAATCGGGGTTTATCTGGGGGACCAGTCGATGGTCGGCACGGCTTACCATCTGATGGGAGTCCACTGCCCCCACCTGCTGCCCAAAGCGGACCCCGTCGCCGCGATCTGCTGCAACCCATTCGATCGCGACTGGTTTCAGGGGCAGCCCCATTGGATCCAGATCCAGGCGGTCCGTGCCGCATTCACTCAGGCTCTGACCCATCTGGAGCCCGATGGGGAGGTGTTGCAGTATGTTCTCGAGTCCAATCTCCAGAAGCGGGTATCCCGAAGTGAAGCCGCCGACCTCCTGCGCGCTCTGTGCGCTCGGCTGCTGGTAGCAGGACGAATCGACGAAGTTCAGACGATACTCAGAGAAGCTGAGGAGAGCTTCTGGGGGGAAGGGTTCCGCGGGTGGATGGCCCTTCTTCGGGGAGACGCTTCAGAAGCCGTTGCACGCTATGAAGTCGAGCTCAAGGAACTGCGGCGACTGACGGGGAAGAAGAGCGCATATTTTTCTGATTTGGAGGGGATTTTCTTTCCACTGGCCTTCATCGTTGAGGGCGATTCCGGCCAGCTCAACCGATTGAGCCAGCTCGTGGGCTGGGCCGAGTCCAAGGCACCTCAGGGGTCGGCCCTTTCGGGGGCCTATCTCTGCATCAGGGCCATCCTCCATGTGCTCAAGATGGAGCCCGATGCGGCCCGTGAACTTCTCGCGACGATCCGTGGAGCCACGGATTCCCTCTCGGTCTTCCTGGGAGCCCTGGCGTCCTACTGGTTGGAGGGCGGGCTGGACCAGGACCGTGTCGACCAGGTGAGCCGCCTCTTCATGGGAGCACGCCGCCTTGGGCTCGACTGGCTGGCCATGGAATGCGCCGAGCTTCTCAGGCTGACCGAGCAGGACACCCCGTATAGACGGAGAATTGTGGAGAGAATAGCCGATGAAACGGGGATGCGGTCGATCATTGGCTCGCTGAAAATCGAGGAGCCCTGGAAGAGGAGCTTGAACGCGCTGATCCGGGCTGTGGAATCCACCCGGGAGGACAAGACCCCGGAGGCGGCGAAACGCAGGTTGATCTGGCTGGTGAGCGTGCAGGATGGCAAGGTAGACCTGCAGCCCCTGGAGCAGAAGCGGAACGCCAGAGGCGAATGGACCAGGGGACGCCCGGTGGCGTTGAGCCGGTTTCAGAAAGGAACGGGGCTGGAGCCCCTCTCGCTGCACGACCAGGCCATCCGGGATTCCCTGGTCAGGGATTACATTTATTACGGCATGGAGCTCCGGTTTGAACGGGACAAGCTGCTCCCTGCGCTCGTTGGGCATCCGCTCCTCTTCCTGGAAAAGGCCCCTCAGGTTCCCGTCCAGTTCGTCAGAGGGGAGCCGGAAATCCTGGTCTCCCGGTCCGGAGACGCTCTGAGCATAAACTTCACCCACCGCATGTCCGAAAGCCGATTCCTCCTGGTGGAAGAGACCCCGACGCGATTCAAGGTTGTCGAGGTTATGGAGGACCATCGCCGCATCGCACGGATACTGGGGGAGCGCGGTCTGCAGGTCCCCGAGTCGGCCAGGGAGGATGTGCTCACTGCCATCGCCGGCATGTCTTCCCTGGTGACCGTGCATTCCTCCATCGAGGGGTCCTCCCGTCAGGTCGTCGAGGTCGATGCGGATGCACACCCTCATGTGCACCTGCTGCCTTCGGGGCAGGGGCTGCGACTTCAGGTCTACGTGCGCCCGTTCGCAGGAGGCGGGCCCTACCTTCAGCCCGGGGTGGGGGCGGAAAATGTCCTCGCCGAGATCGAGGGCACGCGGCTTCAAACGAAGCGGAATCTCAGAATGGAAGCTCAGCTGGCTGACGAGGTCGAGGCCCGCTGCCCCTCCCTCGCAGGACTCGCGGCCATGGACCATCATTGGGTGGTCGACCGTCCTGAAGACTGTCTCCAGCTGCTCCTGGACTTGAAGACCCTCCAGGATGAGGGGAAGGTGGTGGTGGAGTGGCCCGAGGGAGAAAAGCTGCGAGTGACCCGGGAAGCCTCCTTCAGGCATCTGCGCATGAGAATCCGCAGCAAAGTCGACTGGTTCGAAATGACCGGCGAGCTCCAGCTGGAGGATGACCTCGTCGTGGACATGAAGCGGCTCATCGAGCTCGTGCAGAACAGCGAATCCCGGTTCGTGCCCCTGGGCGAGGGGCAGTACCTTGCTTTGAGCCAGGAATTCCACAGGCGGCTCAAAGACCTGGAAGCCCTGGCGGACAGGCGGGCCAAGGAGCTCCGGGTCCATCCCCTGGCCACCCTCGCCCTGGGGGATCTCACCGATCGGCTCGAGCACCTGGATGCCGACCGGCAGTGGAAGCAGCGAGTGGAGGGCCTGAGGAGCGCGGAGCAGGTGACTCCCATGGTTCCGTCAACGCTCAAGGCGGAGCTCCGGGATTACCAGTTGGAGGGGTATCGCTGGCTGGTGAGGTTGTCCTCCCTGGGAATGGGGGCCTGCCTGGCCGACGACATGGGCCTGGGAAAGACGATCCAGGCCCTCGGTGTCATCCTGAATCGAGCCGCGCAGGGCCCCACCCTCGTGGTGGCGCCCACCTCGGTTTGCATGAACTGGATGAGCGAGGCGGCGCGGTTCTCGCCCACACTCAATATGCATGCCTTCGGAGGACCGCATCGAGAAGAGCTCGTACAGAAGCTCGGTCCCCACGACGTGCTCGTTTGCAGCTACGGGCTCCTGCAGCTGGAGGCCGAGCTGCTGACGTCGGTGGAATGGACGACCCTTGTCCTGGACGAGGCTCAGGCGATCAAGAATATGGCCACCAAGAGGTCCCAGGCTGCCATGAGCCTCAAGGGAGGCTTCAAGCTCATCACGACGGGAACCCCCATTGAGAACCATCTGGGAGAATTCTACACCCTGTTCAATTTCATCAACCCCGGGCTGCTCGGATCTCAAAAACGATTCAACGAACGGTTTGCCGTGCCCATTGAGCGGAACAACGACCGCGAGGCCAGAAGGCGGCTCAAGAAGCTGGTGCAGCCATTCATCCTGCGGCGCCTCAAGTCACAGGTTCTGGAGGAGCTCCCGCCCCGCACGGAGGTGGTCCTGCAGGTGGAGATGAGCTCCGAGGAGGCGGCATTCTACGAGGCGCTGCGACGAAATGCCCTGGAGCAGCTCGAGATGGACGACTCCCCCGCAGCCCAGAAGCACATCAAGATCCTGGCCCAAATCATGAAACTGCGCCAGGCGGCCTGCAATCCGCGTCTGGTGATGGCTCAGTCGCCGATTTCCAGCTCCAAGCTCCAGGTGTTCGGGGAGCTCGTCTCCGAGCTCATCGAAAACAAGCACAAGGCTTTGGTGTTCAGCCAGTTCGTGGGACACCTTGGGCTCATCCGCGAACACCTGGATCGGCAGGGAATCGATTACAGATATCTGGACGGATCGACGCCGCCGAAGGAGCGTCAGCAACAGGTGGAAGCATTTCAGGGTGGCCGGGGGGACCTTTTTCTCATCAGCCTCAAGGCGGGAGGACTCGGGCTCAATCTCACAGCCGCCGACTACGTGATCCACATGGATCCCTGGTGGAATCCCGCCGTGGAGGATCAGGCCTCGGATCGTGCCCACCGCATCGGGCAGCAGCATCCTGTGACGGTTTATCGCCTGGTCGCGCAGCACACCATCGAAGAGAAGATCGTCAAGCTGCACAGGGATAAGCGGGATCTCGCGAGCAGTCTCCTGGACGGGAGTGATATCAGCGGGAAGATTTCGACGGAGGATTTGCTGCAGCTGATACGGGAGGAGTGATCAGCGGCGGGGAGTGATCATGACGGAACGGAGGTCGGTTTCGGCTGCTTCCGAGGAGCTCCGGGGCGTGGCTCGGGACGGTTGAGTCCCTTGGCTGGTTACATCCCTTGGATCCGAGGGTCGGTTCATGAAAAACCCGGGAGACTCATTCCGTGTCTCCCGGGTTCCTGGCTGGTGATCACGCTGACTCGGATCACAGGAGCTGTCGGGCAAAGGCTACATCCAGTTGGGTCCCCTACTGGGGCTGTGCTCCGGGCTGCTGTTCCTCCTCGCCCTGCTGGCGTCTCCTGTCTCGTGGCTGTTGCTTTTGTTGCTGTTGTCGTTGTTGCTGCATCTGCTGCCGCTGCTGTTGCTGCTGCTGTCTTTGTTGCTGTTGCTGCTGCCGCTGCTGCATTTGTTGCTGGCGCTGCGAATCCCTCTGCTGGCGTTCCTGCATCTGCTGCTGTCTTTGCTGCTGTTGCTGCTGCCGCTGCTGCATTTGTTGCTGTCGCTGCGTATCCCTTTGCTGTCGTTCCTGCATCTGCTGCTGTCTTTGCTGCTGTTGCTGCTGCCGTTTTTCCTGTCGCTCCTGCAGCTGTTGCTGTTGCCCGTCGCGCAGCTGTCTGCGCTCCTGCTGCTGCAGTTGACGCTCTTCCCTCAACTGGCGTCTCTGCTCGGCATCGGGTCGCTCGGGTCGAGTGCGCTGTTGGTCGTCGCGCAGCTCTCTTCCCTCAACTGTCGTCTCTGCTCGGCATCGGGTCGCTCAGGTCGAGTGCGCTGTTGGTCGTCGCGCAGCTGTCTGCGCTCCTGTTGCTGTTGCTGCCGCTGTAATTGCTGATCTTCACGCTTCTGCTGCCGAAGGACCCCCTGATCCACGGCTCTCTGCTGCCGTTCCTGCCGTTTCAGCTCGCGTTGCTCGAACTTGACTTCGGATGCAGGCCTGTCGACCCTATCCGCGGAGACGAGTCGATTGGACACTCTCGGACGCTCGACTCTCGAGCTGCGATCCAATCTCCCCTCCCGGACGCCGCGCGCTTCTCTCATCAGCTGCCTGGCCTCAATCCTCTCCTGCCGGACGGCCAGGCGCCGGTTACGGTCGATCCTCTCCACCACCGAGCGATGGGGTTTGAATCTCACCTCCCGGTTGACGAAATTGAATCGATCCCTTCTCCTGTCAAAGTCCCGGAGCACCCTTCGGTCCACCACTGTGGAACCGTAGTAGTTGTTGATGATGGTGGTCCTGTTGATGTTGCGGACAAAATGACCGTGATAATTGTCGACTCCCCAGAAGTTCCGATGCCCCACGAAAACGGCGTGGTCGAGGTGGTGAAGCGTGGCCAGGTTGACCGCTGCCGTGGCGAGGCTCAGGGTGGCGACGGCCACGGAAGCCGGCCCCCAATAGGTATTGGAGTAGTAGGGCTCGTAGGGGGCCAGGGGAGCCCAACCGACGTTGGCGTCGCTGTAGATCCACGAAACGCGGCCTGGATACCAGCCATATGAGACTGTCCAGGGACGGGCCACACCGACAGGGGCCGCTACCGGCGGCGCCCAGTACCAGCATCGACAGCTGTCGATGAAGACCCAGTTGCCGTAGTGATGCGTGGTGTACCCGAATGGCTCGGAGGGAACCCAGCATTGATCCCCATAATAGGTGGTCCATCTTCCGTTGGTGTATGGCGCCCACTCGGGGCCCACCGTGGTGGGCCGCCAGAGCTCCCGGAACTCGCCTTCGTATTGCACCCGCTCCCACCGTCCGTTTTCCTCGAATTGGTAGGCGTCGTCATTGAGCTCGGGCGGAAGGTATCGCGTGGAATCTCCCTTGACCTCCAATCGCCTGGCCCAGAGGCTGTCGCGCTGCCCGTTCCAGTCGTCGAACTCGGCGTCCACCATTCCCTGGCCCGCCGCTGCCGAGCGCGCGTCGACCAGCAGTGAAGAGGACCCCGTCTGAACCTCGTAACGTGCTTCGTCTTGGGAGTGTATGAGCTCGACGCTGTCCTTGAGGGCGATCACTTCGAGGGATTCGTCGCCGACGTAAAGGTCAAACATGGATCCTGCGGGAGCCAGCACATACCCGAAGGGTGTGGTGGCCTTGATGACGCCCTGGCTTCCGCGGTTGTAGAACCGCGCAATCCCCGAAGCCACATCGACTTCTGTGACGTCCTCGTCCAGAGCAATGGCCTGAATCTGGGTGTTGCCTCCGATGCGGACCCAGGTGCTGTTGGGAAAAACAATCTCTGCCCGGGCATCCTGGTCTGAGTACAGGGAGTCCTCGAGGCCGAAGGGAACATCCGGGAGGATGGGCACCCAGTCCTTTTCCTCGGGAACATACCTGAGGAGCTCTCCTTCAATGTGGGAAACACGCCCCACCACGACGGGTCCTTCCTCTCGCGGGGCTGCCCTGGACCCTGCGGGTAGCGCAGCCGTCAGGGCTATCAGGACGATGACTGCCAGGCCCGTGATGCGTTGGAATCTTCTCATCGCTTCTCCTCGCTTTTCTTTGAGAGCATCCATCCGGGAATTCCTCCCGGCACAGTTTCTTTCTATTTAAAGAAAACGCATGAGCGATTTGCATGCCACTTGTTCACTCAGATTCATGGACGAAGCCCCATCAACCCCCGGAAGCTGCCGCTGCAAACCGTGCAACCGGGGGAGCAGGGGATCGCGTCCAGAAGTCCCAAAGGCCGCTGCAACAGGGCATGAATGGGGGAATCATCGACGTTCCGCGGCTTGGCGAGACATGCTGTCTCGCGCTGGCGGTCTGCGGCACATTCACTGGAGATTCATTGATTCTCTCAGCAAGCAATTTAAGCTCACGCGGCATCGTTCTCAAGCAGGGGCTGCATTCTCAGAGGATATTTCGTGGATATCATGAAATGACGTCAACGGGAGTGGCGGCTCCCTTCCGTCGACTATCGAGGGGGGGCTTTGCTGATTTCGATTTCGGCTGAGAACAGGGACCATTCTGAATCTCAGCAAGGTTCGATCCATGGCGAGATTACGAAAACTGCTCATGGGGGTTACGATTCTTGCGCGCTGCGGGGGAGGGGTCTGCCCAAGAAACGAAGAATTCCTAAGCCGAGGCAGCGGGCATGAAACAATCATCCATCAGCAGGGGACGTCAAACGTCATCCCGGCTGTCTTTCAGCCGGGATCCACGCTTTTGCCTGCTGTGTCCGGATTCCGGCTTGGGAACTGCCGGAAGTGATGTGCTGTGCAATCTTGAAGGCCGGGTCAACAGGGGATGCGTTCACTTGATTGTTGAGCTCCAGCATCAAAAAGCTGACCCGAGCCGATTCTTTTCTTTCAACAAGGTCTTGCCCGTAGGCCGGGCAGCAATCCCTCAATCTTTCCGTCTGTCAGATCCTGGAACCCGAGGTGAAAGCGCCCGCTCCATCGCGGGTTCCGGGCTGATGCAGCTCTTGGAAGGAAAGGGTTCCACGATCACGACCTTCTTTGGATGGTATTCCTCCGCCTTTGGCACCTTCAAGCCGTGGCGCAAGTCCGCGAGGTGAGAGCGATCCCTCAGGAAGAAGTAGACTGAAGCGAGCACATAAAGGATCGAGAAGGGAAGGTGAATATTTTCTGAGTATGCCCCGAGAGGCAGACCTGTGGAAAAGGGTTTCATGACGGCTGGGACCAAAAACTGCCCGACGAAGAGACCGAACAGGAGAAACGCTCCTTTGAGGTCGAGCCGCATCTTGACCAGGAGTGCCACAGCCAGCAGGGACTGGGCTGCGGTGAGGAGGATTTCGTTCAGCTGGAAATCGCCCATGGGTATGGGGCTCTCGAAGGAGCCGCTCGACAGCCCGTAAACGCCGGGAATCATCCCCACCAGCAGTGTCCACTGGTTGAGCTTGGCCGAGAGCAGACTGCCCAGTGCTATGGCGGCATGGCCCCTCAGGGCGAACATGATCGCAACAGTGAACTCGGGCGCTTCGGACGCGATGGGGGCGAGCCACTGGACCAGCAGGAATTCGTTGATTCCGAGGACCTTTCCGGTCGCCACCAGGGATTCGCTGAAGTGCTCTGCATTGGACAGGATGACCCCGGCCGCAAAAAGAAACATGAACGAAGTCGCCATGCGCCGCTTCAACCCGGGCAGGCCCCCCAGGAGCTCTGCCGGGCCGTGCAGCTCGCACTCCTCGCAGGGGCGACGACCTGCGATCCTCAGGTACCACGCATAAATCCCCGCGAAGACGATCCCGTCATACCAGGCGAGGCTCCCCTTGATCGGAATGAAGAACGCGTAAAGCGTCGCCACTCCGAGAAAAAAGATCTCCGTTCGCCTGTCGCTCTCGAGCTCGACGGCACGTCGGGCTTTGAGCCAGTAGATCACTGCGATGATCGTCCATGCGAGGCCTATCAGCAGTCGGTTGGCCCCGGTCATGTTGGCGATGGCGTAGCGGGCGTAGTCACTCTCAGGATACTGTCCCGCTTGCCAGGTGAAGTACATGTCCACGGCGTATTCGGGTAGGACGGCGATGAGCGCCACCACCGCAAGAGCCAGCGCCTGGGATATGTCCTTCTGTGCGGCGTCGCAGGCCCAGAGGAGCAAAAAAGAGGCCCCGAGGATGGCTGCTCCCGTGATCAAGGCGGTCAGGGGCGGGGCGAGCTCGGGGTGCGCCAGACGCAGAAAGAAGCCGGGGATGGTCAGGAGCACGGCCAGGAACATCGGGACGAGGTGTTGGGTTCTTTTCATGATCTCCTTTCTGGATTCGATGCTTTGAATTGAGATCGCCTCGGGTCCCGGCACAAAAAAAGCGAGACCTTCGGCATGACGATCAACCACGCCAAAAGTCTCGCTAATTGGCTTTTCAGGCCAACGGCAAAGCCAGGCAGTTTCTGCCGTAATGGTGACTTTGCCCTGACTAGCTACTCCCTTTTGATTGGGGCGGAATATCACCATGATGTGTGCGAATGTCAAGAAAAACCGAACAACCCTTCAACCTCCCGCAAGGATTTCTGCATCAGCCAGTGGCGTCGGACACTCCCTTCGAGCCTAACGATCCCCCTCGCCGCCTCGCAGTGCCGCGGCCAATTCCTTCGCGGTCTTGGGAGGGACCGGGAAATCCGGTTTGGCATCCATGGCGACGGCGCCCTCGGGACACCCCGTGGCATTTCGACCGGAATCTTGACCTCCGCCCCACCCTTCGAAACCGTGAGGGAGGGAGGGAGAGTAGTAGTCGTTGCACGGAGCGGACAGGTGCATCTTCTCGAGGTTTTTGTAGTGCAGATTCTTCTGCATGACGACCCTCCCGGGCTGTTCGAATCAGAAAAGGAGCGGAAGGCCGTCGGCCAGCAGGAAGCCCTTCCGAGTGGGGGCGATGCGGCTGCCTCGGCGCTCTACGATGCCCGACGCCAGCAACTTGAGCAAGACGGGTGATGCTCCCGGCCGTTGGACCAGGAGGGATTCGTCCACCCCGCGTCGCGTTCTCAGCCCGAGAAACAGCCTCTCCAGCTGGAGCTGCTCTTCGGTCAGGTTTTCGAATCCCTCCATCGGGAGAGCTCCCCTCTCCAGGGTTTCACAGTACTGTGGCACCGAGCGCGTATTCCACCAGCGTGCTCCATCCCGGAAGGAGTGGGCGGAAGGCCCCAGTCCAAGGTAAGGAGTGTGATCCCAGTACTTCTGGTTGTGACGGCAGACAGTGTCTGGAGAACGGGCGAAATTGGAGATCTCGTAGTGGAGGAATCCATGCTCCTCCAGGAGCTCCGATGTGAACAGGAAAAGCCCTTCCCCCTCTTCTTCGGGGGGCGGCGCGAGCTTGCCTTCTGAAAAAAGCTTCTTGAAAGGAGTGTCGCCTTCGAAGGTCATCATGTAGCAGGACAGGTGGTCGGGTTCGAACCGCAGGACTCTCTCGAGCGTTTTCTCCCACAGAATGCGATGAGGGACCGCCGGGTCTGCTGAGAATCCATAGATCAGGTCGAGGCTCATGCGGTCGAAACCGGCAGAGCGGACCGTGTCCAACGCGCGCAGCGTCTGTTCCGCCGTGTGCCGGCGGCCCAGGAAGTGAAGCTCGGATTCCTGCATGGACTGCACACCGAGGCTGATGCGGTTGAAGCCCAGCTTCAGGAGCAATTCCAGCCGGTTTTCGCAGACGTCGTCGGGATTGACTTCGATGGTGACTTCCGAGCGATCCTCGAATTGAAAATATCGGTGCAGAGCGGTCACGAGCCGGTCGAGATGGCGGTCCTGCAAAATGCTCGGAGTGCCGCCCCCGACATAGAGGGAGTCGAACAAACCGAAAGTGCCGGACCGCAGCCGGCATTCCTTTTCAAGCGCTCCGAGCCATGCGGGGATGAGCTCAGGGGCCGTGATGGAGGTGAAATCGCAGTAGGGGCACTTGCTCAGGCAGAACGGGACATGGACGTAGAGTCCGGGAAGCTGCCGGGAGTCACTCATTCTTGGTCTTAAGGACGGCCACGAAAGCGGTCTGGGGGATGGTGACCATGCCTACCACCTTCATTCGGGCCTTGCCCTTCTTCTGCTTTTCGAGAAGCTTGCGCTTGCGTGTGATGTCACCGCCGTAACATTTGGCCGTCACATCCTTCCGGAAAGGCGAGATGGTCGACCGCGAGATGATCTTGCCGCCGATGGCTCCCTGGATGGCGATCTTGAACTGGTGCCTCGGGATCTCCTCCTTGAGACGGTCGCAGACCTGTACCCCCCATTCCCGGGCCCGCAGGCGGTGGACGATGAGAGAGAGCGCGTCCACCTTCTCCCCGTTCACCAGAATGTCGAGCTTCACGAGGTCGCTCTCCCGATAGCCGCTGAGCTCGTAGTCGAAGGAACCGTATCCCTGGGTCACCGTCTTGAGCCGATCGTAGAAGTCGAAAACGACTTCGGCCAACGGCATCTCCAGGGTCATCTCAATGCGGCCCGGGGTGGGGTAGTGAAACTTGGATTCCGCGCCCCGGCGCTCCATGCAGAGCTTCATGACCGCACCCATGTATCGCTCGGGAATGAGGATAGACGCCTTGATGAAGGGCTCGAAACAGCGCTCGATTTCCAGCACGTCCGGGTAATAGGTGGGATTGTCCACCATCAACGTCGTGCCGTCTTTCAATGTGAAATCGTACAGGACACTGGGGACCGTCATGATGATGGCCTGGTCGAACTCTCGCTCCAGCCGCTCCTGGACGATCTCCAGGTGGAGCAGCCCCAGAAAACCGCATCGAAAACCCTGGCCCAGGGCTGCAGAAGAGTCTTTCTGGTAAACCAGTGAGGCGTCGTTCAGCTTGTATTTCTCCAGGGCGTCGGAAAGGGACTGATATTCGTCGGAGGATATGGGATAGATGGACGAGAACACGACCGGCTTCACTTCCTTGAAGCCGGGAAGGGGTGAGGGTGCCGGATGCTCATCCAGGGTCACGGTGTCACCGACCCGGACGTCGCCGATCGTCTTGATCCCGGCAATGAGGTAGCCCACGGATCCTGCAACAAGCTCCTTACGCGGTTCCCTCACAATTCTGAAGAGGCCGATTTCCTCCACTTTGTAGGTCGCGTCATTGTACATCAGCCGGATGACATCCCCCGGGCGAAGGGTGCCGTCGAAGATCCGGCAGCTGACGATGGTGCCCCTGAAGGCATCATAGTGAGCGTCGAAGATGAGCGCCGAAAGAGGGAGATCGCTGGATCCCTTGGGCGGTGGAATCCGCTCCACGATGGCTTCGAGGAGCTCCTGGATTCCGATCCCCTCCTTGGCGGAGCAGAGCAGTGCATCGTCGGAATTCAGGCCCAGCTCCGTTTCGATCTGTTCTTTGGCGAGCTCGATGTCGGCCGAAGGCAGATCGATCTTGTTGATGACGGGGATGATCGTCAGGTCGTGCTCCATGGCTGCGTAGAGGTTGGCCACCGTCTGGGCTTCAACCCCCTGGGAGGCATCCACCAGCAGGAGCACACCTTCACAGGAGGCCAGGGCACGGGAAACCTCGTAGGAAAAGTCGACATGGCCGGG
>JBFYYO010000041.1:0-22765 GCA_041310025.1 Syntrophobacterales bacterium
GGAGTGCCGGCGGAAAAGATTGTCTGCATACCGACGGGGGTCGACCTGAATCGCTTCCACCCCAATGTCGAAAAGGGGCATTTCCGCCGGGAGATCCGCTTGGGGCCATCCAGACCACTTGTTGGAATGATATCGGTACTCAGGGGCGACAAAGGGCCGGACGTCTTCATCCTGGCAGCCGAGCAGATTCTGGCTCGAAGGTCCGACGTATTCCTTGTCCTCGTGGGAGATGGGTGGATGCGCTCGAAGCTGGAGGAGATGGTGCGTGCGTCACCGTGGGGACGGAGCATCCTGTTGACCGGGTTTCGAAGGGATATTCCCCGCATCTTGGCCGACCTGGACGTACTGGTCCTTTCGGCGAAGGTACCCGAGGGAGTGCCCCAGACGATTCTCCAGGCCCATGCCATGCTCACACCCGTGGTGGCCTCCGACGTCGGGGGGATCAACGAGGTGGCGATAGGGGGCACAACGGCCCTTTGCGCGCCCCCCGGCGATGCGGGGGCCGTCGCCGACGCTGTGCTGCAAGTCCTGGCAGACCCGGACGGCGGGCGGAGGAGAGCCCTTTCGGGTTTTGAAATGGTCCTGAGCCGCTACACTTGGCCCCTGACGATACAGAAGATGTGCGAGCTCTATTGGCAGATCGCGATGCCATGAGCAGAAATGGAACCTGGGGCGGGGCTGGATTCCAGCTTGCGGGGGAAGAATTGCAGCGTCGAGGATACGACTGCGCTGGAGGCGGTTTGAAAAACGCGGGTATGCGGAAGATTACGGTGCTTCATACAGAGGCCTCCAACGGCTGGGGGGGACAGGAGATCCGCATATACCGTGAGATGATCGGCATGCGCGAACGAGGCTACAGGGTTCTGCTGGCCTCTCCGCCTCATGCTCGGATTGCCCGGAGGGCCGCTGCAGCAGGATTTCAAGTCATACCTGTTGCCATGGACCGACTTCATTTAGTTCCTGCGATCATGGAGCTTCGGCGGAAGATCAGGGCAGAGGGGATTGAACTGGTCAATACGCACAGCTCATCCGACAGCTGGGCTGCCTCTTTGGCTGCCCGTCTCGAGGGAGTGGCTCTGGTCCGCACTCGGCATATCTCCTCGAAGGTGAACAATGGCCTGCTGAACCGTTTCCTCTATGGCCGCCTCTGCCAGGAAGTGATGACGACGGGGGAGTTCATCAGGAATCAGCTCATCAACGATTTGAGGCTCGATCCCAATCGGGTGTACTCCGTTCCGACCGGCGTGGCACTGGAGGATTTCGCCGACGTGGACGGTGGTGCGTTGCGAGGCGCCTATGGGATACCTGTCGATGCGCCGGTTCTGGGGATTGTGGCCGTTTTGAGGAGCTGGAAAGGGCATAAGGTGCTCCTGGACGCCATGCCTCACATTCGCTCGGCTTTTGCGGATGTCCGTCTGTTCATCGTGGGTGAAGGCCCCATGCGGCAAGCCATCAAGGCTCACATTCGCCAGTTGAGGCTTCAAGATCATGTTATTATGACGGGGTATAGGGAAGATATCGCCCGGGTCATTGCATCCTTCGACATTGCGGTGATGGCCTCCTATGCTTCAGAGGGTATTCCTCAGTTTGCCCTTCAGGCTATGGCATTGTCAAAGCCCGTCGTGGGGACACGGGTCGGAGGCATTCCCGAGGTGGTTTTGCACGGCGAAACGGGGCTATTGGCCGAAACCAAGGACACCTCCTCTTTGGCTGATGCGGTCATTGCGCTTCTAAACGACGGAGACCGGCGCCGTCGGTTGGGAGAGAATGGGCGTCGTCGCGTAGCCACTCACCATTCTTTTGATCGCATGCTGGATCAGGTCGAGGCATGCTACCACCGGTTGGTGAGCTGACCGTCAAGAATTGTTTTCAGGGATCAGGGCGGGTTTTGTGGACATTGACTGGAGTGCCATCAAGCGTGGGCGGGATTCGACCAGGGGCATGTTTCCCCGGGTCTTGAAGCTTCCAATCATTGAGGACGCGAGGAAAAGGGTTTCTGAGCTCCTTCCGGAGGGAGGCTCTCTTCTGGACGTTGGTGCCTATGACCGCAACCTTGAACGCTACTTCAAGAAAGTCGGAAAGGCTGCAAGCTACAAGAGCTGTGACCGGGATCGAACGCTCCCGCACGATTATTACAGCCTGGATGAGATCCATGAGAAGTTTGACGTGATTGTGGTTTTTGAAGTGATTGAACATCTCTCCGTGAGCGACACCATCGCCCTCATGCGGGACCTGCTTCCCCTCCTGAAAGATCAGTCAGCCTTGGTGATCTCGACCCCCAACGTCTTCCACCCGACCACCTTCTGGAGGGACTGCACCCACAAAACCGGAGTTCGGTACAATGAATTGGTGGGTATCATGCAATCGGTCGGATTCAAGGATTTCGAGGTCTACCGGGTAGCCAGAATGAACCTCAAGGATCGGGTCACCATCTTCTTTTACAAGCCCCTTATCAAGCTGCTCAATATGGATTTCGCCGGTCGGATATTGGTAGTCGGTCGGAAATGATGGCGAAACCACTGATCACCGATCACCTGGGCTTGCCATGCAAAGCCACGCTCGTTGGCAGCCGCCCATGAAAGTGGCCTTCATACGTTACAGATACGACCCTTTCGGCGGAGCGGAGCGCTTCACCCAGGTGCTGGTGGAGCGGCTTTCTGCAAGGGGTGCCGAAGTCCATCTGTATGCCCGGAAATGGTCCGCTCAACCCCCGGCCGGTGTCATCGTGCATCGCGTGGGCGGTCCTTCCCGGCCGTCGATCCTGGGGTATGCGAGTTTTGTTTTTCTCGTGGGCCACGCGGTTCGGAGAATCCCCTTCGATATCATTCAATCCAATGAACGCACGCTTTGCCAGGATGTTTACCGGGCCGGAGACGGTGTACACGCACGTTGGCTCGAATTGCGCGCGAGACGAATGACTCGGCTGAGAAGGCTGTCGCTGCGCGTCAACCCCTTTCATGCCTTCCGACTCTGGTTGGAGCGCAGGCTGTTCGAGGATCCAGGCCTGAGAGCGGTCATCGTGAATTCCAACATGGTGCGGGCTGAGATCCTCTCGCGCTTCCGTATCGATCCCGATCGAATCGTCACCATCACCAACGGGGTGGACCTGAATCGATTTCACCCGTCCCGCCGGGAACGCGAGGGTCTCGATCTTCGGCGCCGGCTGGGGGTGCCGGACGAGGAGATGGTCGCTCTCTTTGTGGGATCCGGATTCGACCGCAAGGGATTGGCGTACGCCATACAGGGCCTGGCTGAGTCCGCCGTGCCTGCAAGGCTCTGGGTGGTCGGTAAGGGCAGGGTCGATCGATACAGGGACCTTTGCCGCAGGCTGGGTCTGGAGCCTCGAGTCGAGTTCTGGGGACCCCGGCAGGACACGGCCCCATTCTACGCAGCGGCCGATGTCTTTCTCCTGCCCACGCTCTACGACCCGTTCCCGAGTGTGATCCTGGAGGCCATGGCATCCGGGCTTCCGGTGATCACCACGGCGCAGTGCGGGGCCTCCGAGATCATCGTGCCTGGCCGGGAGGGCTTCATCCTCGAGTATCCCGAGCAAACGAGCCGCATCGCAGAGTGCCTGGAAGCCCTGGGGGCGTGGGAAGAGAGGCGGAGGATGGGGCGGGAGGCACGGGTGCGGGCCGAGGGTTTTCCCTGGGAGCGCACCGTGAGGGAGCTGGAAGAGCTCTACGATCACCTCATGTCGGAACGTGTCTGAACCAATGCGCAGGAATCCGTCGATTGCCGACCCCGGCGCCGGAAGCAGCGATGCTCTGCCGCTTCACGGTGCCGGGTTTTCCATCTTCAAGGGGGCTTCCGCACATCCCTTTGCGAGATGGAAGCTTCGTACAGGGCAACACAATCAAGAGTCCAACAGTTGAGTCGTCATTCCGGCAGTTTTCAAGCCGGAATCCACAGAAAAGCCTGGATGCCGGCTAGAGGACCGCCGGCATGACGAGGCGAAAATGGACACCTTCCTGCGTGACCCTGTACCTAAGACTGCAGCTCCGGGAGGTCCTTGAAGTAGTCCAGGGCCCCGGGGTTGGCCAGCGCATCCTTGTTTTTCACTTCCTGTTTGTGAATGACCTTCCGGACGGCCAGCTCGACCTTCTTCCCGCTGATGGTGTAAGGGATGTCCTGGACGGCAATGATCCTGCCGGGAACATGGCGCGGCGTGGTGTTCTGGCGGATCATGGTCTTGATCCGCTTGAGCAGTTGATCGTCCAGTTGGACACCCTCGCGAAGCTTGACGAAGAGAACCACCCGAACGTCGTTGTCCCAATCCTGCCCGACCACCAGGCTGTCCAGCACCTCGGGGATGTTTTCCACCTGGCGGTAGATCTCGGCGGTTCCGATGCGCACGCCGCCCGGATTCAGGGTCGCATCGGAGCGCCCGTAGATGATGACGCCGCCGTTTTCGGTGATCTCGATGTAATCGCCGTGAGCCCAGATGCCCTCGTGCAGCTCGAAGTAGGCGCCGCGGTATTTCTTCCCGTCGGGATCGTTCCAGAAGTAAATGGGCATGGAAGGGGCGGAAGCCGTGCAGACGAGCTCGCCCTTTTCACGCAGCACCGATTTGCCGTTGTCGTCGAAGGCTTCGACCTTCATCCCCAGTCCCCTGCATTGAAGCTCTCCGGCGTAAACCGGCCCGATAGGATTCCCCAGGGCGAAGCAGGAGATGATGTCGGTGCCGCCGGAAATGGACGACAGCACCAGGTCCTCCTTGATCTCGCGGTAGACGTACTCGAAGCTCTCGATGGAGAGCGGGGACCCGGTGGAGAGAACCGCTTTGAGGGGAGTGAGATCGAAGGTCTTCCCGGGCTTGACGTCGGCCTTCTCAACGGCTGCCAGGTACTTGGCGCTGGTGCCGAAAACGGAGACTGCTTCGTCCTGGGCGAGCTGCCAGAGCACATCGGGGCGCGGGAAGAACGGAGAGCCGTCGAAAAGAAGGAGCCGCGCTCCCTGGGTGAGGGAGCTCACCAGCCAGTTCCACATCATCCAGCCGCAGGTGGTGTAATAGAAGATGGTATCCTCACGCTTGAGGTCCGTGTGCAGCTTGAGCTCCTTGATGTGCTGCAGCAGGGTGCCCACCGCCCCGTGAACGATGCACTTGGGAACGCCGGTGGTGCCCGACGAGTACATGATATAGAGGGGGTGGTTGGCCGGCAGTTGTTCAAACGCGATATCCAGGCCCTTTTCTTTGGACATGAAATCGTCCAGCAGGACGCCGTTGGGAACGCGTGACGGATCAGGGGCGGTCTCGGTGTAAGGGACGACGATGACCTTTTCGATGCTCGGGATCTGTTTGACGACCTCGGCGATCTGGCCCAGCGAATCGAATTTCTTGCCGCTGTAGCTGTAACCATTGGCGGTGAAGAGCACGCGCGGCTCAATCTGGCCGAATCGATCCAGGACGCCTTTGATGCCGAAATCCGGCGAGCAGGAGGACCAGATGGCCCCGATGCTGGTCGCGGCCAGCATCCCAATGACCGTCTCGATCATGTTGGGCATGAACCCGGCGATGCGGTCGCCCGGTTGGATGCCCATCGCTCGGAGGGACCTGGCGAGGCGCGCCACCTTGTCGTACAGTTCGGCGTAAGTGATGCTCACGGTGGAAGGTTCCGATTCACCCTTGAAGCTGAGTGCCACGCGGTCGTCCCGGTAGCGCAGGAGGTTCTGGGCGAAGTTCATCCGGGCTCCCTCAAACCACTTGGCTCCAGGCATACGGGTGGCGTCATCCACCACCTGGGTGTAGGGCGTGCTGGCGATCACTTCGCCGTATTTCCATATGGATTCCCAGAAGCTCGGGATCTCCGTCGTCGACCACTGGTAAAGGTCGTCATAACTTTTGAAGTCCTTGGAATAGTGCTGATTCACATACTGCATGTACTGGTGCATGTTCGTATTCCGGATGCGTTCCTCAGTGGGTTTCCAAAGGAGCTTACTCATTTCAACCTCCCCTTGAGTGGTGTCTGATGGATCTCGAAAAGACCGTGTGGATGCAGATCAGCAGATGAGAACTCGGAATCATCCCAGAGTGAGCAGTCATCAAAATTTGTATTATAAAAGTTAACCGTTTCTGTCAATTGCGGATCTGCAGGAGTTGTGCGGTTTGGGGAGAAGAGGGCCGGGGAAGGAGGGGGGAACCCGACCCTCTCCAGGAGAAGGGTCCATATGGTGACGGAATCCCTCAACTGGACAATCAATCTCCCACCTATCATTATAAGGCGCCTGAGAGCGAAAGGGCTTTATTTATTATATTTTTCTGAACTTTTTGAATTTAATAGTATTTTTCTGTAGATGAGTGTCTGCAAATGCCGGCCATGTCATTTTGACAAGCTCCGGAGGAGTCCTGACAGCTCCTCCAAATGGCTGGGAAGGTGACGAGCCAGGTACTCGGTCTCGTCTCGCTCCACCATACCGTCCTCAAGGACCAGTTGCCCGAAAGACATCCAGTCGTCCCCTGAGAACTGGCCCAGCAGGTCGAGAAGATGATCGGCCGAGGGAAGGGTTGGTTCGTCGCACCGTTTGGTCTCCCACGCATCAGCGAACCCTTCGACGATCCCTGTCAAACATCTTGAACCCGCCCAGGCAAGCTCTCCCGTACCGTCCAGACGATCGAGGCGCAGGCGAAGACTCATGTTGAGGAAGAAATGCAGGGCTGCGATGACCACCGCACCGTCTGATTCCGGAGAATCGCCCAGGGGGCGATAGCCGCGGGCGGTGATGAGGCGGACCTCGAGGTCGCCGGACCGGCGATTGACGATGAAATCTCCCGCAGCGTGATGCCAGGGGTAGATCTGGGCGAAGGACCGCGTGTCGAAATAGGCCGTGAGGATCGCGGCTGTCCGTCGGTAGAGGGTCGTTTCCTGCTCGGCTGAAAGAAAGGGCTCGCCGCCGTCATGGTCCCAGACAACGATGCGGAGCCCGCTGGATTCCAGCGGATGCCGGGAGAGGTGAAACTCACAGAACCCCTCGAACCACTCGGTCAAAAAGAGCTCCAGCATCCGGGACTCCCCGGAAGGGGATGCATACCGGGCCACTCCCCGCAGAAAAGGCCGGGGAAGGTAAGGCAGGCTGAACTGCGAATGCAGATTCTGGAGCAAGGCGAGCTCGGCCTGGAGAAAAGCTTTCTGATCGTCGGTGGTGGCGACGTTCACGGCGAAAGAGCACCTGCAGCCGTTCAACTCCACGCCGAGGCGAGCCACCTGGTAAAGCGCGCCATGCTTTTCGCTGACCAGGAAAGCTCTCCGGATTTCGTCCGGCAGGATCGTTTTCCCCGTGAAGGCTTTCAGGACCTGCAGCAGGTGGCGCCGCCGATCTTCGAGGAAGAACCGGGAGAGAGCCTGGAGGTATGGGCCGTAGTGAAGGAGAGGTGCGTCTCCATCGGGGCCCTGGGGCAATGGAAGGCCGGCGACAGGGTCCGCCAGGGATACGCTTCCTTTGGGGGTGCTGATGAATAGCTCCATGGTCCAATCCGTCATGATGCGGTATTTACATTAACGCTGCATATCGGTAAGGTGCACTGCCCCAACGGCACAGTCAAGAAACAATTGATGGTGAAAGCAAAGCCTGAATCAAGCCACGCCACATGCAGGAGCCCAAGACTTGGATTCCATCGACCGGATGCTGCTCGATCGGATACAACGCACCTTCCCTCTGGTGCCGCAACCTTACCTTGCCTTGTCGGAAGGGCTTTCCCTCACGGAGGGGGATGTGCGGGCCCGCATCGCCCAACTCAAGCGAGACCGAATTGTCCGGCAAGTCAGTGGCATTTTCAATACGGGTGCCCTGGGATACCGAAGCAGTCTGGTCGCCATGGCCGTTCCCGAAGAGCATCTCGAGAGGACGGCCGCCATCATCAATGCCTATCCGGGTGTGAGCCACAATTATCTCAGGGAAGCCTCCTACAACATGTGGTATACGATCGCGGTGCCCCCCGGGGATTCCCTGGAGGAGAAGGTGCGGGAGCTGGCGCGTGAGGCAGGCGGTTGGAGCGCCCTCGTTCTGCCGGCCTTGAAAAAGTTTAAGCTGGCGGTGGTCCTGGATCTTTTGGAGGAGGGAGATGCAGAGGCCGGTGACGAGCGGACCAGGCTCCCTGCTCTGGAGGCCACGACGCGTTTCGATCCGAACCCGGAGAACATTCGAATCGTGAGATGTGTTCAGGAGGATCTGCCCCTGGCGATTCGGCCGTTTCAGGAGTGGGCTGGTGACTTGGGGATGACGGAGGCGTCGCTTCTGGATCTCCTGGCGGATTGGATGGCTCGCGGGTTCATGCGTCGCTTTGCGGCGGTGCTCGACCATCGGCAGGTGGGTTTTGCCGGCAACGGCATGGTGGTCTGGTCATGCCCCTCAGAACGGGTGGATGAGCTTGGCCCCATTCTGGCCTCTCATCAGGAAGTCAGCCACTGCTATCACCGGCCGGCCTATCCCGAGTGGCCTTACAACCTCTATGCCATGGTCCACGGAAGAGCTCGGGAAGACTGCGAGTCTGTCGCCCGCAGGTTGGGAGAAGCGGTGGGGCTCATGGATTACCGCATATTGTTCAGCACGAGGGAATTCAAGAAAATCCGGCTGAAGCTCTTCTGGAGCTAGACTTGCCGGCATTGTTCTTCATCCCGCCTTGAGGCGTGCAAGGGGAGACATGACGGACGATCCCAAGGAATATGAGATCCGAAAGAAGGCCATTTTCGACACGATGTCCAAGCGGGGGCAGGAGCGGATCCTCAAAGTGGGGTATGAAAACTGGGAGCCGTTTCAGGAGCCCAAGGACCCTCGAGAGCGCATTTTCAGTCCCATCTCTCAGCGATCGACGGCGCTGGTTGACGAGTTCTATAAGGCCGCGGGGTTGAGCAGGGAATCGGTCTCGCTGCACAAGGAGCTCTTTGATTTGTGCCGGGGCCTGCTCATGGGAGAGGCCCGGGCCAAGGCCCTTTTCGAGTTCAGCGTTTGGCTGAAGGGAAAGGGGCTGCCCCCCCCCACCTGAGATTCTTCCAGCACCTTCGCGCCTGTGTGCAGTCCCGGGCAGGCACAGCGAACAATGACAGCAGAGCAGCTTCATTCCCGCATGTTCCTGGCGGGAGTGCAGGTTATGTGCGGAGGTGGTGAACACCCGCCTCATGCATGCGGGGGTGACGCTTTCACCGGCGTTCATAGGAACTGAGCAGGAAACCTCAATCCCGGGGCGCGGGCTCGTCTTCTGATCCGACTTCGCATGGACGCAGATAAGCAAGCTCTTCCTGGGTGGCGGCGCGCACATGCTTCACCGTGACATGGTAGTGGAGGTCCTGCCCTGCCAGCGGATGATTGAAATCCAGATCCACCCACTCATCGGTTTTGGCCAGCACCCGGTAGCTGTATTGTGCCTGGGTGGCCTCATTCCGGGCAATGACCCACTTGCCCACTTCGAGATCCCTTCCTTCCGGAAAGTCCGAAAAGGTGCGACGGTGAACCTGCTTGGGATCGCGCTCGCCGAATGCATGGGATGCCGGAATAACAAAATCGCCCGCATCGCCGGCGCTCTTCCCGAGCAGCCTGTGCTCCAGGGCGGGAAGAACCTGGCTGTACCCGGTGATGAAGTTGAGGGATGCCGGTGCGTTCTCGCCCTTCACAAAGCTCCCGTCTGCGAGGCGGACTGAGTATTCAACGATGACGAAGGCGTTGGGAGTAATTTTCATTTGGATTCTTCCACTGGCAGGCTCTTCCAGTTCTCTGCAGTTTCAGGATCCACGGGATACCCGAGCGTCACGGCCTGGTCGAAATGGGAGAGGGCTTCCTGGATAAGGCCCTCCATTCGGAGAGCTACGGCCATGTTGTGGTGAGCCGGGGCATAGTTGGCATTGAGCTCGAGGACCGCCCGGGAGGATTCGATGCAGCCCCGGGCGTTGCCCGTGTGGAGATAAGCGGCTGAAAGGGTGTTGTAGGCCTGTGCGGAGCCGGGCATGAGCTCCATGGCGCGGCTGCTGCTGGCAATGGCTTTCTCGTAATCGCCCTGTTGCAGGTAGGCGACGCCGAGGTTGCTGTGAGCCATGTGCAGGCTGGGGTCGAGCTCGACAGCTTTGAGGTTGGCCTCAATGCATGCGTCGAGATTCCCCTGGCGCAGGTATAGCCAGCCCAGGTTGATGTGTGCCTGCGTGAGACGCGGGTCGCATTCGACGGCCTGCTTGAGCTCGGAGAGGGCCTCCTCGATCTGTCCTTTCTGGGCGTAGGCGACGCCGAGGTTATAGTGAAGAGTGGCCGACTGGGGCTCGAAGAACAGACTCTCTTTCAGGAACTTGATGTGAAGGTTGAGCTTGGCGGCGGTATCTTTGTCCAGCTGTGGCATCATGTGAATACACTCCATTTCGGTGGAGTCTGGTTCTCGAATCCAGACCATGGGGTTCCTCAAGTGGTGGGGAGTTGTAACAGCAGGTTGAGGGCACTGTCAAGGGAGGTCGAGAAGGCCGGAAAGCGAGGCTTGGAGCGGGCTTTAGTGCTGATTTCTCAGGGACTTTTTTATTGACAAAGGCTGGAGAGCGCGCTATGCAGCAAAGTGAATGGTTTCACGTTTTCAGCTCCAGAGGGTGGACAGGAACCGGATTCCTGTGAAATTTTAAGTGATTTTGGCTTTCCCTTTAAGGAGGATATCATGAGCCAGGAAGAAAAGGACAAGATCATCGAGTGGGTCAAACAGCAGAAGAAAACCAAGCACTATTTCAACGACCTTTGCAAGGCCGTTCCTGAAATCAAGATGATGGCGGCGAAGAAGGTAATCAACGAACTGGTGAACGAGGGAAAGCTCAAATATTGGTCCAGTGGCAGCACCACCATGTACATGCTCCCCAGCGAAGGTGATGTGGACAAGGAAGAAAAGGGAATGAACGAGTAACAGATCCCGGCAATCCGGCTGTGTGCTCCCTCCCTGGCTTGCTGTGGGGGCTCGGCCGGGCGGGAAGCCCTGACTGCAGTCGTGGGGGCACGGGCAGCGAGCTCGTCGCGGCGACTGGGAGCATAGTATACTGGATACCAGTAGCGGCAATGCCTGAATACGTCAAATGTGACCTGTGGGTCATGATCCCGGGTGATACATGACATCCATGCGGAAGGAGGTGAAGGGGGAATCAAATCTTTCGGTCATTGGGGCAGAGAAGCGATAGCTGCATAATTGATGAGCAACTGGTTTATGGAGGTTAATGGAATGGCGCTTAAGCATGCAACTCCTATGCTCGATGAGTTGGAAAAAGGGCCATGGCCGAGCTTCGTAACGGATATGAAGCGCATTGCGGCCAGAAAGCCCATGTGTGAAGACTGGCTGGGACTCATGGAGATGTCATACCATGATAAGGAAGGTCACTGGAAGCACGGTGGTATCGTGGGCGTTTTCGGGTATGGAGGCGGTGTCATCGGTCGTTACTGCGACCGTCCCGACCTCTTCCCCAACGTGGCCCACTTCCACACGATGCGCGTCAATCAGCCGGCGAGCAAGTTCTACAACACCGAAATTCTCCGAAGGATCTGTGATCTTTGGGAGGAAAAGGGAAGCGGCGTCACCAATATGCACGGTTCCACGGGAGACATCATTCTCCTGGGATGCACGACGGACCAATTGGAGCCAACATTCTATGAGTTGACGCATGATTTGGGAATGGACCTGGGCGGCTCCGGCTCCAACCTGAGAACTCCCGAAGGTTGCTTGGGAAAGGCTCGTTGTGAATGGTCCTGCCTCGATACGCAGGACATCATCTACGATTGCACGATGCAGTATCAGGATGCCCTCCACCGCCCCATGTTTCCCTATAAGTTCAAGTTCAAATGCTCCGGTTGCGCATGCGACTGTGTGGCCGCCATCGCCCGCGCCGACTGCTCCATCATCGGGACGTGGCGTGACAATATCCAGATCGACCAGGAAGCCGTTCGCGCCTACGTGGCCGGCGAGTTTGCAGTCCATGGCGGCGCCGGCGCAGAAGGCAAGCGGGCCCTCGACATGACCACAGAGGTTCTGGAACGCTGCCCCACCCGTTGTATGGAGTGGGATGGCAAGAATCTCAAGATCTGGGATGAGGACTGCACCCGCTGCATGCATTGCATCCGCGTCATGCCTCGAGCACTGAAGCCCGGAAAAGACGTCGGCGCAACGATCCTGGTGGGCGCCAAGGCCCCGATCCTCGAAGGTGCTCAGCTTTCCAGCGTGGTGATTCCGTTCATCAAAATGGAGCCGCCCTACGAGGAATTCCATTCCTTCGTGGAGAAGATGTGGGATTGGTGGATGGAAAACGGGAAAAACCGTGAGCGTCTGGGCGAGCTCATTCAGCGCCTGGGTCTGCGCGAATTCCTGAAGGCTTGCGAGCTGACTCCGGATCCTCGCATGATCAATACCCCGCGATTCAACCCCTACATTTTCTACGATCCAGCGGAAGTCCCCGGTGGCTGGGAGCACGACGCCAAGGGATATCGCGAACGACATCAGGCCTAGGAGGAGTAAACATGCCTTTCGATCCCAACAATCTTATGGCAGATCGCATTACCGATATCGGGCCTCCCAAGTACGATTCCTTTTGGCCCCCTATCGTCAAAGACAACTATGGCAAGTGGAAGTATCATGAGATCCTCGAGCCTGGCGTTTTGATGCACGTTTCCGAAACGGGCGCCGAGCTGTTTTCCGTTCGAGTCGGCGCCGCTCGCTTGATCACGGTGGATCTCATCCGCGACATGTGCGACATCGCCGACAAGTACTGCGGCGGCTACCTGCGCTGGACCACCCGCAACAACGTGGAATTCCTGGTCAGTGACAAGTCCAAGCTGCAGCCTTTGCTGGACGACCTGAGAAGCCGCGGCAACTGGTTCCCCATCGGCGGGACCGGAAACAGCATCACCAACATCGTCCACACCCAGGGCTGGGCCCACTGCCACACCCCCGCCATCGATGCATCGGGCGTGGTGAAGGCCGTCATGGACGATCTGTTCGAGTATTTCGGCTCCCACAAGCTGCCGGCTCAGGTGCGCATCGCCCTGGCCTGCTGCCTCAACATGTGCGGGGCGGTCCACTGCTCGGATATCGCCATCCTCGGCGTGCACCGGAAACCGCCCTTCATCGAGCATGACCGCGTGCAGAATGTCTGCGAGATTCCTCTCGTCATCGCCGCCTGCCCCACGGCAGCCATCAAGCCCAAGAAGGTGGATGACAGGAAGAGCATCGAAATCAACAATGCCCGCTGCATGTTCTGCGGCAACTGCTACACCATGTGTCCGGCTCTGCCCCTCGCCAACAGCGAGGGCGACGGCATCGCCCTGTGGGTCGGCGGCAAGGTGTCCAATGTCACCTCCGCCCCCATGTTCTCCAAGCTGGCAGTCCCCTTCATTCCCAATGAACCGCCCCGTTGGCCCACCACGGTCAAGACCATCCGCAAGATGGTCGAGGCCTACGCGTCCGGCGGCCGCCGCTATGAACGTATGGGCGAGTGGATCAATCGGATCGGCTGGGAGCGTTTCTTCGAGAAGACCGGTCTTGAGTTCGGCCATGAGCACATTGATGACTATCGGTTGGCCATGACCACCTGGAGAACCACGACCCAGTTCAAATTCTAGTCCCTTTGACCTTCGATGGGGGATGTGTGCCGACGCTTCCGCCGCCGGCCACATTCCCCTCAGAGAGTGGTTTTCGATGGTGTTTGACAAACCGCGGCTGATGGTTGCTGCGCTGCGAGGCGGCTCGGGGAAGACGGTGATCTCCCTGGGGCTCATGGCGGCGTGGCGCATGAATCACGGCCTGCGGGTGGTTCCCTTCAAGAAAGGACCGGATTATATCGATGCGAGCTGGCTTTCCGCTGCCGCTCAGCACCCCTGTTATAATCTGGATCCATTTCTCATGAAGCCCGATGATATCCTGGCCTCCTTCATCAGGCGCTCCGAACCGGGGGATGTGAGCCTGATCGAGGGGAACAGAGGCCTTTATGACGGCGTGGACGTTCAAGGCAGTTTCTCCACAGCCGAGCTTGCCAAACTCCTTGGCGCACCAGTCATTCTGATTCTCGACGCCACGAAGGTGACCCGCACCGCCGCTGCAATGGTGATGGGCTGCCAGCAGATGGATCCTGAAGTGGACATTTCTGGTGTGATTTTGAATCAGGTGGCAGGCAAGCGGCACGAAAAGGTGCTGCGTGGTGCGATTGAGGCTTACTGCAAGGTGCCTGTCCTGGGGGTGATCCCCAAGGAGGTGCACAGTTTTTTCCCTGAGCGGCATTTGGGCCTTGTCCCACCTCAGGAGTCGCAGGATGCAATGGCATCCATGGAATTCGCCGCAAGAAGAATGGCAGACTGCGTCAATCTGGAGCAGCTTTGGGAGGTGGCTTCCAAGGCCTCTCCCCTGGGTTTGCCAGCCAGTGCGTTTGAGCAGATCCCCGTCTTCGAGGGCGCATCACGACCCTTGATCGGCGTCGTTCGCGATGCCGCCTTTCAGTTCTACTACCCCGAAAACATCGAAGTGCTGAAAGAGATGGGTGCACAGGTGGTGGAAATATCGAGCTTCGAACAGAGGGCTCTTCCGGACCTCGACGGACTCTACATCGGGGGTGGATTTCCGGAGACCCACCTGGAGACCCTGGCCATGAACCGACTGTTCAGGGAATCGCTCAAGGCTGAGGTCGAGAAGGGGTTGCCGGTTTATGCCGAATGCGGTGGATTGATGTTTCTTTGTCGTTCCATTTCCAGTCGGGAGGGACGCTACCCCATGGCTGGAGTTTTCCCACACGACATTGTGATGGAAGTGAAACCCCAGGGGCACGGATACACTGTTTTCGAGTGTGTCGGCGAGAACCCGTTTTTCGCCAAAGGAGAGACGTTCAAGGGCCATGAGTTCCACTATTCGAGGTTGGTGGATGGGGAAAAGGCTGGGCCATTCGTCTTTAGACTCGCCAAGGGGCACGGAATCGTTGCAGGGTGGGATGGAATGTGCTATAAGCGCGCCCTGGCTTGCTATTCCCATATCCACGCGGTAGGGAATGGGCGCTGGGCAAACGCGATGATCGGAGCCGCTCTGGCATATCGCCGGGATCGGCATCATGTTGCGTTGGATCGCCGAGCCGATCCGGGTGGAAGGGCGTCGGTATTTTCTGGATATTCGTGAGGTCTTTAGAAGGAGGAATTTTCTATGGCACAGGTTGAATTCAAGGGAAAAAATTTTGAGATCGACGAAGACGGTTTCATCGCCAGCTTCGAAGAATGGTGCCCTGAGTGGGTCGATTACGTTAAAAGCTCCGAGGGCATCACCGACCTGACGGACGAGCATTGGAAGGTCATCCATGTGCTTCAGGATTACTACAGGAAGCACGGCATCGCTCCGATGGTTCGAATCCTGACCAAGGTCACCGGCTACAAGCTCAAGTACATCTACGAGCTGTTTCCGTCGGGACCTGGAAAGGGCGCCTGTAAGATGGCCGGCCTGCCCAAGCCGACCGGTTGCGTCTAGCAGTGTGGATTGGCTATCCGCTGGAGCTTGTGGATGATGGGCTTCAGCGGAAGCCACTCGCGTCTGCTGCCATCGGTTGGGATCATGCCCTCCTGGATTGCGCTTGCGGGTGCGGCCTGCGTGTCTGACTGAACGCTGAGTCGTAACAGGAGGCCTGCATCAGGAGGTTCTTCAACCGGCCATGTTTGTCATGACGGAATAGGCTGTGGGTGATCCAGAGGCGAGCCCGCAGAAATTCACGGCATCCCTCTCGGTTGAATATCCATTCATCGAATTGCCGTTGATATTCTTCCAGGCAAAGGTCCCGGCCGTGGGATCTTCCTGAGATGTGAAAGCTGTCGAACGTGTGACTTTTTCGCTCGGCTGGGATTCTGGCCACTATTTGGAGGAAGAGAAGATGTTCAAGGTGACGGTAGATAAGGACAAATGCACCGGCGACGCTGAATGTGTCGATGTTTGCCCTGTGGATGTTTACGAACTGGTCGACGGCAAAGCTGAAGCGGTGAACGAAGACGAATGCCTGGGCTGCGAAAGCTGCGTGGAAGTGTGCGAAGCCGGCGCAATCACGGTCGAGGAAGTTTAGAGCAGACCGCTAAACAGCTTGGACACGTTTATGGGGGCCGCCCCATCTCGTGGAGAGAGGAGGATGATGCCTTCTTCCATGAGATGGGGCGGCCTTTCGATTTTGATCGGCGGCGTACAGACTGGAGAGCAGTGAGGCAAAGGGTCCTGCAGAGAGGCAGCGAGAGGGGCAGAGAGGGCGGTGTATGGATCAAAAAAAAGCGCCGGCGTGGACCCTCATGGGATCCACGCCGGCGTCATGCTTGAAACGTGTAATGACCGAGCTTCAGCGAGCTATTTCTTCTCAGCGGGGTGACAACCGGTGCAGGTGATCGGAGCCTTGGTGTCCGGCTTGTCCTTCTTGAGCTGCTTGTGGCAGCCCTGGCAGTTGTCATGGAATGCCAGCTTCAGGTTGAGCTTCTTCTGATCGGGAGGGAGCTTGGCTTCGCCCTGAATCTCGGCGTTGGTGTGACAGGTATCGCATTTCTGGACCGGGTCGCCTTCTTTCCACACGTTCTTGCCATCCTTGAAGACGTGATGGCAATCGACGCAGGCGATTTTGTATTCCTCTGCATGCTTCTTGTGGGTGAAGGGCACGCCGGCCTTGGTGTGTGCAGTCCAGAGGCCCGATTTGATGACGAACTCATCCTTGACATCCGCAGCCACGACGGCGAATGCCGCAGTCAGCACCAACGCAATCGCCATGAACCCATAGGTGAGCACCTTGCTTCGTTTCATTGGTTCCTCTCTCCTTCCCATCCTTAGGTGAAAAGACAAATTTGCCTCTTGCCAGTCCGTGAGGGCTTTGCATCGGTCGCCATTGTAGTGAAAGATTTCTTTTTGTGTCAAGCCTGGAATGAAGCCCGGGATTGAAGCCGGCCGCGGGCGCAGGCTGCAGCTCGGGCAGCAAAGGACGAGCGGGAACACTCTTCAGGCCGTTTTTCTGGGGCTATCTCGAGATTCGCTGAGACCAACACTGCGCGAAGGCGGAAGTCCCGAGGTGTTTGACCACCCGGAATTCCAGCCTTCGCGGGTTTGACGTCCAGGAGATCTCGGATTTGTTGAGTCGGATCTGTTGAGCTCGTCCATGAAGATCTCCACGATAGAATAGATCCTTACGGCAAGACCTGAAATGGATGTGGCGTTTTGAGCCGTTTTTTCCTACAATGCCAAATTGAAGGCTCTTGTGTGTCGTGCACCGACCGCAGGTCTGCGGGTCGATGAGAATTTCGTCTGTGTGGAGTGGCCTCCTGGAGGGTGTCCAAAGGGCTTTTCAATGCCGTCACCCTGGCGAGAACCCGGGTCCAGCAAGCAGGGAAGAAATGGATTCCGGCCTTCGCCGGCACTGGCGGGATGATGATGGGGTTTAAGACAGGGTTGCCTATCAGAGAGAAGGAGAAAGCTATGCTGTTCATGGCCATTTTCAGCTATTCACCTGAGGATCGAAACCTTGTCATTGAGCGTGGGATGGGGCCGACGGAGAACATTCCCGGGGTGACGGTCAGGGGAGAGTGGTTCGATGTTTCGGGCCACAGGGTTTTCAGGCTTTTCGAGGCAGAGGATGAAGTTCGGCTGGCGGTCTCCATCTTCAACTGGACGGATCTGGGCGTTGCCGAGGTCATTCCGGTCATGGAGACGGAAAAGGCCCTTAAGATGCTGAAGAAGACCGCCAAGAAGTAGCCAGGGAGGGGGGGACTGAGGCCGGGTCTTCCCGGCGATTCAGGCACACGGAAGAGAAGCTGCAAAGGCCTCCGGGATTGGAGTGTGGGCTGTACAGCGGGCGAGGACTCGATGATCACTGGTTCTGATTCGGTCCTTCATGCTCCGGTGGGCATGAAGGACTTTTTTTCCGTTGAGATCCGACGGCGGCTTGAAATGAGGGGAGTGGCCTGGCCATGAGGGACCTCGGCGACCTGATATCGATCATTGAACCTGCCGACACGCACTGGGAGGACCAGGCCTGGAAGAGGCTCAGGTCTCAGATTCGACCGCGGGGGTCTCTTGGCAAACTCGAGATCATGGGTGCGCGGCTGGCCGCCATGCAACGTTCTCTCAGCCCGGATCTCCGAAGGAAGCTCATCTTCACCATGGCGGGCGACCACGGTGTGGCGGAGGAGGGGGTGAGTGCGTATCCCCGTGAAGTGACGGGCCAGATGGTCTACAGCTTCGTGCGCGGCTGGGCATCCATCAATGTGCTGGCTCGCCATGTGGGGGCTGACGTTCGGGTCGTCGACTGCGGGGTGGCTTCGGACCTCCCGGCGGATTGGCCGGTGGTGCATCGGAAGATCGGCAGGGGGACGGCGAGTTTTGCGGTCGGTCCGGCGATGAGCATGGAGGAAGCGGAAAGGGGGGTTCTTCTGGGGGCTGAGCTGGTGGCTGCGGCCTGCCGGGATGAAGGCTACCAGCTGATTGGCACGGGGGACATGGGAATCGCCAACACCACGCCTTCCACGGCTATTGTGGCAGCCTTGAGCGGCCGCCCCGTTCACGAGCTCACGGGGCGCGGCACGGGGATCGACGATGAGACGCTCCGTCACAAGATCCGAGTCATCGAGACCGGCCTGGAAGTCAACCGTCCGGACCCGAATGTGCCGATGGATGTGCTGGCCAAGGTCGGGGGCTTTGAGATTGCCGCCCTGGCCGGGGCGGTTCTTGGTGCCGCCGCCGTCCGGACACCGGTCATCTGTGACGGGTTCATCGCCACGGCGGGAGCGCTCATCGCCTGCCGCATGGCTCCGGCCGCCAAGGATTATCTTTTCGTGTCGCATCTGAGCCAGGAGGTCGGGCATCGGGCCATGATCGATCTCCTCGGCATGGAGCCTATCCTGGATCTCGGAATGAGACTGGGAGAAGGGACCGGTTCGGCGTTGGCCATGAGCATCGTGGAGGCCGCGGCCAAGGCCCTCGCTGAAATCAAAACCTTTGCCGAGGCCGGAGTGACCGACACAGGCCGCTGAGCCTGCGCGATTCGAGCAGAAACCGACCGAAGCTGCTCATGAGCCGTTGAAGCCTTCAATCCTTCAAAGGGATGGATTCAAGGCCGAACCTTTTCGGGGAACATTGGATCCTCGAGTGTGAAAAGGACTTCCGGGCGTCTCGGAAGGACGGCTGGGGCGGCCGTTTCGATCTCGAAGACTCAACACTGAAGAGAGGTGCAATCATGACGACGGTCATGCCGGAAGGCGAGGCAATTCGCAGAGCCATCAAGTGGATATCGGCCGAGGTGAGCGAACATCCCGACACGCCGCCATCCAAATATGTCAATGAGGCCATTCTGAAATTCGACCTCTCACCCGCGGATGCGGATTTCCTGATCCGCTTCTACAAGAGCGAGCAAGCCCGGCGCACGGAAGACGACTGAGATCTGCTTTTCCGAAGGTCGCTCGCAGAACGGCTTGTTTTCTTGACATTGGCCGAGGGAGCAAGCTATAGTACTGGCCGATTCCCGGGGATGTGGCTCAGTTGGGAGAGCGCTGCCTTCGCAAGGCAGAGGTCAGGGGTTCGAATCCCCTCATCTCCACCATAATGAAATCAACAGGTTAGCCGGATCTCACCAGGTCCGGCTTTCTTCGTTCTGGGTATGCGCTCCCGGGAAGCGAGTACCCTGAAAGGCGCTGCGGGAGCGGCAACCCTTGAAGATATCGAGCAGAGCACGATTCTGCAGACGCTCCGGGAGCTGGGTGGAAACAAGAGTGAAGCCGCACGGCGCCTGGGAATCACCCGCAGGACCCTGAAGCTCAAGCTCAAGAAGTACGAGAGCGAAGAAACGCTGCACTGAGGTCAGAGGTCAGAGGTCAGAAGCCAGAGGTCAGACACCAGACACCAGAAACCAGAAACCAGAAACCAGAAACCCCTCCCCACCCTGCTACACTCCGAAATACTCCCGATACCACTGCACGAAGCGGCTGATGCCCTCTTCGATGGAGGTGCGGGGCTGGAAGCCGAAGTCACGCGCCAGGTCGTCGATGTCGGCATAGGTTGCCGGGACGTCTCCCATCTGGAGCGGCAGGAAATCCTTCTCGGCCTTCTTTCCGAGGCATTCTTCCAGCACCTCGATGTAGCGCATGAGCTCCACCGGCTGGTTGTTGCCGATGTTGTAGACGCGGTAAGGAGCATAGCTGGTTCCGGGGTCGGGGGCGTCGCCGTTCCAGTCGGGATTGGGCTCCGGAGCGCGCTCCATGATGCGGACGATCCCCTCGACGATGTCGTCGATGTAGGTGAAATCCCGCCTCATGCGCCCGTGATTGAAAACCTGGATGGGCTCGCCGGCGAGGATGGCGCGGGTGAAAAGAAAAAGAGCCATGTCCGGACGTCCCCACGGGCCGTAGACCGTGAAGAACCGAAGGCCGGTAGAGGGGAGTCCGTAGAGGTGAGCGTAGGTGTGGGCCATGAGCTCGTTGGCTTTCTTGGTCGCCGCATACAGGGAGACCGGGTGGTCCACGTTGTCGTGGACGGAAAAGGGCATGCGGGTGTTGGCACCGTAGACGGAGCTGGACGAGGCGAAGAGGAGGTGGCCGACCTTGCGGTGTCTGCAGCCTTCCAGAATATGCAGGAACCCGGTGAGATTGCTGTCCACATACGAGTGCGGGTTGGTGAGCGAGTAGCGGACGCCGGCCTGGGCCGCCAGGTTGACCACCACGGAAAACTCGTGCTCCTGGAAGAGGCATTCCATGTCAGCCCGGTCTTCAAGACTCACCTGGCGGAACACGAACGGGTTGAAGTCCTGAAGCTGGCTCAGGCGGGCCTGCTTCAAGCTGACGTCATAGTAAGGATTCATGTTGTCCAAACCGACCACCGTGCAACCTTCGCGCAGGAGTCTGAGTGCAAGGTGATACCCGATGAAGCCGGCACATCCGGTGACCAGAACTGAAGCATTTGAATTCATAAGCGGGATCGTTCCTTTCGAAATCGTGAATGGGGAGGCAGAGCCGCATGGTTGAGGAGAGGCTGATACAGCTGGGCGGAAATGCCTGATCGGCTTGCGAATTCCCGCCATTGAGGGCGGCGAAGGGGTATGCCCTCAAGCTCGTGCGAAGCAGGCCCCGCGCTCCCCTCGATGGGGAATGCAGACTTCCGCCCGGCTTCACTGGGACTCACGCTTCTCCATGCGGACGGTAAGGACCGAACAGGGCGCCTTGCGCACCACGCGGTCGGCGGTGCTTCCGAAGAGGACGTGTGCCAGACCCGTCAGGCCGTGGGATCCCATGACGATCAGGTTGATGGCCCTTTCCTCGGCCAGGCGGATAACCTCTGTCGATGAATAGCCCGAGAGGAGGTGAACCTCGTAGGGCTGCTTATCCTTGAGCTGCGCGATGTAGCGGCTCTGGATGGTTTCCTGAGCGGCCTCCTTGACCTGATCGATGAATTTGGCGTCGTACTCGATGGGCATGAACGACTGGTGAGCGGGCGGTGCGACGGAGAAAGTCACCATGACATGGACAATGTGGAGGGTCGCCCCATAATGCCATGCCAGGTCCTTGGCCGCGACGAAGGCCTCATCGGCATTCTCGGAAAAGTCAGTACAGAAAGCGATGTTTTTGAACAAATCAGTTCGCATGGTCTTCCTCCTCTTGACCTCCATCCTTTTCTTCATCGCAAGCGTGCAGCGCATGCAGAGGATGGCATGAAAGACTCGGAAAGGGTTTCCAATTCGACCGGTGGAGGGGTTGAAGCGCACTCCGTCCAGACAGGCTCCGAGAAACTATACAGCCCGGACTGTCACAAACGCAATCATTTCTGCTGCTTCGTCAAAAAGGTGTCCAGAAACCGGAAACTCGAAACTGGACCCTCCCACGTCCGCGGCGTTATGCCGCTTCCCAGCTTGACAAGGCATGCGACGATCGATAGGATGACCGGTGGACGCTGGCTCGTGTACCTGTGGGCCACCCGAATGATGAGTTTTCACGACCATCCGTCTTCATTGGATCGCGGCTTCTGACTGCCGCAAGGATGACCCCGTTCAATGCGATACAAGGTCCTGGCCATTCGAGCGATTCTCGGTGTATTCTTTGCCTTAGTTCTGGGACGCCTGTTCTTCCCAAATTCCGGACCTTTGATGACCGTTGGAATCGCCGCGATGCTGGTTTTTTTTGCCTATGTGCTCGAGTCCGTTCACAGCCGAAGGGATGGGGAATAGGTTTTTTGCGTTCAATGAGTGACGGCTGCGGCAGTCTTTCATGGGAACATCGGAGCCGCCGCTTATGAGGGAGGAATCATGGATTGGGAGAGGCCGCCCCATGGTAAGGGACAGGGGCCGGGAAACATTCAGGATCTTGAAGAGGTTTTCAAGCGCCTCAAGAGCCGTTATTCAGGCTCCAGGTGGTCACGGGGGCCCATCTGGGGAGTGGCTCTCGCGGCGGTGCTCATTCTTGTCTTGTTCAACTGCTTTTTCACCGTGCAACCCCAGGAGACCGCCGTGGTCCAGCGGTTCGGGCTTTTTCTCCGCACGGCGGATGCGGGCTGGCATTTCAAGGCCCCATTCGGCATCGACACCGTCCGAAAGGTGATGACCGGCAGAGTCCTCCAGCGGGAGTACGGGTACAGAACCGTACGTCCCGATGTGCGCTCGAAAATGCAGGAGAAAGGATACGAGGAGGAGGCCACGATGCTGAGCGGGGATCTCAACGTGGTCAATCTCCATTGGGCCGTTCAATACAAGATCGAGAATCCGCAGGATTTCCTGTTTCGGGTCCACGAGGTCGAGGGGACCCTTGACGACATCTCGGAATCGGTGGTGCGCAGGATCGTGGGCAATCGGTTTGCGGATGA
>JBFYYO010000042.1:0-22052 GCA_041310025.1 Syntrophobacterales bacterium
GATCCCGGCCCAGGTTCGACAGGAGAGAAGATGCGCATCATCGAGAGCGTTACCGAGATGCAGCAGCAGGCCGAAGCCTGGAGGCGCGAGGGCAAACGCATTGCCCTGGTGCCCACGATGGGCTACCTCCATGAGGGGCACCTGGCGCTGATGCGGGAAGCCCGCAATCATGGCGACGAGATTGTTGTCAGCATTTTCGTCAACCCCACCCAGTTCGGCCCGGGGGAGGACTTTGAGCGCTACCCGCGGGATATGGAGCGGGACGTGCTCCTGGCCGGGGAAGTGGGAGTCACTGCGGTTTTCTCACCCCCTGTGAAGGAGATGTACCCGGAGCGTTATCAGACGTTTGTGGAAGTCATGGAAGTGACGCGACCCCTTTGCGGTCGGAGCCGGCCGGTGCATTTCCGCGGAGTCACTACGGTGGTCGCCAAGCTGTTCAATGTCGTCAAACCGCATGCAGCGGTATTCGGCGAGAAGGATTTCCAGCAGCTCACGGTGATCCGCCGGATGGTGCGAGACCTCAACATGGATGTCCGGATCATCGGGCATCCCATCGTCCGCGAGAGCGACGGGCTGGCCATGAGCAGCCGCAATGTCTACCTCACGCCAACCCAGCGGGAGGCCGCTCTGAACCTGAGTCGCGCACTGGCCGAAGCGGAGCAGCTGGCCAACGGGGGAGAGAGGCGGGGACCAATCATCCTGGGAAAAGTCAAGGAGCGAATCGACTCGAACGGTGAGCTGCGCATCGATTATGCCGAGCTCTGCAATCCCGAAACCCTGGAGGACGTCATTGAATTACGGGGGCCGACGCTTCTGGCGCTGGCGGCGTTTGTCGGCAGCACCCGGCTCATCGACAACAGGGTTTTGAAGGTTCCAGCAGAATGACGGGATCGTCAGCAGCACCGGATCGCATCCTTTGACGACCACGCAGGAGATTCCCATGCAACGCATCATGCTCAAGTCCAAGATCCATCGCGCCACCGTAACCGACGCCAACCTCCACTACGAGGGCAGTCTGACCATAGACGAACTGCTCATGGAGGCAGCCGACATCCTTCCGTTCGAGCAGATCAAGGTGTACAACGTCCACAATGGGGCTCGTTTCGACACCTATGCCATTGCCGGACCCCGTGGAAAGGGAGACATCTGCCTGAACGGCGCTGCGGCGCGCCTGGGCTCCAGGGGTGATCTGATCATCATCGCGACCTATGCCGAGTATGAGGCTTCCGAGCTCAACGATTACCGGCCCCGCGTGGTGCTGGTGGACGCCGACAACAAACCCAGGCAATGGGACAGCTCGGAGCCCCTTGAGGCAGATGAGGATCCGCTTCATCGGAAGGCAGCCGGTTTCTGATAGAGGGTTTTTGATCTAACGTCACTCTTTCACCCGGCCGATCAGAAATAGTTGTGAGTATTCAGACCTGGCGAACATTTGGTAGATAATCACATAGACGAAAATTGAAGGAGGTTTTTCCCAAAATGTCAATGAACAGTTACCTCTTCAGCTCGGAATCCGTGACGGAGGGTCATCCGGACAAGGTGGCCGACCAGATCTCCGATGGCGTTCTGGACGCCATTCTCACCGAGGACAAAGCCGCCCGTGTCGCCTGCGAAACCATGGTGACTACGGGATTGGCTTTTGTGGCGGGGGAGATCACCACCTCTTCATGGATCGACATCCCGGAGATCGTGAGGCAGACCATCAGGGACATCGGCTACAACGATTCGGCCATGGGGTTCGATTGGGAGACCTGCGCGGTGATCACCAGCATCGACAAGCAGTCCCCCGATATCGCCCAGGGGGTGAACCCGGGCGAAGGTTTGTTCGAGGAGCAGGGAGCCGGCGACCAGGGGCTCATGTTCGGCTACGCCTGCAACGACACTCCGGTACTGCTCCCCATGCCGATCTACTATGCCCACCGCATTGTGCGCAAGCTCGCCGAAGTGCGCAAGTCCGGTATTCTGGCTTTTCTGCGTCCGGACGGGAAAAGCCAGGTGACGGTCGAGTACGCCAACGGCGGCCCCAAGAGAATCGACACGGTGGTCGTGGCGGCTCAGCACACCCCCAACGTGACCTACAAGACCATCTGCGAAGGCATCATCGAGGAAGTCATCCGGAAAACCATTCCCTGCGAGCTCATGGACGAGAAGACGAGGTTTTTCATCAATTCCACGGGCCGGTTCGTGGTGGGCGGCCCCATGGGTGACTGCGGGGTGACGGGGCGGAAGATCATCGCCGACACCTACGGCGGCCAGGGAAGCCATGGCGGTGGTGCGTTCTCGGGCAAGGATCCTTCCAAGGTTGACCGGACAGCCTCCTACATGGCCCGCTACGTTGCCAAGAATATTGTGGCGGCACATCTTGCGGATCGTGTCGAAGTGCAGGTGGCCTACAGCATCGGGGTCGCCGAACCCGTCTCCCTCATGGTGGATACCTTTGGAACCGGCAAGATCTCCGACGACCGGATTGCCCAGATTGTGCGTGATTCGTTCAGCTTCAAGCCCGCGAACATGATCCGGCATCTGAGGCTGCTCAGACCCATTTTCAAAAAGACGGCGTGCGGCGGTCATTTTGGCCGAAACGATCCCGATTTCACCTGGGAGAAGACCGACATGATCGATGAACTGCGGGAGAAGGCAGGATTGTAGGAGAGACCAGCGGCTCCGCCAGCCATCCAGACGTGGCATCGAGGAGCCCGGATGATGCGCACACGAGGAGTGTCCAGGCATCGAGTCCGGGCTCTTTTTCGTTCGCATGTGTAATTTTGGCGGCGGATCCGGAACCCCTTCCCTCGAACCCCAAACTTGAGACTTGAAACCTGAAACTTGAGACTATTTCAGTATGCGAGGAGACAAGATGGATTACGATGTCAAGGATCTCGGCCTGGCCGAAAAAGGAAAACTCAGGATCGAGTGGGCTTATCAGTCCATGCCCGTACTTCAATCCATTGAGGAGCGTTTTGGCAGGGAAAAACCCCTGGCGGGTGTAAGGCTCTCAGCCTGCCTGCATGTCACCACGGAGACGGCCGCACTGGTGAAGGCGCTCAAAGCAGGCGGCGCGGAGGTCCGGTTGTGCGCTTCCAATCCCCTGAGCACCCAGGATGATGTGGCTGCTTCGCTGGTTCAGCACGACCAGGTGCCCGTGTTTGCCATAAAAGGTGAGGACAAGGAAACTTACTACCGTCACATCTATGCCTGCCTTGAGAAAAGCCCTCAGGTCACCATGGACGACGGTGCCGACCTGGTGAGTGTCCTCCACTCCGAGCGGAAGGACCTTCTGGCCGGGGTCATCGGGGGAACCGAGGAAACGACGACCGGGGTCATCCGCCTCAAGAGCATGGCTGAAAAGGGGGTGCTGCAGTACCCCATCATCGCCGTGAACGATGCGGACACCAAGCACCTTTTCGACAACCGTTATGGAACGGGGCAGAGCACCATTGACGGGATCATTCGTGCCACCAACCGGCTCATGGCAGGCTCCAACTTCGTGGTGAGCGGCTACGGGTGGTGCGGGCGCGGCGTGGCCATGCGGGCTGCCGGTATGGGAGCCAAGGTGATCATCACGGAAGTGGATCCCCTGAGGGCACTGGAAGCCGTGATGGACGGCTATCAGGTGATGCCGATGGCCAAGGCGGCACCCATCGGAGACTTCTTCTGCACCCTCACCGGCGACATCCATGTGCTGCGCAGAGAGCATTTCATGGCCATGAAGGATGGAGCCATCGTCTCCAATTCCGGCCACTTCAACGTGGAGGTGGATCTGGAATCCCTGGCGGAGATCACGCGATCGCGGCGCGGGATTCGGGAATTCGTCGAGGAGTTCACCCTCGAAGACGGCCGGCGCATTTACGTTCTGGGAGAGGGCCGCCTGATCAACCTGGCTGCTGCTGAAGGACACCCCTCGAGCGTCATGGACATGAGCTTCGCCAATCAGGCACTGTGCTCCGAGTTCATGGTCAAGAACGCTGCTTCGTTGAAACGCGAAGTCTACAGGGTACCGATGGACATCGACAAGGCCATTGCCAAGCTGAAACTGGCCAGCATGCAGGTCGACATCGACAAGCTCACTGCCGAGCAGGAGAAGTATCTCAACTCCTGGGAAATGGGTACCTGACTCAAGACGGGCTGGACCGGGATGATGGCTGGACTTCGACGATTTTCCTGGGTATTGCTCATGCTCTTGTGGAGCTGCGTGCCACAACCTGCCAAGGAGCCGCCCAGGGAGGCTCATTTCGAGCGACTCTCCCTGAGCGAGTGGCCGGTTCTGCACGACGACATGAATCTCGAACTGCTGCAGGCGGCCATTGAAAGAAGCCTGGTGTACTTCCAGAGGGTTCCGGCCGATCGGTCGTTCCCTCTGGGAGACATCCAGATCCCGGCAAGTCTCATGAAAGAGACTCTTGCCCTGTTCCTCGATCACATGACCAATGGCACACTGGACCCGGAGACACTTGCCAGGTCTTTCGATCTCTACGGACTTCGGCCGCTCCCCGAAGGGGGTGGAGCGCTGGTCACGGGATATTACGAACCGGTTCTGGAAGGGACCCTGGTGCCGGATGACGTCTATCGTTACCCTTTATATGGTGTGCCGCCGGATCTGCTGACGATCGATCTCCATGCCTTCGATCCGGACAAATTTCAGGGGGGCGAGCGTTGGGTGGGGCGCCTCCAGGAAAGCCGCGTGATCCCTTATTTCACTCGATCGGAGATCGACAGCTTCAGGAAGATCGAGGATTGCGGCTGCCAGATTGCGTGGCTGAAAGACCCCATGGATGCTTTCTTCCTCCACATTCAGGGTTCGGGCGTCGTGCAGCTGCCCGATGGCGGGCGTCGTCGCGTCGGGTATGCCGGAGCCAACGGACGGCCCTATCGCAGTGTCGGAAAGATGCTCATCGATCGGGGTCATCTGCCCTCTGAAGGGATGTCCATGCAGGTCATTCGCGACTTTCTGAAGTCGCATCCGGAGCTTCAGGACGAAATCCTTGGCCACAACGAGAGTTATGTGTTCTTCAGGTGGGTTGAAAAGGGGCCCGTCGGCAGTCTCAACGTGCTTCTGACCGAAGGGCGCTCGGTGGCTATGGATCCCAAGCATCAACCGCGAGGGGCCCTGGCTTTCCTCGAGACCAGCAAGCCGAGACTTTCATCCAATGGCCAGTGGGCGGGATCCGAATCCTTGAGCAGGTGGGTCCTGAATCAGGACGCCGGTGGGGCCATCAAGGGATTCGGAAGAGTGGATCTTTTCTGCGGCACGGGGGAGCCTGCAGAGAGGGTGGCGGGGCGCATGAAATATCCGGGCCGTGTCTATTTTCTGTTGAAGAAACAAGCCGCTCAGGCCGACTGAAACTCAGTCCGCCAAAAAAAATTTCCATCCGACACAAAGCATGTTAGTAAGGTAAGTCAAAAGCTGAGGGCATTGATTACCGTTGAAGGGCCTGGGCGGAATGCACTCTCGGCTCATGGCGGATGCGCTGGTCACCTCTGCATATCGTTTTGGGGAAAACGTTCCAGCAGGATCTGAAAAACGATCCGCATTTCGTCAAAACACCGGAAGACAACGTTCAGCATTTGTAAGGTCTCCTCATCTTGTAGCGCAGGATCATGGGCCATTTGTCGGGCGAGCGACATCTGGGCCGAACGGAAGCGGTCTGTTGCGGATTCGGCAAGGACCTTGAGCTGCAGAGGCAGCCTTTCCATCGGGACCTGTCGGATGGCTTCTTCCAGCTCGATGTATTTCCTCTGATAATCGCGCGCCAGGTTTGCGAGCAGATCGATGGGATGGGTCGGGTTGTCTTCCAAGGTTTCTCCCCTTTCCGTTGGAGTCATGCGGAGTTATTGCCGGTTCCAATATGAGGAAATGTGGGTTAGGATATAAACGTGCTTAAATCCCTGGTCAAATTTATTGTCGTCAGTATAAGAACCTGAATTCTTGGCGCTATTCTACCGATAGTGAATCCAAGGGTGCCAACCCTCCCGCGCGCCCTTGATCCAGCGTCATGATGAGTGGGTTTGGTTTCGATGGGCAGGCCTCCCTCCTAGGTCTCACTATTTTATTATGAAGGTTTTTTGCGATGGTGAGCAAGACTTTAAACGTCGTGCTGGGCGAATGGCTGAAGGTCCCCACTGACGGACTGGTGCCGTTGCTTGAGCGTAAGCTCCATGAGCGATTGGTTTTCACCAATCCGGATTATGAAATGCGCCATAACCGGGGTGACTGGATCGGGAGCATTCCGGCCCAGATCAACTGCCTTCGTCAGAAGGGACGCTACTACCTGCTGCCGAGGGGATTTCTGGACCAGTTCACGGATCTGTGCAAAAAATTTCAGCAGTCGTATCGCATCTCCGACCGGAGGAGATCTTTCGAGCCCATTCCCATAGAGTTTCACGGTCAGCTCAAATCCTACCAGCAGGATGCCGCAGAAAACGTCATGACCCATGATTTCGCCACGCTGGTGGGAGGACACAAGAGCGGAAAAACGGTTATTGCCCTCTACACCATTGCTCAGAGGCGACAGCCGACGCTCGTCCTGATTCCGAAGCAGGAGCTTCTGGAGAACTGGCTCACGAAGGTCGAGAATTTCCTTCAGATTCCGAGATCGAGCGTTGGAGTTATTGCCAATGGGTCCCAGAGCATCGGCAAGCAGATCACCATCGCACACACCGGCGAGATCACTCGGTCATGGCGCAGAGTTTACGAGAAGATCGGTTATCTCATCATGGACGACTGCCAAAGGTGCCCGTCAAAGGTTCTCACGCACCTTGTCACGAACTTCGACACGCGCTACATGCTGGGGCTTTCTCATGCCGGCCAGCGGAAGGACCGCCTTTCGAAGCTCGTCTATTATTATGTGGGCGAAGTCGCTTATACGATCAACGACAAGGACGCCCGCGAAGGTCGAGGCATCATCCCGGCCCACGTAGTCGCTCGCGCCACGGACTTCGACTTTCCCTATCGTTCGCGAAGTGACTATTCACGTATGCTGCGCAACCTCGTGAAGGACCCCCAAAGGACAAGCATGATCGTCGATGACATCGAGGCGGAGATCCGTAAAGCCTCGGAATCACTCCTTGTCCTCACTGGGGGCGAGGATCAGGACAAGGTTCTGGGCACCGCTCTGGCCAATCGTGGCATCAAGGCAACGCCATTTCATGTACCGGAGGCCGACCCTCCAGAGGAGGAAGGCGAGGATTGGCAGGAGGGCGAAGCCTGCTCTCAACCGGATCTTACCGATGAGCCAGGAGCCGTTCTGGTGAATGAACGCACTCTTTCAGCATGTCTCAAGCACTTTCACTCAAGGGTCCTCTTTCTGGCGGTGCCGACCTACTTCCACAAGACCCTGGCACAGGCACTCCGCAGCCTTTCCCAGAACGGCAACTCAGCGGAAGGCCACCGCATCGTCATATACGACTACGTGGACCAGAAGGTTGGACTTCTGGAGAACTACTTCCGCATGAGAAGTTACAATTACGGCGTGCATCCCGATGTACTCCTCTCGTCAACGATGAACTGAGCCACTGATCACCATCACATCCTGCCGCCGCTCTCCCTGGCGTCGGATCTTTACATGACGGCTCTCCCTCAGGAGGGCCGTTTCCATAAACGCCAATCCTCTCATGACTCCGGAGCCTCGTCCTCCCATGAAAACAGCCTATCAGAATCTTCAAGCATTCATGCTCGCCCTGGACGACGCCGGCGAGCTCCAGAGGATCAAGGCGCCAGTCTCCCGGGATCTGGAGATCACGCATATCACCGATCTGGCCTGTAAGAGTCCGGGCGGAGGCAAGGCGCTGCTCTTCGAGAAGGTCGTGGGCTCGGACTTTCCGGTCCTGACCAATGCATTCGGGAGCGACCGCCGAGTCTGCATGGCTCTCGGTGTACCCGACCTGGAAACCCTGGCAGGCAGGCTGCGCCAGTTCATCCAGTTGGAGCCCCCGAAATCACTTCGGGACGCCTTTCGCCTGCTCCCCATGGGTCTGGAGGTGCTGAAATTCCTTCCGCGAAAGGTGAAGGCTGCCCCGTGCCAGGAAGTTGTTCAGACGGGCAGGGACATTGATCTCAGCCGTATCCCGGTGCTCAAATGCTGGCCGCTGGACGGTGGGCCTTTCGTGACGCTTCCCGTGGTCATCACGCGCAGCCTCGAAACCGGACGGCGCAATGCAGGGATGTATCGGCTGCAGGTGTTCGACCGCAACACCACCGGGATGCACTGGCACATCCACAAGGATGGCTCCCACTATTTTCAGGAGTACCGCAAATCGAAACGGCGCATGCCCGTTGCGGTGGCCATCGGCACCGACCCTGCGACGACCTATGCCGCCACGGCCCCCCTGCCCCGCGGCATCGACGAAATGATGCTCGCGGGCTTCATCAGACGACGGCCGGTTCCCATGACCCGCTGTGTCACTGTGGATCTGGAAGTGCCGGCAGAAGCCGAATTCGTTCTGGAGGGCTACGTCGATCCCGAGGAACTGAGGGTTGAGGGACCCTTTGGGGACCACACCGGCTACTATTCCCTGGTGGGCGACTATCCCGTCTTCCATCTGACGGCCATCACCCATCGGCGAAACCCCGTCTATGCAACCACCATTGTCGGCAGGCCGCCCATGGAGGACTGCTACCTGGGCAAGGCCACCGAGCGGGTCTTTCTGCCTCTCATGAATGCTGTTTTGCCCGAAGTGAAGGATTTCTGGCTGCCGTGGGAGGGAGTCTTTCACAATCTCAGCGTCATTGCCATCGCCAAGGAATACCCAGGACACGCCCGCCGCATCATGAGCGCCGTCTGGGGCCAGGGACAGATGAGCTTCTGCAAAGCCGTGGTGCTGGTGGACGACACGGTGGATCTCAGCCGACCGGCGGCAGTCCTGAGAGAGGTGCTCGACCGCGTGGATCTGGAAAAGGATCTCACCATCACGGAGGGCGTCCTGGACGTCCTCGATCACAGCGCGCCGGATCCGCTCTTCGGCGGCAAACTGGGAGTTGACGCCACCCGGAGGATCCCGGGGGAGAGTCGAAGGTCCGAGGGCGGGAATCCGGCCGGGATCACTTCCGCCGATGTCATTCAGACCGCTCTGCAGTCGGTTTCGGAGCTTCTGACCGCCCACCATGCCCCGCCGCTTGCAGCGCGGAATCGGGTCCTCCTGGTGAATTTCAGAAAGCCCGGCGACAGGTCCGCTCAGGCTTTCAGGGATGGACTGCTGGACCAAAAAGCCCTTCAGCCCTTTTCGATCCTCGTCCTCTGTGACGAAATCGTGGATCTCAAAGATTACTCGCTGGTGCTCTGGAGAGCGTTCAACAACGTGGACCCCAAGCGGGACATGCTTCTGAAGAATGGTCGAGTCGTCATCGACGCCACCCGAAAAGGCCCCGAAGACGGCCATCACCGGGAATGGCCCGAAGACATCGTCATGGACGCGGAAATCGTGGACCGGGTCCGCAAGCGAGCGCCAGAGCTGGGGATTGACTCCTGGGAAATTCTCAGGCCTTCGTGACGGAACAGACCTTACGACAGGAACAGATTCGGCTTGAGGTGAGGGTTTTTCAGCTCGGCCTCTGAAGGGCGGACATACAGCGGGACGGTGGTCAGCGGATCGTGAGCCTCGCCCTCCTCAAGCCGCTTCCGAGCCAATGCTCCGAGGACTCCAGCACGAATGAGGTGGAAGGGAGCAGCCGCTCCGACAGCCAGAGGCCCAAGCAGATCCTGAAGGACCCTTGCATACAGCAGCCAGCCGTCCCCGCAAAAGAGAGTCCTTTCCCGCACCAGATCTACGACCGCTGCCGCCGGCATTGCCCGATAGGAACCGACCGGATGCACGTCCCCTGCTGAATCGGAATGGTAGAGGCAACCGTACACCTCCTCTTTGTGAGCATTGATCAGCGGGCATATGGGCAGGGAGGAGTGAGAAAGCGCCGCCGCCAGAACATCCAGCGACGGGATGCCGATGAAGGGCTTCCCGGATGCCCAGGCCAGGGTCTTGATGGTGGTGAGCCCGATGCGGAGCCCGGTGAAGCTGCCCGGTCCCACCGTCACGGCAAAAGCATCCACGTCACCGAAGTCCCATCCGACTGCACGGAGAGCGTCCTCGACGGACCTCAGCAAACGCCGGTTGTGAGTCTGACTCGCGACCAGCACCCATTCCAGCAGGATTCTATCACCATCCAGGAGGGCGATGCTGCCGGAAGCTGTGGAGGTGTCGGCGGCAAGAATTCTCATGATCAGACGAGATCTCAGGGCAAAAGATCTGGGTTACCCCCGAACAAGACCCTCTTGATGTCCACGTAAAACACGAAGACCATCAGGAGAATGAGCAGGAACATGCCGATCTTCTGGGCAAACTCGACCTTCTTGACTCCGAGAGGCCTCCCCAGCACCAGTTCGATGAGATAGAAGAGGATGTGCCCGCCGTCCAAAACGGGAATGGGAAGCAGGTTCAACACGGCAAGATTCACGCTGATGGCTGCAGCAAAGAGCACCAGGTAGATGAGCCCTTCACTGGCGACCTTGCCCGCCATCTGCGCGATCAATATGGGCCCCCCCAGAGTTTCAAGGGGCAGGATCCTCTGGATCAGTTTGACGATGGCTTCCAGAAACAGCTTGCTCAGATGATACGTCTGAGCAACGCTGTGATACCAGGCCTCCAGAGGGCCAACCTCCACGGTGGCGAACTTGCCCGCAGGCATGACACCGATCACTCTACGCTGCACCGTCTCGCCAAAGGGGCTCTTGACTTCGCTGATTCTTGGCGCCACATCAACCCTGAAAGTCTTCTCGCCGCGCCGAACGGTCAACTTCAGGACTTGCTCCCGGGACCCCTGTATGGCTTTGGGAAGGTCTTCCCATTCGTTCAAGGCCTTGTCATTCACAGAGAGAATCACATCCCCGGCGGTCAACCCAACCTCCTGTGCGGGTGAACCGGGCGAGATCTCCCCGATCTCCGCGGTCATGATCTGCATGCCGGAGAACGTGTACACCAGGGCAAAAATGACGATGGCGAGAACCAGGTTCGAAGCCGGACCCGCCAGAACGATGCCGATCCGCTTCAAGACAGGCTGAGCGGGAAAGCTCCTGGCGGCCTCCTCCGGGCTCAGCTCCTCTTCAGTTTCACTTTCCTCGCCCAGCATCTTCACGTATCCGCCCAACGGAATGGCCGATAAACAGTACTCCGTATCCCCGCGTGTCACGCCCACCAGTTTGGGTCCGAAACCCAGGGAGAACTTGAGCACCTTCACACCCGACCACTTGGCAACCAGAAAATGACCCAGCTCATGGACGAAGATCAAAACACCCAAAACCACAACGGTCGAAACAATCATCGTAAACAAAGGAAACCCTCACTCATTCCTGCGCAGCGCACCATTGGGCGGCTTCGCACCGAGCCCAGCGATCGGCAGCCAGCACGGCTTCCAGATCCGGGTTTTCGTTGACCTGGTGCTTGTTCATCACGGTTTCAATGATCCGTGAGATATCCAAAAAACCAATCTGTTTATCCAGAAAAGCGCTCACAGCCACCTCGTTGGCCGCATTCAACACGGCCGGCATGGTCCCGCCCGCTTTGCACGAGTCGAATGCCAGCCGCAGACAGGGGAATCGATCCATGTCGGGCGGGAAGAAGGTGAGCCTCTGAAGGCGGAAAAGATCCAGCGGCGGGCTGTTCACCGGCAGCCGCTGAGGATATGCCAATGCATAGGCGATGGGAATTTTCATATCCGGAATCCCCATCTGGGCAATCACCGAACCGTCGATGTACTCCACCATCGAATGAATGATGCTCTCGGGATGGACATGGACGGCAATCTGGTCTACCGGAACACCGAAGAGCCAATGCGCCTCGATCACCTCGAGGCCCTTGTTCATGAGGGTGGCCGAATCGATGGTGATCTTCCGTCCCATGCTCCAGTTGGGATGACGCAGAGCCTGCTCCGGAGTCACATGAGCCAGCTCCTCGGACGCCAGCGAGAAGAACGGACCTCCCGATGCGGTGAGGAGTATGCGCCTCAAATTCTCGGGATGGTTCCCCTGCAGCGCCTGAAAGATGGCGCTGTGCTCACTGTCCACCGGCAGGATGATGGCTCCGTGCTTTGCGGCTGCCTCGGTGACAATCTTCCCGGCAATGACCATGGTCTCTTTGTTGGCCAGCGCAACCAGCTTTCCCGACCGGATGGACTCCAGGGTAGGGAGAAGACCTGCCGCTCCAACCATGGCGGAAACCACGATCTCGCTCTCAGGCAGGGTGGCAACCTGCCCGAACCCCTGTTCACCGTAGACGATCTCCGGCCTGGGGCTGGCACCATCCAGCAAAGCCGAAAGCTTTGCCGCAAGCTCCCCGTCCATCACCGAAACCACACGGGGCTGGAATTCCCGGATCTGCTCGCGCAACAACTCCACGTTGCGTCCGCATCCCAAAGCGGCAACGTCGAACGACTCAGGAAACTGCCTGATCACTTCTAGAGTACTGACCCCGATGGATCCCGTGGAACCCAGGATGCTGATCGCCTTCTTCACTACAGCCACTCCGGATGAAATCGCTGATCCAACCCCAAAACTCATTGATCGGCATGGGACCGGATCATCATCAACAATAGCCCGCAAACTGTTGAATCGGAAGGCCCAACGGCGACAACCCATGAAGATACGTACTGAAAGTCCTTCTGGGAATCGCCCACCCCCACGTGCGGCCGCAGGCTGTTCCTGTTCATGAAGCAACAGCCCAAACCAGCGGGAACACAAAAAGCAGACTGTCCAGGCGATCGAGAATGCCGCCGTGGCCCGGCAGGATGTGGCTCGAATCCTTCTTGCCGCACATGCGCTTGATCATGGACTCGAACAGGTCGCCCACCTGGCCCGTCAGGGAGATGGCGGCGCTGACGAGCAAAACATGTATCATGGGCACACCCTGGATCAACGCCGCACCGCACAACCCACCCACAGCCAGGCTGCACACAAAGCCCCCCACCGAGCCTTCCAACGTCTTCTTGGGACTGACCCGCTCGTAAAGCTTGTGTGCGCCAAATTTTCTGCCGCAATAGTATGCCCCTGCGTCCCCGGCCATGGTCACGAAAAGCAAAAAAAACACCCATTGCCTCCCCTGCTCGCTCCGACCGATGAGCAGAACATAAGACAAGAGATAAGGGATGTATAGCCAACCAAAGATCATGTTGGCGATCCGAGCCAACCCCGCTGAGTCATTGGGGGCAGAAACGAGAATTCCCGTCAGCCCAAAGAATACCCCGAGGACCAGGCATACGTGAAGTCCCGAGGCAGCAGCCACAAAGGCAAACCCCGGCATGCAAAGGCCCATGAGGTAATAGAGTCCCCGCTCCCAGATCTGCAAAGGCTCGGCAAACATGAGTGCCTCGAATTCCCACAATGCCAGAGACGACATGAGGGTGATGAGGAGCGCCCAGCTCCACAACGGACCCAGGCCGACCAGGGCGAACAGGGGAATGGCCAGTCCGAACCCCGTGATCAACCTCAGTTGATGGGAGCCCAACTCCTTCCAGCTCAAGACGGTCGCTCCTGCGAAAACGGAAGAGCCACGGTGCCGCCCTGCCAGGGAGCCACCCTTCGGTGGCACAATGAGAGCACACCCGGTCGGCGGAGCCCCCCTCGAAATCCACACACTTCACTCTTTTCCGTGCTCAGACGAGAAGCTCCCTCAACCCCTGCGTTGCATGCGCTCCAGGGAGGGAGTACCCGCAATTTGCGAAGACGGTGAAGACCAAAAGGGATGAAAAGGCAAAACATGATGGAGTCTTCTGGAGGGAAGCAGTCCCTCACCGGTTGGAGTCCAAAGCGGGGGCCAGCTCGGCAACCACCTGCTCGCTGGTCTTGCCGAACCGTCGCTCCCTCCTCCCATAATCCTCCAAAGCCAGCAGGAGCTCGGGTTCCCGAAAATCGGGCCACAGAGTTGGCGTCACGTAAATTTCGGCATAAGCCAATTGCCACAGGAGGAAATTGCTCAGCCTCTGATCACCCCCTGTGCGAATGATCAGATCGGGGTCAGGAGAGCCCGACGAGAACAAATAGGTCGAGAGGAGCTCCGGCGTGAGCGCCTCCGGACGGTACTTGCCCCTGAGGACGTCCTGAGAAAAGAGCCTGGCCGCACGCACGATCTCCTGCCTGCCTCCATAATTCAGGGCAAGGCTGAGGACCAGTTTATCGAATTTCGCCGTCAACCGGGTCGCATGCTCCAGGTCGGCAAGCACCTCGTCGGGAATCCCTTCCGCGTCCCCCCAATGGCAGAGGCGGATTTCCTTGTCCATCAACTCCTGGAGCTCCGATCTCAGGAATCGCTTCAGAAGCCGCCACAGGCCTGATACCTCAGCATCGGGACGCTGCCAGTTCTCTTTGGAAAAGGAATAGAGAGTCAAATGGGAGATGCCGAGCCTTCTGCTGCACCGTACAATCTCCCTGACCGAATTGGCGCCCTCTTCGTGGCCCAGTATTCTTCGATGCATTCTTTGTTTGGCCCATCGCCCGTTGCCATCCATAATGATGGCCACGTGGCGCGGGAGCTGGCTGAAGGCGGGATCACGCATGTTCAGATTTCCAGAATCTCCTTCTCTTTGACCGAATAGACACCGTCCACCCTTTTGATGAAATCGTCTGTGATCCTCTGGGTTTCATCCTGGCCCTTGAACTGATCGTCCTCCGAGAGGGTCTTCTCTTTCCTCAAATCCTTGAGCATCTCGTTCGCATCGCGCCGAATATTGCGCATGGCCACCTTGGTCTCCTCGGCCTTCTTCTTGATCACTTTGACCAGATCTTTGCGGCGCTCCTGGGTCAGGGGTGGAATGCTGATGCGAATGATCTTCCCATCATTATTGGGTGTCAGACCCAGCTCTGATTTGAGAATCGCCTTCTCGACGTCACCGATGACCGACTGGTCCCAGGGTTGAATCATGATCGTACGCGGCTCAGGAACTGTGAGAGTGGCCAACTGACTCAAGGGTGTGGCGGTTCCATAGTATTCCACTCGAATTCCATCAACCAGAGAAACCGATGCGCGTCCCGTTCTCAATCGTCTGTATTCCTGCTCCAGATTCTCCAGGGCCTTCTGCATTCGGTCTTGAGCATCCGCGTACACATCATCTAGCATGATTCCTTCCCTCCATCCACCAAAGTTCCAATGGCTTCTCCCAGAACAACCCTCTGGATGTTTCCCGAGGTTCTGAGATTGAAGACCATGATCGGCATGTTCTGATCTCTGGCCAAGGAAATGGCGGTTGCATCCATGACTTTGAGATCTTTCTGAAGCACTTCCGAAAAAGTGATGCGATCATACTTCCTGGCCGTCGGATCTTCGACCGGGTCGCTGGCATAAATCCCATCCACCTTCGTGGCCTTCATCAGGACTTCGGCACCTATTTCCACCGCCCTGAGGGCGGCCGTCGTGTCGGTCGTGAAGAAGGGAAGACCTGTGCCCGCGGCGAAGATGACCACTCGCCCCTTTTCCAGGTGTCGAATGGCTCGCCGCCGAATGTAAGGCTCAGCCACCTCCTTCATGTCGATGGCTGAAAGGACGCGGGTGGGGACGCCCATCTTCTCCAGATCCTGCTGCAAAGCCAGCGCATTCATCACCGTCGCAAGCATTCCCATGTAGTCGGCAGTGGAGCGGTCCATTCCCCTGGAAGCTCCTGAGACTCCTCGGAAAATGTTGCCTCCGCCAATCACGAGCGCCAACTCGACGCCCAGCTCATTCACTTCACGGATTTCGGTGGCCACCTCTCTCAGGACTTCAGAGTCGATGCCGTAGGGTTCCCTGCCCATCAGGGCTTCCCCGCTCAACTTCAGCAGAATCCGCTTGTACCTGGGCTTGAGCTTCTGTTGATCCACTCTTGGCAACCCTGTGACCCTTCTCAAGTGAGTCCGAAGGATTTTGATGCGCTGTTCGTCATGACCACAAAGGAGGGAGTCCAGGTTTCCATGGCGTCCTGGACCCCCGCCTTCACGCCGAAGCCGGCCTTTGCAAACACTGATGTAGTCGACGGGACGGAGCTACTCGCCGCCAAGCTGATAGCGAGAAAATCGCCTGATGATGATTTTTTCGCCGATCTTGGCTGTCAGCTCATTGAGATAATCCTGGACGGTCCTGTCCGGATCTTTCACATATTTTTGCTCGAGGAGAACCACCTCCTCGTAGAACTTGCGCATTTTGCCTTCGACCATCTTCTCCAGAATGTTCTCGGGCTTGCCGGACTCACGAGCCTGGGCCAGACAGATGGCCTGTTCGCGTTCGATCACATCTTGGGGAATGTGCTCCCGCTCGACCCCCAGGGGGGATGAAGCGGCAATGTGCATGGCGATGTTCTTCGCAAACTCGACGAAATCCTCGCTCTTGGCCGCAAAATCCGTCTCGCAGTTGACTTCGACGAGCACCCCCATGCGGCCGGCACCATGGATATAGGCGTGCACCATCCCCTCGGTCGCCTCACGCCCCGCCCGTTTCATGGCTTTGGCCAGCCCCTTCTGACGCAGCAGGTCCAAAGCCTTGTCCATGTCTCCGTTAGTATCCTGGAGGGCTTTCTTGCAGTCCATCATACCTGCGCCCGTCTTCTCTCTCAGATCGCGAACCATTCCAGCTGAAATTTCCAATGCTAACCTCCTGTCAAAACTCTATTCGCCGTTGTCACCTTCAGCCTGACCGACGGGATTGACAATCTCAACCTCAGGGCCGCTCGCCTCCTGGCTGAGGAGCTGGCCTGCGGGGACTTCCTCGAGCGACATCACTTGCTTGTCCCGAACCGCATGCTGGGACTCCAGATATCGCTGGCGCCCTTCCACGCAGGCATCCGCGATCCTCCCGGTGATGAGGCGAATGGCTCGGATGGCGTCGTCATTGCCGGGAATGGGATAGTCGATGACATCCGGGTCGCAGTTGGTGTCCACGACGGCCACCACGGGGATGCCCAGTCGATTGGCCTCGGCAACAGCGATGTTCTCGCGTGCCGTGTCGATGACGAACATGGCGCCGGGCAACCGGGTCATGTCCTGAATGCCGCCCAGGTTCTTGACCAGCTTGTCCCGCTCATTCTGAAGCTGCAGGATCTCTTTTTTGGGAAAACGGTTGATGCTTCCATCCTGGATCATGGCTTCCAGCTCCTTCAACCGATCGATCCTCAGCTTCATCGTCTTGAAGTTGGTGAGCATCCCGCCCAGCCAGCGTTGATCCACGTAGAACATCCCGCTGCGCTCCGCCTCTTCCTTTATCGTCTCCCGCGCCTGCTGCTTGGTGCCCACGAACATGACACTTTCGCCGGCGGCGGCGGTCTCCTGGACAAACTGGTAGGCCGTGTGGAAAAGCCGAACCGTTTTCTGGAGATCGATGATATAGATTCCATTGCGAGCGCCGAAGATGTACGTTTTCATTTTGGGATTCCAACGGCGCGTTTGATGCCCGAAATGAACCCCCGCCTCCAACAGCTGTTTCATGCTAACGACCGCCATAAGACCTCCTTCTGGTTGTGGCCTCCACCCCCTGAAACCCTCCTCCAACAGGAGAAAAGGCACCAAAAGGTACGGGGGTGTGTGGTTTATGCAAATCGGACTTCTCTATCACGATTCCCAAAACCATGGCAACCGAAAATCTGGTTTTCCTTTTCCCTGCTTGACGGATGTGCTTCGACATGATGATATTTGGCGTGCAATAATATGGAATTCATATGCGCCGAAAACCGAGTGCCTTGCCCCGGAGCAAGCCTCAAGGAGCGGGAGGAGTGAAAGAGCATGAAGGCTAGACGGGCGTGGACCCTGCAATCACTGCTGTCCTGTGTTATTTGGAACGGCATTTTGGTTGCCGTTTTGTACTTTGTCGCATACCGGGTCATCCAGGGCCTCGATGCATGGGTCACCCCGCTCATGCAGCCCGAAGTGCAGAACCTGCCCGAAGACATCCGGGGGTCTCTGGCCAGTTTCAAGCAGTTTCTTGGCGAGTCCAGGACCTATCTCCTGCCGGTGCTGGCGGGAACCGGAGGGACCATCACCCTCGTGCTTTGGCTCTTCCTCGCCCTGCAGGGGAGGGCTCTCCTGCGCCGCGCCGAGTTGGAGGGAGCTCCAGCCGTCAAGGCCGAACCCCAGGCCAGAAAGCGTCGCGCCGCCGGTGACGAAGTGGAAAAACCCATTGCAGCCACCCCTCCCGAGCCTTCCGTTCAACCGGCGGTCCAGGTTCTGACGGCACTGCAGCAGGAAGGGCGTTTCATTGACTTTCTGCAGGAAGACCTCAAGTTGTATGACGATGCTCAGATCGGAGCTGCCGTTCGGAGTATTCACGAGGGCTGCAGGAAGGCGCTGGGGGAAGTTCTCGAGCTCAAGCCGATCATGGAGGAGGGAGAGGGGTCCGCAGTCACGATCAAGCCCGGCTTCGATGCTCGAGCCATCAGGCTCACAGGGAATGTTTCAGGCGATCCTCCTTTCACAGGCATATTGCGACATCGCGGCTGGAAAGCTGAAAGACTGGAGCTCCCCAGGCCGGTGGCCGACCAGGAGAAGAACCGGGTGATCGCCCCCGCGGAAGTGGAAATCGAAGGTTAGGCTGGACGCAACATCTGAGGAGTGATTTTGAGCGAATCGAAGTATATCATCGGCATTGACCTGGGGACGACCCATTGTGTCATGGCTTATGCCGAAGGCGCAGTGGATGCGGATCAGGAACCGATCATCCAGACCTTCATGATCCCCCAGGTGGTCAACCCCGGAGACGTGAGGCCACAGCCCCTGCTGCCGTCCTTTCTGTTTCTTCCCGGACCCCACGACGTTCCCCCGGGGTCGCTGGCACTTCCCTGGGATCCATCTGTGGACTACACCATCGGCGAGCTCGGCAGGAAACGAGGCACCGAGGTCCCCAACCGTCTCGTGGCTTCGGCCAAATCCTGGCTGAGCTATGCCGGCGTGGACCGCACCGAGCCCATTCTTCCATGGGACAGCCCCGCTGAAGGGCGCAAGGTTTCACCGCTGGAGGCCTCGAGCCTTTTTCTGGCTCACTTGAAAGACGCCTGGAATCATTCCATGGCCGAGCAGGGGATCGATGCCCTGTTCGAGAGCCAGGAGATCTACCTGACGGTACCGGCATCCTTCGACGTCGTGGCCCGGGAGCTCACCGTCAAGGCCGCCCAGGCCGCCGGACTCGAGCACATCACGCTCCTGGAAGAACCCCAGGCCGCGTTTTACGCATGGATTGAGTCCCAGCGGGAGCGATGGAGGAAGGCGGTCCGCGTCGACGAGTCCATTCTGGTCTGCGACATCGGGGGCGGGACCACCGATTTCAGTCTGATCCAGGTAAGCGAAGAGCAGGGGGAGTTGACCCTCAGGCGCGTGGCAGTCGGAAACCACATCCTCCTGGGCGGCGACAACATGGATCTGACCCTGGCGTATGCCCTCCAGGCAAAACTCGCTCAGACCGGAGTGCGCCTGGATTCCTGGCAGTTCCGGGGCCTTTGGCACAGCTGCCGGACAGCCAAGGAACGCCTCCTGAGCAACCCGGGGCTCCAGTCCGAGCCCATCGTGATTCTCGGACGCGGCACATCCCTCATCGGAGGCACGATACGCAGCGAGCTCACCCGAGCAGAAGTGGAGCAGGTGCTCGTGGAAGGTTTCTTCCCCGTCACCGACCGCGACGAGTACCCCCAGAGCCGGCGCAAGGTAGGCGTCCGCGAAATGGGACTCCCCTATGAATCGGACCCGGCGGTTTCCCGACACCTGGCTCGCTTCCTCGGTCAATCCGAAAGAGGGCTCACGGAGGCGGGCTCCAACATGGGTTACCCTTCGGCGGTGCTGTTCAACGGTGGGGTCATGAAGTCGGACCTTCTGCGGCGGCGGTTCCTCGATATCCTGAGACGATGGCATCCCCAGGAGTACGTGAGAGAGCTGAGCTCTGCCGACCTCGACCTGGCGGTGGCGCGAGGAGCGGCCTATTACGGGCTTGCCAGACGAGGCCGTGGAATCCGCATCCGAGGCGGGGTGGCCCGCCCCTATTACATCGGCATCGAAAGCGCCATGCCCGCGGTGCCCGGCATTCCCACCCCCATCAAGGCCCTCTGCATCGTCCCCTTCGGGATGGAAGAGGGAACCGGGGCGGAAATCCGTGAGAGAGAGTTCGGACTTGTGGTCGGCGAGCCCGCAGCCTTCAATCTACTGGCATCCACCGTCCGCAAGAAGGATCAGGTTGGAGAGATCATCGACGACTGGCAGGGGGAAATCGACGAGGTGACCACGATGGAGGCGGTCCTGCCGGCGTCCGAGGCCGTCGAAGGCGCGAGTGTCATTCCTGTCTGGCTTCAGAGCAAGGTGACGGAGATCGGAACCCTCGAGCTCTGGTGCGTGGCGCGGGACGATGACCAAAAGCGGTGGAAGCTGGAGTTCAATCTGAGAGAGCAGCAAGACGTTGCATAACGCGGAACCCTCCCTCGATTTTTCGGACGTTGAATACCGCTACATCGTCGGCATAGACCTGGGGACCACCAACACCGCCCTGGCTTATGTGGACAGGACCCAGCCCGACCCTGAGTGCCGCAAGATCCGGTTCTTCAACATTCCTCAGCTGGTGGCCCCCGGTTCTATGGGGAAGTCCCCCGTGCTGCCCTCATTCCTTTACCTCCCTGGCCCCTATGAACTGCCGCCCGAAAGCACATCACTGCCATGGGATTCCGGCAGGAGCTACATCGTCGGCGAGCTTGGGCGTGAGCAGGGAGCCCTGGTCCCGGGAAGGCTGGTATCTTCAGCCAAGTCCTGGCTATGTCACGGGGGGGTTGACCGCACAGCGGACATCCTGCCCTGGGGTGCCGGTTCCGATGTCGGGAAGATTTCTCCTGTGGAAGCCAGCAGCAGGGTTCTCCGACACCTCCGGGAAGCGTGGAACGCCGAAATGGCTCGCGGACGTGAGGGATTCCGACTCGAGGAACAGATCGTTCTGCTGACGGTGCCCGCCTCGTTTGACGAGGTGGCCCGCGAATTGACCGTGACGGCCGCACGGGATGCCGGGCTGAGCAGGATCATCCTGGTCGAAGAGCCTCTGGCCGCATTCTATGCCTGGTTGTCGCGTCATGAGGAGAACTGGCGCGAAGGGATGCGGGCCGGTCAGCTGATCCTGGTCTGCGACGTCGGCGGAGGAACCACCGATTTCACGGTGGTGGCCGTCCGCGAGGGGGAAGCGGGCCTCAAATTCGATCGGCTGGCGGTGGGAGATCATCTCATGCTCGGGGGGGACAACATGGATCTCTCCCTTGCCCGTCATCTGGAAATCCGGCTCATGGGACAGCCGGGAAAGCTCGAGTCCAGGAGATGGCATCAACTCTGGCACCAATCCCGGAAAGCCAAAGAAGGTCTTTTGGGAGAGTCTGCGGCCGGCCCGCCGCCGGCTGATGCGGAATCGCCCCCATCCGAACCTGACGGAAGGAGATCGGGACTCTTTGGACCGGCTCGGGGAGCACCCCAGATTGCTTCATCAGCACCCCATGACGAATATGAGATCACGCTGGTCGGCCTGGGAAGGAAGCTCATCGGAGACACCCTGAAGGCAAAGATCTCACGGGACGTCGTACGAGACCTGATCCTGGATGGCTTCTTTCCGAAGATCCCGCCGGATGACATGCCGACGGCCGCCCGCCGCACGGGACTCACCGAGTGGGGGCTCCCATACGTCCAGGAGCCTGCGGTGACGCGGCATCTGGCCGCTTTCTGGCATCGGTTTCGTCAGCTGCTCTCGACGGAGACGGGAAGGGATTCGGTCTACCCTGACTTCGTCCTGTTCAACGGCGGCGCCTTGAGCCCCAAGATGCTTCGGGACCGGGTCCGGGAAGTCCTGGGGAGCTGGTTCAGAAGCGAGGCTGGTGAAGACTTCGAGCCCGTCGAGCTCGAGAATCCGCGGCCTGACCTGGCCGTAGCCATAGGGGCTGCCTACTACGGGCTGGTGCGCCTTGGAGAGGGAGTCCGCGTGGGAGCCGGAAGCCCGCGTTCCTTCTATGTCGAGGTGGCGCCTGAGGAGAGCGCAATGACCGGTGAGACGGAGCGTCACGCCGTCTGTCTGGTGCCCCGCGGCACGGAGGAAGGCTACGAGATCCGGCT
>JBFYYO010000043.1:0-31687 GCA_041310025.1 Syntrophobacterales bacterium
TATCTTGATTGATGGAGCTGCGACCCCCTCCGGGGTCGGCTCGTTTCTCCCCGTTTTCCGGGGGTGTCGGCCTACGGCCTCACCCCCCGGCTAATGGCTTGTATCCCTCCCGGATGATGAAACCGCCCTCCCGATGGGATTCCAGCAGATGCTCCTCGCGTGGAAATCCACATTGGTCCGTGATTCGCAGCCCATTTGGGACGTTGTTCCAAAAGATCTGCACCCAACTTCATCTTGGTTCTGGCAGTTTGGTTTGCTCAGATTCTTCCAGCGGCTTCGTTTTGGAAGGGGCAGGCAGCTTATGATGAGATCCTGGGTTACACGCCTCGCCTGCTCATCGCCTCGTTCCTGGCTTACCTCCTTGGAGAATTCGCCAACTCTTTCGTCTTGGCAAAAAATGAAGATTGCCACTCAAGGTCGCTGGTTGTGGACTCGAACTATCGGTTCAACACTGGTAGGGCAGGGGCTGGACTCCATGGTGTTCATTTCGATCGCCTTCTTGAGCACGATTCCCCTGTCCGTTCTTTCAGTAATGGTGTTGACCCAGTGGCTTGTGAAATCATGCTATGAGGCTCTGGTGACACCATTGACGTATGTCGTCGTCGGGTTCCTCAAACGCAGAGAGGGAGTCGATGTCTACGACTTGGAGACGAGGTTCAACCCCCTCTTCTTCTCGAAGTTCACTACCGGACACTTCTGGAGGCCGGTCTGCCGACCCCCGCATGCCTTCCTTTCCGGTCTCCGGAGGAGTGCCGGAACTGCATGGGTGAACGGTCAGCACTTTTTCTTGCCAGTGCCGCACTTGGTACGGGACTTTTTTGTTCATCCGTGACATATACAGACTAAAACCCCTCAACCGGAAACTTGGCATAGAGGAGAGACGTCCATGACCGATGGCAAAAAACCTTCAGGGCAATCCTTTCGTCACTCAAGAAGTTCTCTGGGACCGAACACAATGGAAATCAAGCGCGACATCTGAATACCCTCACTGCTCTCGTTTGCGGAATCATCAGATCCCGAAGCGTTCAGTTGCCAAAGATCGCTCGAAAACCCCCGACGACCGAGGGAGGTTACATAGGGTGCCGCACCGAATCGGAAAGCCAGGTGAAGCGTTTCTATCGCTGGATAAAGAACGAAGACGTGACTCGTGAAATCTTCTTCCTCCCCTTCGCCCGGCAGATCCTGGAGGCATTGTCCGGTGAGACGCTTGTCATGTTGATCGACGGGACCGTCGTCGGACGCGGATGCATGGCACTCGTGATCGCAGTCGTCTACAAGCGGAGGGCGTTGCCCGTAGCCTGGCTGGTTGAGAAAAAGAAAAAGGGCCACTTCAGCGAAGAGCGGCACATCGAGTTGATTCGGGATGTTGGAGAAATGATTCCCGAAGGGTCGCACGTCGTCCTGCTCGGCGACGGTGAATTTGACGGTGTCGATTTGCAGAGTGTCGTAAACCATTGCCGTTGGCATTACGTTTTGCGCACCTCCGAAACCAACACTCTCTGTTGGGAAGACCACTGGTTCCCTTACAAAGAGACCCTTTCGCATCTCGAGCCCGGTGGTATGTTCGTTGTGCCCGAGGCTCTCTTTACCCATCGGGGCTACGGACCCGTAACGGGGTTGACTTGGTGGAGAAAGGGCTGTGACGAGCCCATCCATTTGGTGACGAACATGCAATGTGCCGATGAAGCATGCCGTTTCTACGGAAAGCGATTCTTGATCGAGACATGCTTTTCCGACCAAAAGGGACGCGGGTTCAATCTGCAAAAAAGCCACATGTCGAGTCCAGAACGCATCAATCGTTTGTTGATGGCTGTGTTTCTTGCATACTACTGGATCGTCGCCCTTGGAGTATCGGCCGTCAAAGAAGGATGGCAGGGCGTGATCCACAGGAGGCATCGTTGCGACTTGAGCCTGTTCCAGCTCGGATTGGCACTTCTCGACTACCTGCTGGAGGAGAACATGCCCGTCCAAGACCCACTCCACATGATCTGTTAAGGCTCAGTTGAAAAGTGTCAGGTAGTGAATGATCAACCTGAGGCTTCGAATCAGAGAATATATATTGACGGTTTGGAGTGAGAATCTTAAGTGCCAACCACCGTTAAGAGGGGTCACACCTACACATTTCACATTGTCAAGTGTGTAGGTGTGACCCCACTCCTTGTGCTCAGGGAGAATTCAGGGCTCCAACGGGCTCTTGGGCAACGAGGTTGAACGATTCAGTTTGGGAGGAAGATACCCGGAGAAGGGGGAAAGTGTCAATGGCCGGAGAACCGCGACTGCTTGACGAGGTCCATGATGTGATGCGGCTCCATCACTACTCGATTCACACGGAAAGGGCCTATTGCGAATGGATCAGGCGCTACGTGCTGTTTCACCGGATGACATCTCGAGAAGACCTGAGGGGCGGCGAAGCCAGGATCGAGAGCTTTCCGACACATCTCGCCGTGGAAGGTCGCGTGGCTCCTTCAACTCAGAATCAGGCCATGAATGCGCTGGTCTTTTTGTACAAGAAGCTTTTGAAGGTGTCCCTCAAGGAGTCCTTCAATGCGGTTCGGGCTCCCAGGCGGATCAACATGCCCGTGGTGATGACACGAGAGGAGATATCCAGAGTGATCCCCCCTCTGCGGGGAGCCCCGCACCTGATCGTCAAGCTGATTTTCGGCAGCGGGCTGCGGATCATGGAGGCTCTCCGCTTAAGGGTGCAGGACATTGGTCTGCACATGAAATCGATCACTGTGCGTTCTGGAAAGGGGGCAAAAGACCGCATCACGACCTTCCCCGTCTCGGTCGCTCCTCTTCTTCAGAACCATCTTGCACAGGTCAAGGCGATTCATGACAGAGATCTGGCCCGGGGATTCGGCGAGGTGTATCTTCCGCACGCCCTCGCACGCAAGTATCCTTCGGCCCCCAGGCAGTGGGAATGGCAGTATGTGTTCCCGGCAGGGAGTCTGTCGACGGATCCCGTGAGCGAAGTCCTCCGACGCCACCATTTCGACCCGAGCATCGTCAACAAAGCCATCAAGGGCGCGGTGCGCCACGCAGGAATCTCCAAGAGGGTCACCGCCCACAGCCTCAGGCACAGTTTCGCCACTCACCTCCTCCAGCGAGGCACGGATATCCGGACCATCCAGGCTCTGCTCGGTCACAAGGACGTCGCCACCACCATGATCTACACTCACGTGCTGCAGCAGGGGGGACAGGGAGTCGCGAGCCCCCTGGACGATCTCGGCCTTTGAGTGCAGCTCCACGAAACAGAGCGACTGATGAACACTGACCCCTGACCGGGCGGAAGCGGTCAAGGCTGCTGAATTAAGCTCATCTGCCCGGTCGGTTCGGGTGCCATGGGCTAAGCGGAGCTTGCCCTGCGAGCTCATTCGGTCACGGGCAAGCTTCGCTTGGCCCGTGCCACCCGTTAATTCAACAGCCTTGGCAGGAGCGGCGGGCGGATTCCCCGAGACAACCCCAGGATCCGGGGCCGCCACCACGTTGGCGACATGCCCTTGTGCCGCAAGCCCCGACGGAGCTGTGCCGAGGAGAGCATGGTGGCCCCGAGCTCAGCTGGCTCAGCACGGCTCCCCCCTCCCCTGCTCAAGACCCTCTGTCAGCGACGCCCGGTATTCCCGGGCAGGAAGCAGCCGCCATCGATCCGCTCCCTGGAGTTCCAGGACGCTGTTGTGATGCTCCAGGATGCTGGTGCGGTGCCCGACGCTGATATAATGAATACCCAGATCCTTCAGTGTCCGGTAAAGATTGGTCTCATTCTCGACGTCCAGGGCGCTGGTGGCTTCATCCAGAACGGCATAGCCCGGCCGGTTGATGATGAGGCGGGCAAAGGCCAGCCTCTGCTGTTCGCCCAGAGACAGGACGTCGGCCCAATCGAGCTCCGCGTCGAACCCCCCCACGCGCTCCGATAGATCCTGGAGCCTCACGGTCCGGAGGACATTGCGCAGCTCTTCGTCGGAAACCTCCCGGTCGAGCCGGGGGTAGAGCAGCTGATCCCTCAGGCTCCCGAGGAGCATGTAGGGCTTTTGAGGCAGGAAAAAGATTTCCGAGAGCGGCGGCCGCGTCACGGTCCCCTCCCCCCGGGTCCACAACCCCGCGATGGCCCTGAGAAGCGAGCTCTTGCCCATGCCGCTCTGGCCGACCACGACCAGATTCTCCCCGCGCTCCAGGTCCAGCGTCAGATCCCGGATGAGGGTGCGCGTCCCGCCGGGCGTCAGGAGGGTCATGTGGGCCAGTCCGAAACGGTCCTCCTCTTCGGACTGGATGCCGGGAACTGCCTTTTCTTCATGGCTCAAGGCATCCGAGAAGGTCGAGAGACGCTCCACGCCGGCGGCGAAATTCGTGATCTGCTCGATTTGAGCCACGATGAGGGAGAGGGCCGCGTTGACCTGGCTGAAGGCGAAGTTGGCCTGGACCATGTCCCCGTATTCGATCTGGCCTCCGAAGTATTGCGGGAAGAGAATGACGAAGGGCAGAACCACGGGGAGGTACCGGTAAGCCGTGGTGAAGAAGGAGAGGTTCCGCTGCCAGCCGATGAGGAGGCTGAAGTTCCTGAGAACGTCCCGAAAGCGGCCCGTGATGTGATTCTTCTCGGGCTCTTCCCCCTGGTAGAAGGCGATGGACTCGGTGTTGTCGCGCACGTGCACCAGGGAGTAACGGAAATCAGCCTCATAGCGCAGCTGGTTGAAGTTCAGGCGCACCAGGCGGCGCCCGATCAGAAGCGTGAGGCCCGTTCCCACCAGGGAGTACCCCAGCACCACGACCACGAGGAGAACGGATTTGGACCAGAGGATCCCGCTGAAGGAGACGAGATCCATGAGCGAGCTCAGAAGGATGAGGAGGAACACCAGCGAGGTGCGCGTGAACGTTCGGATGTCCTCCATCATGCGCTGGTCGGGGTTGTCGATTTTCGCGCTGAGCTCGATTTCGTAGTAGCTGCGGTTTTTGAAGTATCTGCCCAGAAACTCGCCGGTCATCCATTCGCGCCAGCGCATGCCCAGGACCTCCTGGACGTAGTTGTAGAGCGCGACGATGGGGATCCCCACCAGGAAGCCGCAAAAGTAAAGCGCCACAAACAGGTAAGCCAGGTCCTGGTTTTTCTTCACCAGGGCATTGGTGAAGTAGTTGCCGATGTAGCTGAAGGCCACGTTGATTCCGGTCACGGAAACGGAAAGCAGCAGGACGATGGCGAGCAGCGACCAGGCGCGCCGGCGGGAGCGCAGATGACGGCCGAAAAGGCCGAAGACGACTGCGGGGATGACCAGAGCTGCAGCCACCAGCAGCCAATTCCTCGACTGAAAGGTGTCCTGCACCAGGGACAAGAGTCCCGATGCCACTTGAGCCGTCAGCGAGGGAGCGAAATGGCTCCCGGCCAGCACCGCCCCGGCAACGATGAGGAAGAGCACGCCGAAGACGAAGACCAGCAGCAGGGTCATGAGCAGGAGCGTCGCCAGGCCCCCGCCCCGAATCTCGGGGAAAAAGTAGGGCTGGGCGATCAACACGAAGCGCATCCAGAGAGAGCGGTTGCGTGAGCTCATAGGCACTTATTCCTTTCCCTTCACCCGGGTCGTTCGTGAGGCAACATTCAACCTCGTTGCCATGTCTGGATCGAGATCAGTACAGCTCCCCAGAAAACCGTGATCAATACGGTCGGTCAGATGTGTGGTGTTGTACCTGGCGCGGAGAGGGTCCACTCTCGATGAGGGGTCGTCCAACCCGTCCGCACGCCCGCCGGGCCACCGCAATCGTTTCACACCAGGCGAAAAAAATGGGAAGCCTCACATGGAGACTTCCCTGCCCTGTCTGATTCCCCAGGCGAGCCCATGGCTGAGCCCCCCCGCCCTTCACGCCATCAAATGGAATCCTGGATATATCGTGCGACCAGGTCGCCCACCTCGCTGGTGGAATACCCCATCTGGCCCGCCGAAAGGCTCTTCAGATCCTTCGCAACGACTTTGCGCACCGCCTGGTCGATACGGGCGGCCGACTTATCCTCCCCGAGATGCTCGAGCATCATCTGGGCCGCCCCAATGGCAGCCAGCGGGTTGATGATGTTCTTCCCGGTGTACTTGGGCGCCGACCCTCCAATGGGCTCGAACATGGACACCCCCTGCGGATTGATGTTGCCGCCGGCGGCGATCCCCATCCCGCCCTGGATCATGGCTCCGAGATCCGTGATGATGTCACCGAACATGTTGTCGGTCACGATGACGTCAAACCACTCCGGGTTCTTGACCATCCACATGCAGGTGGCGTCCACGTGGGCGTAATCCGTCTGGATATCCGGATATTCCCTGGCGACCTCGTAAAAGGCGCGCTCCCAGAGGTCGAAGGCGAAGGTGAGGACATTGGTTTTGCCGCAGAGTGTGAGCTTCTTCCTCTGATTCCGCTTCCGGCAGTATTCGAAGGCGTATCGAATGCAGCGCTCGACGCCCATGCGGGTGTTCACGGATTCCTGCACGGCCACCTCGTGGGGCGTCCCCTTGCGCAGAAAGCCGCCGGAGCCGGCATAGAGCCCCTCGGTGTTTTCCCGCACCACCACGAAATTGATATCCTCGGGACCCTTGTCCTTGAGGGGGGTGTCCACACCGGGAAACAGAATCACCGGCCGCAAATTGACGTACTGGTCCAGCTGAAAGCGCAGCTCGAGGAGAAGCCCTTTCTCCAGGATCCCCGGCTTGACGTCCGGATGGCCGATGGCGCCGAGAAGAATCGCCTGGAAAGTCCTCAGCTCATCCACGGCGGTCGTGGGAAGCACTTCGCCCGTCTTCAGGTAGCGATCCCCTCCCAGGTCGTAGTGGACCAGTTCGAGCTTGAATCCGTCCTTCTCCGACACCACGCTCAGGACCTTGAGGGCCTCCCTCACCACTTCGGGCCCCGTTCCGTCGCCGGGCATCACCGCTATTCGATAGTTTCTGTTCTGCACCATGTGGAGTCTCTTTCACCTCAGCTCAAAATGTTCGGTTTTGCGTAGACATCTTCACCGAGGAGGAGCAGGGGACGCAGAGAAATCATTCTCCGCGTCCCCTGCGCCTCTGCGGTGCACCATAGCCCTAACAGCCCTGCCGCCGCATTTGCTCCTGCACGTAGGGAATCAGGCCTCCGGCCTGCACCAGCTGCTGCATGAACGGGGGCACCTGCTGCGCCTGGTAGGTCACATTCCGCGTGTGGTTGATGATGATGCCACGGTCGAGGTCCGCCTCCACCTCGTCTCCCGTCGCAATGGCCGCGGCCGCGTCGGGACATTCGAGAATCGGCAGCCCCATGTTGAACGCGTTCCTGAAGAATATGCGGGCAAAGGTCGCCGCGATGACGCAGCTCACACCGGCAGCCTTGATGGAAATGGGAGCATGCTCCCGCGAAGAGCCGCAGCCGAAGTTCTTGCCCGCGACGATCATGTCTCCCGGCTTCACCTTCTTCATGAACTCGGGATCTGCATCCTCCATGCAATGGGCAGCCAGCACGGCGGGGTCGGTGGTGTTCAGGTATCGTGCCGGGATGATCGCATCGGTATCCACATCATCGCCAAACTTCCAGGCGGTTCCACGCATTTTCATGGGGTATTCCTCTCATCTCCAATATCGCGGCGAAGCTTTCAATGAGCGCAGGGGGATGGTCTCCCCTTGTCGAGTCCCTGCCCCATCGGGTGAAGGTGTGATCGTTCGTCCCAACCGCGTCAAACGGAATCGGGGTGGACGATGTGCCCGGCAATGGCCGAAGCTGCAGCCACTGCAGGATTGCTCAGGTACACCTCGCTTTCGGGGTGTCCCATGCGCCCGACGAAATTCCGATTGGTGGTCGCAACGGCCCGCTCGCCGGCCGCGAGGATCCCCATGTGGCCGCCGAGGCAGGGTCCACAGGTGGGGGTGCTGACCGCTGCTTCCGCATCGATGAAGATCTCGAGAAGCCCTTCCCGCATGGCTTCCTGATAGATCTGCTGGGTGGCGGGAATCACCAGGCAGCGAACCCCGGGGGCCACCTTCTTCCCTTTCAGCACTTGAGCCGCCTGGCGCAGATCTTCCAGCCGCCCGTTGGTGCAGGAGCCGATGACCGCCTGGTCAATAGGGATTTCAGGCAGCTCGTTGATGGGGCGGACGTTTCCAGGCGAGTGCGGGAGGGCCACCATGGGCTCGAACCCGGAGACATCCCAGTCGTATGTCTCCTCGTAGACGGCATCCGCATCGCTTTGAAAAAACTCATAGGGCCTTTTGGCCCGCTCCTTCACGTAGTCCTCCGTGGTGCCGTCGGGTGCGATGATGCCCACCTTGGCACCCGCCTCGATGGCCATGTTGGACATGGTGAAACGGTCCGTCATGGGCAGCGATTCGATGACTTCGCCGGTGAGCTCCATGGCCCGGTATCGAGCCCCGTCCACTCCGATCTGACCGATGGCGTAGAGGATCAGGTCTTTCCCGCCGACCCACGGGCGCAGCCTCCCCCTGAAGATGAACTTCACGGACTGAGGGACCTTGAACCAGATGCGTCCGGTGATCATGGCCGCAGCCAGGTCCGTGCTGCCCACCCCTGTGGCGAAAGCGCCCAGGGCACCGTACGTGCACGTGTGGCTGTCTGCTCCAATGACCACATCGCCGGGCAGAACCAGTCCCTGTTCCGGCAGGAGCGCATGCTCCACTCCCATGCGTCCGATCTCGAAATAGTGGGTGATCTGGAATTCGCGGGCGAACTCCCGCATGAGCTTCACCTGCATGGCCGAATTGATGTCCTTGTTCGGGGTGAAGTGGTCGGGAATCAGAGCAATGCGGTCCCGGTCGAAAACCTTTGGAGCGCCGGCCCTTCTGAAGGCTTCGATGGCCAGGGGAGCGGTGATGTCGTTACCGAGGGCGAAGTCGACCTTCACCTCGATGAGCTCGTCCGGATGCACTTCCGCCCGATCCGCATGTTTCGCAAGGATCTTTTCACTGATGGTCATGGACATGGGAAATCACCTCTTGTCATCACTCACGAGAGCGTCTCTTCCTGATCCTGGATGGGCTGAACTTCCTGCGTTTTTTCAGAGACTTCGGGAGGCAGCGGCTCAGCGGGCTTCCGGCGGAGGGTCTGAATCAGGAACAGCACGGGGCCTGCCATCACGTAAGTGATGCACATGGAAAACAGCATCAACTGAGGCTCGATGGCGATGACGGTCACCAGCAGGAGCACTCCGAACAGCACGGGAATGGGCTTGGCCTTGATCATCTGAAAATCTTTGAAACTGTAAAACGGGACCGTGCTCACCATCAGGAAGCCGAGGAGGTAAGTGACCACCAGCAGGGATGGAGAACCGTAAGGGACGAAAGAGATTCTCCAGCCTTCCAAAAAGAACACGGTCGTGCCGATCATGTTGGCTGCGCCGGGAATGGGAAGCCCCATGAAGTAGTTCTTGCTGGATGTTTCCACCTGGACATTGAACCGGGCAAGCCGAAGGGCGCCGCACGCCACGAAGACGAAAGCGGCCAGCCAGCCGATCCGCCCGAATGGCTTGAGGGCCCACAGATACATCAAAATGCCCGGCCCGACCCCGAAGGCCACCAGGTCGGCCAGTGAATCATACTCCACTCCAAACCGGCTGGTGGCGCGGGTCAGGCGTGCCACCTGCCCGTCCAGAATGTCGAACACACAGGATACGAATATCGCCACGGCCGCCAGCTGAAAATCTCCGTTGATGGAGCTGACGATGCCGAAAAAACCGCTCATCAGGTTGCCGGTGGTGAAGAGGTTCGGCACGATGTAGGCGCCAATGTGCACCTCCCCTTCCTCCAGCCGACGCCAGCGCTTCTTTCTGAAGCGGCGCTTCTTCACTTCAGGCGGCATAGGATTGTCTCACCCCCGTAGACGTGCTGCCCCAGCGAGACCAGAATGTCCGACTCAACGGGAACGAAAACATCCATTCGCGAGCCGAAGCGGATCATGCCGAAGCGCTCTCCCTGCTCCACGCGGTCCCCGGGCCTGGGCCAACAGACGATGCGACGGGCAATCAGCCCGGCCACCTGCGTCATGACCACTTCGGGCCCACCCTCGGAGAGAATCCGAACCCAGTTCTGTTCGTTTTCGGTGCTGGCCCTGGGGAGATTGGCGGCCACGAAGGTCCCCTTTCGATACCGGACCTCCTGAACGACGCCCGAAACGGGGATGCGGTTCACGTGCACGTCAAAGACCGACATGAAGATGCTGATACGGACGCAGCTGCCGCCCGTCATGGGAGCCGACTCCATCCGGTCGATGGCAATGACCTTGCCGTCTGCGGGCGAGAGCACATCCCCTGCTTCGGCACTCATGATGCGTTCGGGATCTCGGAAGAAGTGCCCCACCAGCAGGGTGGCCGCCAGAGCCGGCAGCATGAGAATTCCCCATCCCTGAACGGCGAACACCATTGTGACGAACGCCGCCATCAGAATATAAGGGATTCCTTCACGCGCAACGGGTATGTGATAGAACTTGTCTCTGAATGTCCCCGTCTGCAATGCCTGATCATTCCTTTCTGCGCGATTAGATCATCTTCTTGGCGTCGAGGAAAGGCATCATGGCTCGCAGCCTGGCGCCCACTTCCTCGACGAGCAGCCGCCGCTCCCTCTCCCGAAGGGCACGAAACATGGGACGCCCCGCCTGGTTTTCCAGGATCCATTCGCGGGCGAAAGCGCCGGACTGGATCTCTTCCAGGATCTTCTTCATGGATGCCCGGGTTTCGTCGGTCACGATGCGCTTGCCGCGGGTGAGATCCCCATACTCGGCCGTGTCGCTGATGGAGTAACGCATGTAAGCCAGGCCGCCTCGGTAAATGAGATCCACGATGAGCTTGAGCTCGTGCATGCACTCGAAGAAGGCTATTTCAGGCTGGTAGCCTGCTTCCACCAGCGTGTCGAATCCCGCCTTGACGAGCTCAGACACGCCGCCGCACAGCACCGACTGCTCTCCGAAGAGATCCGTTTCCGTTTCCTCCTTGAAGGATGTCTCCAGGACTCCCGCCCGCGTGGCACCGATCCCGCGGGCATAGGCCAGAGCCGTCTGCATGGCCTGGCCGCTCGCATCCTGATGGATGGCCACCAGGGCCGGAACTCCCGCTCCGCGGACATACTCGCTCCTGACCAGGTGCCCGGGGCCTTTGGGAGCCACCATGACGACATCCACGTCGGGAGGAGCCACAATCTGCCCGTAGTGGATGTTGAAGCCGTGGGAAAAGAGAAGCGTCTTCCCCGCCTTCATGGACGGAGACACATCCTCAGCGTAAATGCGCGCCTGGGAGTGGTCAGGGGTCAGTATCTGAATGACATCACAGGAGGAGGCGGCATCCCGGGCCGAAACGGGAGAAAACCCGTCTTCGACGGCCTTGTCGTAATTGGGCGACCCCGGCCGTTGGCCGATGACGACATCGACCCCGCTGTCCCTGAGGTTCTGTGCCTGGGCATGCCCCTGGCTTCCATAGCCGATCACCGCAACCTTCTTGCCGCGCAGAACGTTGAGATCTGCATCCGCCTCGTAGAAAATCCTCATTGATTCCTCCTCCAACCACTCACATCCAGCCCCTGAGCAACAGCGGTCAAGGGCCAATCCACAATACCGGTTTCCATTTCAGGCCAGGGCGCGGCGCAGCCGGATCATGAGACGACCCGTCCTGCCGAACATCGTTATGAAAACGTCTCAGACTTCAACGAGAAATGAAGCCGCATACCGCTCAAATGTAGGGTGGGCAAGGGTTCTATCTTGCCCACCGCAGCCATGAAGCCACTTTTTTCGGTGGGCAATGCACCCGCTCTTGCCCACCCTACATCAGCGTCAATTCTTCTTTGCGCGAGCCAGCGCCGCCTTGCCGGTGCGAGCCAGCTCGACGATGCCTATCTGGCCCAGGAGCTCCAGGATGGCCCCGATCTTCGTTTCATTTCCCGTGACCTCGATGGTGTAGTAGTTGGGGCTGACATCCACCACCTTGGCACGGAAAATATCGGAGATGCGCAAAACCTCGGCGCGGGTGGCCGGCTCGGCACGCACCTTGATCAGGGCCATTTCGCGGTCCACGAATTCGATCTCGCGAAAATCGTAGACCTTGATGACATTGATCAGCTTGTTCAACTGCTTGACGATCTGCTCCAGAATGTGTTGATCCCCCGTGGTCACCAGGGTGATGCGCGACAATCCCGGCTCATGGGTTTCCGCGACCGTGAGGCATTCGATGTTGAACCCGCGTCCGCTGAAAAGCCCTGCCACTCTGGAGAGCACTCCCGGCTGGTTCTCCACCAGCACCCCTATCGTGTGCTTCTGTTTGTCATTTTTTTCCATGGGTCACACCAGCAGCATCTCTGAAATGTCCTTCCCAGCGGGCACCATCGGGTAAACACCCTCCTCAGCCTCCACCACAAATTCCATCAAGACAGGCCTTCTGACGGCAAAGGCCTCACGGATCACGGGCTCCACCTCTTCAGGCCTGGTGGCCCTGAGTCCCACCGCCCCATAGGCGTCGGCCAGCTTGACGAAGTCGGGAGCGGCGTCCAGACAGGTGGCACAGTAAACTCGGTCGTAAAAGAGCTCCTGCCACTGCCGCACCATCCCGAGAAAGCGGTTGTTCAGGATGGCCACTTTCACCGGCAGATCGTTGCAGACGGCGGTGATGAGCTCCTGAATGTTCATCTGGATGCTTCCGTCGCCGGCAATGTCGATGACCAGCCGGTCCGGGAACGCCACCTGGGCGCCGATGGCCGCAGGGAGGCCGTAACCCATGGTCCCGAGCCCACCGGAGGAAAGAAACGACCTGGGCTTGGTCAGATGAAAGAACTGAGCCGCCCACATCTGGTTCTGGCCGACCTCGGTGGTGATGATGGCGTCTCCATCGCAAAGCTCGTAGAGCTTCTCGACCACGAATTGGGGCTTGATGACCTCCCCTTCCTGCTTGTAGGCCAGCTTGTGGGTCCTGCGCCATTCATCGATCTGCTTCAGCCAGGGAGCACGCAGCTCATGCAGGCCCTCAATGGGCTCCTCCTCCGCCATGGCGATGAACCGTTCGAGAGCGTTCTTGCAGTCTCCCACGATGGGAATGTCCACGGGAACATTCTTGCTGATGCTCGTGGGATCGATGTCGATGTGGATGATCTTGGCCTTGGGTGCAAACCCCGCAATCTTCCCCGTGACCCGGTCGTCGAACCGGGCGCCGACGGCCACCAGGACATCGGAGTGCTGAACGGCCATGTTGGCGCGGTAGGTTCCATGCATGCCCAGCATGCCGAGCCACAGCGGATGCAGGTCCGTGCTGCCGTCCTGCTGTTTCACCACCGCGGGAAAACAGCCCATCCCCATGAGGGTTGTGGTCACCGGGGCCTGAAGAAGCTCGGACAGCCGGATCAGCTCATCCGAACACCCCGACAGGATGACACCGCCACCCGCATAGAGCACAGGGTTTCTGGCCTTCCGGATGAGCTGGTAGGCACGCTTGATCTGGCCCATGTGCGCCTCGACCGTCGGCCGGTATCCGGGAAGGTCAACCCGCTTTGGGTAGCGGAACTCCGTGCTCGCCTGGACCACATCCTTGGGCAGATCAACCAGGACGGGGCCGGGACGGCCGGTTCGTGCAAGGTAGAAGGCCTCCTTGATCACCCGCGCCAGATCGTTCACATCCTTGACCAGATAATTGTGCTTGGTGCAAGGTCGGGAGATGCCCACGATATCCACTTCCTGGAAGGCGTCATTGCCGATGAGCGCCGTGGGAACCTGCCCCGTGAACACGACCATGGGCACCGAATCCAGGTACGCGGTCGCTATGCCGGTGACCGTGTTGGTTGCACCGGGCCCGGATGTGACCAGGCAGACCCCGACCCGGCCGGTGGCTCGAGCATATCCATCGGCCATGTGGGCCGCACCCTGTTCGTGGCGAACCAGGATATGCCGGATGCCCGAGTTGGGGATCTCGTTGTAGATGTCCAGCACGGCCCCTCCGGGAAAGCCGAAGATGACCTCAACACCTTCCTTCTTCAAGCATTCGAAAAAAATCTGTGCACCTTTCATTTTCATCGGATCGCCCTCTGCAACAGCTTGTGTGGGAACGCGCCTCCCATGTCCCCGCCCCACCCCGTTTGATAAGCAGGAAGGAAACAAAGTTTAATGTCAACAATTCCCATGGGATAGACAAACCATTCTACGGGAAAGAGGTGCAGCTGTCAACGCACGAAAAATGGCCCTTGCCGCGTGACCGTGAAATTCCTGCCAAAAAGACCGGCCGGGCTCGCCGCGTTGACATCGATGAGGGCTTTGTTAGAATGGGCACCGGGTTGCATTGGTCAAGGTGCCCAAAAAGGGCATGAGGGACCGCTGCATTAGTGATGACAACCGTTTCCGGAGGCCGAATCGACCTGTGAACGATCTTCCGTCAACCCGTGATGCTGAAACGCCCTTTCAAGAAATCCCATCTTCTTTGAAAAATATCCTCAATTTCTTTTTCGAGCTGGGAATGCTCAAGAAGACACCTCGAACCGGCTATCAGTTCCTTGGCTCCGGCAGGGAGTCCGTCGCCGACCACTCCTTCCGAATGGCCCTCATCGGCTACACCCTTGCACGCCTGTCGCCCGGGGTTGACCCGCACAGGGTCGTCTGCATGTGCCTGTTTCACGATGTGTCCGAGGCGCGTACGGGGGATATGAACTATGTGAACAAACAGTATGTCACGGTAGATGAGGGTGCCGCGGTGGAGCACCTGGCGAGGACTCTGCCTTTCGGGGACGAATTCATGGAGCTGTTTCGCGAATACCGGCAGCACGAAACCCAGGAATCGAGGCTGGTTCATGATGCGGATCAACTCGATCTTCTGCTGGAGCTCAAGGAGCAGCTGGATCTCGGCAATGCCTATGCGCGCAAATGGATGGACTTCGCTCTCAGGAGACTGGTCACCGATCTGGGCAGAAAGCTGGGGGAAGCCCTCCTGACCACCGATTCCACGGCCTGGTGGTTCGACGGCCACGACGAGTGGTGGAATCACAGCCGAGGCAACCCGCCCTCTGACGGCTGACCATTGCGTCAATCCCCATCCCTTTGGCCGCCGTCTTCTTCTCTCAGGTTGAGGGTCCTCATTTTCAGCAGCAGGGTATTCCGGTGGATCTTGAGGCAGCGAGCGGTATCGGTCTGGTTCCACTGGCAGCGGTCCAGCATCCTCAGAATGAACTGTCGCTCGAAATCGGTGCGCGCCTCGATCAGCCCCTGGTCCAGGGGAGTCTCTTCATCAGGTCTGGCGTTACTCGTCGCTCCATCATCCATGAGCAGGTCGAAAGGAAGATCGCTCTCATCCACCCACTTGTCGTCAGATCCAAGCACCACCAACCTTTCGATCACATTCTCGAGCTCCCGGACATTGCCGGGCCAGGGATACGACGTGAGAAGTCCCACGGCTTCAGAAGTGATCCCCTTGATGCGTTTATCCATGGATCGGTTGAATTTTTTCAGGAAGAAATCGGCGAGCAGCGGAATATCCTCCTTGCGCTCCCGGAGAGGCGGAATCTCGATGGGAATCACGTTGAGCCTGAAGTAGAGGTCATTCCGAAACAGCTCTCTTTTCACCAGGAGGTCGAGTCTCACGTTGCTCGCCGCAATCACCCGGACGTCCAGTTTCAAGGGCTGATGGCTGCCCACCCGGTTGAATTCCCTCTCCTGCAGGACGCGAAGGAGCTTCGCCTGAAGCTCCAGCTTGAGGCTCGGAAGCTCATCGAGAAACAGAGTCCCTCCGTGGGCGAACTCGAATTTCCCCACGCTTCGGGTGTGGGCTCCCGTGAACGAACCTTTTTCGTGCCCGAAGAGCTCGCTTTCCATCAATTCCGAGGGGATCGCCGCGCAGTTGATGGCGACGAAGGGCTTTCCGGCCCGAGAACTGGCCGCGTGGATGGATCGAGCCACCAATTCCTTTCCCGTGCCGCTCTCTCCCGTGAGGAGGATGCTGCTGTGAGCCTGTGCCACCTTCCGGATGAGGTCAAAAACGGATTCCATGCGCTTCGAACGGCTCAGAATCTTGACTTCACCAAAATGATAGACCGAACCTCGATGTGCACAGAACACCTGAGGTCTCGACGCCCGCCTTCGGAGGGCGCCTTCGACCACGGCCATCAGTCCATCGGGATCGTAGGGTTTGGTGATGTAGTCGAAAGCACCATACTTCATGGCCGCCGTGGCTTCATGCGCGCGGTCCACACCGGAGACCATGACGACCTCAATCGTCTCGTTGAATTGTTTGATTCTTTCCAGTATTTCTAACCCGCTGACCTTTGGCATGGTGATGTCCAGGAGCACCACGTCCACGGATTTTTCTCTGATGAGACGCAGCGCCTGCAATCCGTCGCCCGTTGCCTCGATGTCGTAGTGGTCCTCAAGGACAATTTCCAGGGACTCCCTGGCGCCTGGCTCGTCATCCACAATGAGGATGCGGTGTCGAACGTCTTTGGCCTGCATGAATCTTCCTATTCAGGTGAATGCGCCCGCCGCCACTGCCAAGCTGGTGGCCCTTCAGCCTCCACAGCCATCGGGCGAAGGAGAATAGTGACCGTGCATTTGGAGCAAATGAGCAGTCGGCGGCCCTTGAGCTTCGTTTGGGTCGCATTGATCATCGGTCGGGTTTTTAGCCATCGTAAGCATAATCCACTCGATGCATCAGTACAACATCGGACGATTGGGTGAAGTCATGGGGTTTGATTCCAGCTGCCTTGAGCAGATCATCGGCATCGTGGGAAGCGAGCATGTCCTTTCGGGGCCGGAAGAGCTCGTCTGCTACAGCTACGACGCAAGCCGGATACAGGCCTGTCCGGGATGCGTCGCCTTTCCCGGATCCACTCGTGAAGTGACTGAGCTTCTGCTCCTGGCCAATCGAGAACGGTTTCCGGTGAACCCTCGCGGAGCCGGCAGCGGCATGGTGGGAGCCGCCGTCCCCACTGAAGACGGACTGGTGCTGGTCATGACCCGATTCCAGCGCATTCTCGAAATCGACCCCGACGAGATGGTCGCGGTGGTTCAGCCCGGCGTTGTCACCGGAACGCTCCAGCGCAAGGTGCAGGATTACGGGCTTTTCTACCCGCCGGACCCCGCCAGCGCTTCCTTCTCAACTTTGGGAGGCAATGTGGCCATGTGCTCGGGCGGTCTCCGGGCGGTCAAGTATGGAGTCACCCGCGATTATGTCATGGGGCTCGAGGTCGTTCTCCCCACAGGATCCCTCATCAGGACCGGCACCCGGACGGCAAAGGGTGTGGTCGGCTACGACCTCACCCGACTCATGGTGGGCTCCGAAGGCACACTCGGGATCTTCACGGAGATCGTTCTTCGCCTCGTTCCCGCTCCCGAAACCCGGCGAACCATCCTCGCCCAGTTTCCCACCCTGGAGCAGGCCACCGATGCGGTCTGCGCGATTCTCAGACATCGCGTGATCCCGTCTGCACTGGAGCTCATGGATCGATCCGCCATCGAAGTCGTGGAAAAGTATTTGAATCTGGGTTTGAGTCAAAACGCGGAGGCGCTGCTGTTGATCGAGGTCGATGGAATGGAGTGCGCGGTCGTTCGGGAAGCCGAGGTGATCGCTTCCGTCTGCAAGCAAGGCGCCGCCGCGGCCATACAGGTCGCAGCATCCACGGCGGAATGCGATACCCTCTGGAGGGGGCGAAGAGCCATCTCCCCGGCGCTTGGGCAGATCAGACCCCACAAGATCAACGAAGACATCACGGTTCCCCGCACCCGGATCTCCGAGCTGATCCGATCCATCCGCCAGCTGGCCCGGCGTCACGATCTCATCATCGTCTGCTTCGGACATGCCGGAGATGGCAACATCCACGCCAACATCATGCTCGACCGCAAGAACCGGGACGAGCTCGCCAGGGCCGAGAGAGCCGTCGAGGAGCTCTTCCGCATCGTGCTCGATCTCGGAGGCACCCTTTCGGGAGAGCACGGAGTGGGAATCGCCAAGTCTCCTTATTTTCTCTGGGAAGTGGGAGAGAGCGGCTACCAGGCGATGTGGCGTATCAAGCAGGCACTCGATCCACGGAATATCCTGAATCCGGGCAAGATGTTCACACCCAATCGCGCTTTCTTTCAGGCAGGTCTCTGAGAAAGGGAATGATTCCAAATGGAGGCAATCAGGAGGACGAAGATCGTCTGCACCATTGGCCCGGCCACGCATTCAGCTGCCAGCATCCGTCAGCTGATGGATGCGGGAATGGACGTTGCGCGCCTCAATTTCTCACACGGGTCGCGGGACGAGCATCGGAAGATCATTCGATTGATCCGCAAGGTTTCGCAGGAGATCGGAAGGGAGGTTGGGATCCTCCAGGACCTGGGAGGCCCCAAAATACGTCTGGGAATCCTCGAAGGCGACGAGATGCAGCTCAACACCGGGGAGCAGGTCACCCTGCGTCCCGGAGAGAGGAGTGAGCCTGGATCGCTCCCCGTCAACTACGACGGATTGCTCGATGACGTTGAAACCGGAGACCACATGCTCCTTTCCGATGGAAGGGTGGAGCTGGTCGTACGGGAAAAACACCGAGACCGCCTGGTCTGCGATGTGCTTGTGGGGGGCGACCTCCAGTCGCGCAAGGGAGTGAACCTCCCTTCGAGTCACCTGAAAATACCGGCACTGACCGAAAAGGATCGCGCGGACCTCCAGGTGGGATTGGAGGAGCATGTGGACTTCGTGGCGCTCTCGTTCGTTCGACACGAAAGCGATCTGGATCCCGCGCTCGAAATCCTGGACAAGCTCAAACGAAAGCCCATGCTCGTCGCCAAGATCGAAAAACCCCAGGCCCTCGATCGGCTTGAAAAGATCATTGCGCAGGCTGACGCCGTCATGGTGGCTCGAGGGGACCTGGGAGTGGAGATGCCTCTCGAGCAGGTGCCGCTGATCCAGAAGCGAATCATTCGCTCCGCCCGGCAGATGGCCAAGCCCGTCATCACGGCGACCCAGATGCTCGCCTCCATGATGGCCAATCCGAGACCCACCCGGGCCGAGGCCACGGATGTGGCCAACGCCATCCTGGACGGCACCGATGCCTTGATGCTCTCGGACGAAACGGCCGTGGGAGCCTACCCGATTCAGGCAGTCTCGGTGCTGGACCGCATTGCCCGAACGGTTGAGGGCCACATCGATGAGGCAGCCCTGATGCAGGAAAGCACACCAGACTCGCTGCCGGCCACCGCCGCCGGGATCAGCCGTGCAGCCTGCCTGCTCGCCCGGGAGCTCCGCGCGGCCGCCATCGTCGCCTCCACCTCGTCGGGAAGCACGGCCCGGCTGGTGTCCCGATTCAGACCTCATCGGCCCATTCTCGGCCTGACCGAGAGCCTGCAAACCCTGCGGCAGCTGACGCTCAGCTGGGGGGTCGTGCCCGACTGGGTCACCTCGGTCTCTCACACCGACCAGATTTTTGAAGCAGCCAAAGCGCTGGTGTTGGAGCGGAAGGTCGCCCATCACGGGGAGAGGCTCGTCATCACCGCAGGCGTTCCCGTGGGGGTGAGCGGGACCACGAACCTCATCAAGGTGATGGAGCTGTAGGCTTTCCGGCCCGAATAGTTCTCATTCAGGCCGGAAAGAAGAGAGTATCATAGGGAAACGCAAGGCTCATTCGGATTCGGCGAGGCGGGCCAGAACTTCGTAGTTCTTCTCCAGCCGCTTCTGCTCAGCTTTCAGGTTCACCCTGTTGGGCCTGTGTTTGCGAGCACGCACCTTTTTCGTGTGCTGGGTTTTTGAGGCCATGAATCGTCTCCTTCCTGTACTGTTTTTGGATGCAAGCCGTTCGCGTATAACAGCTTCAACACCGGTTGTCACGCAAAACCTGTCCGAGCCGTTTCTGGAGCAGAACCTGAACCCGCCCGTCGCACATGGATTGGGCGAGGGACGGGTAGGCATCGGCTCCCGCCATGACCAGGCTCGTCCGCAGCCGAACCCAGGCAGCCGGAATATAGCGCAAGAATTGCGGCTTTCCCCTGGCCATCCCGAGATAGGCATAGGCCGCCAGGATCTGAAGGTTGCGGCACAGTCGGGCCGCCACGTAGGAGCCTTGGAATTCGCGCCGTGAGATGCCCAGAAACCGACGGGCCCCCTGCCAGTAGTACTCCATCAGTTCAACCTGGATGGGCTCCGGGAGCTTCACATAGGGGTCGATGAGCAGGGAGGCCAGGTCGTAGGCCGGAGGACCGAAGCGCATGCCTTGAAAATCGATCAGTCCGATCCGCCCGTGGTGAACCATGAGATTTCGGCTCTGAAAATCGCGATGGATGACGTGAAGGCATTTCGAGACGCCCGCCCTCGCCGCCAGCCGCTCGAAATCCCGCTGCAGGTCAAGAGCCCCTGCCGGATCGAGACCCAGCAGATCCTTCAGGAAGGCCCTTTGGAAATAATGGAGCTCTCTCTGAATCACAAAGGGCGGATCATAGATCGGCGTATCGAAGCAGTAGTCGCCGAGGAAACCCCTCGAAGCGTGCTCGTGGAGATCCAGAAGAACCTTTATGACCCTGCGGTACACAGGCACAAGGGCAGCCCGCCGTCCGCACGCGATGCGCTGGAGATGCACGTCACCAAAATCCTCAAGAATGAAGAGCCCCTTTTCGGGGGCTGCCCAGAGGAATTCGGGAACCGGAAGAGCGCGTCGCCGCAGATGCCCTCCAATGAGGAAATAAGAATCGTTTTCATCGATCCCCTGTACGGTCTTTCGAGGAGCCCAGAGAGCGATCGCCCGCCTGCGCCCATCACCAACTCGAAAGAACCTCCTGTCGGAGCCGTCCCCGGAAAGCGGGGTGACTTGCAGGCGAGCGCCGCAGGCGCCGAATAGCTCCTGCGCTTTCTGATGGAGCAGCGTCGGCATCGAATCATTGAACAGCTGCATGTTCATGAGCTTCCCGCCGTGATGACCTTCCCCTCGAAAGATCCCGCCACAGCAGCACCGTCGGTCACGATGCATCCTTTCAGAACGGACCCCTCACCGATTTCCACATCATCCCAGAGGATCGTGTCTTCCAGCGCCACTCCCTTGTGCACTCGACACCAGCGGCTGCATTCGGCGTGCAAAGCGCGGTAGGCCTCGACGGTTCCCATCTCGCGCCAGAGCAGATCCTGCATCACCATGGCCCTGGGGGGCCGCCCCTCCAAAATGAGGTTTCGGTAAATTGACAGGATATCAGCAGGAACGCCGCTTTCCATTGATCTCAAAATCCCGGGATTCAAAAAATGGATGCCGGTGAAGGCCAGAAGCCGGATGTCGCCGTGCTCACGGGCCATTCTTCTGGCCTCCTCACCAAATCCCACGATGCGATCGCCTGTCTGGACAGCGACATGGTTGAACTCGGGGTAGTCATGAAGCACGAGCGTGGCGGCTTCACCGGAGCGCAAGTGCTGATCCATCAGGTTCTTCAGGTTGGCGTCACAGAGGGTGTCCCCGTTCACCACCACAAAGTCTTCGTCTTCGAAGTATTCGAGAGCATTCCGAATACCTCCCCCCGTTCCAAGGAGGAGGTCTTCCTCGTATACGCGGATGGGAACCGGCAGGTCGCTGTTTGAGAAAGCTTCGGCGATCTGTGAAGCGAGGTGGTGGGCATTCACCGCGATGCCCTCAAAGCCCATGGTCTGAAGGCGGTGAATCCAGAAATCAAGGATCCTGGTTCCCATTACGGGCACCAGAGGTTTAGGTCTCACGTGGGTCAGCGGCCGGAGGCGGGTTCCCAACCCAGCCCCCAGGATCATGGCTCGCATGGCGGTCTCCCCGGTCAGTCGATGTTCATGCAGAGCTCTCAAAGGATGAGGCCCATAGGTCACAGCGGCAGCACATATCTTTGCAGTCACCAGAAAGCAAGTCAACGTCTCCGCACTTGCCATCACGGTTCGAGGAGGCGTGTCTGCAAAGGAATTCTTCTTGCAACATGCATTTTGTGTTAATTTGAAAAGTGTCGAGGGCTCATGAAGTGTGTCGGCAATTCGACTAAGGGAGAATCGCAATGAACGCATGGAGACATTCATCAAGGATCCTCATTTTCCTCGCTATTCTCACCGGGGCGATGACAGCGTGTGCGCCCTATCAGTACGGACCCTACTATGGGTCCAGTTCGGGTCAGTCCTATCCACCGCCCCCCGCCTATGCCTCCGAGCCCCCTTTCAACCTGGGGCCCAGCGATATGACTTACGTCCTGGACGTGCAGGACCACACACCTTTGGGTATCTACCATCTACCGCAAACGGTCCAGACTCTCCACCGGAGAGGCTATGATCACGTCCGCCGCCAGGGGGAAGCCGATTTCGCCATTGAAGTCGTACTGTCGGGCGGATCAAGGGAGAATCCGAATGTGCGCGCAGGCAATACACTGGGCGGAGCCATGTTGGGGGCCGCCACCGGGGCCGTCATCGGCGCTGTGGCGGGGGATGCGGGTGCGGGGGCAGCCATCGGAGCCGCTAGTGGCGGAGCGCTGGGCATCATTGCTCCCGCAGCGACCCCCCTGGTTCGGATCGACGTGAACCTCTTCAGCCTCCGGGACCGGACGAGCTCCCAGAGAAGCGTGACCATCGATCTCGCGGGTGTGCCTCCCTACGACGTGCAGCGGGTCGTGGATCTGGAAGTTTCAAGGCTGCTTTCGGGTTTGCCCAGGCGCTGACAAACCCCGGGGTATTCGAATACGCAACGACTCTGAGGGCGCGGGGGACTGCCGGCCTCTCTCACCATTGCCCGGAGCCCCCTCCCTGCTCTCAAGGGTTTCGCGTTTTGAGGTTGGAGTTGAAAACCTCTCCCGGCCATTCTCCTTTTCACTTTTTGCGGGGGTCCGGAAGGTCCATGACAAACCCCTCTGTTTCCGCTGCACCTCCACAGACCGTCATCCCATCAACATTGCCGGTGTGAGCCTGCATCGGATCTGGCCCGTTTGATGGAGCTGTGCTTCTCGCCTCGATGCTCTGAGATTCTTCCCCCCGCATGTTCAGGCTTGCACCTAGCTTCTTGACGGAATGCTGTTGGACCGTTAGGGGATGGTGGCTTCGAAGCCGGGTGCGTCGCCTGGCTGAGCAACGCTCAAAGATGGAGGCTTCCATGTTGGGAGCCGAAATCATTCGCCCGAGGACATCGTGGACTGGGGATGACCCCATCGGCAGTGCAGTTGAAGTTTGCTCAGAGCCCTTTGAATTTCACGTGGAATGATACCGATGCGAGAGCAACACAAAATTCTGGTCATCGACGACGAGAATCCCTTTCGAAGCGCCATGCGTCGTTTGCTGGAGAAAACCTATATCTTCCTCGAAGCCGATAACGGGACCCGGGGCCTGGAGCTCGCCCGAGAGGAGGAGCCGGACCTGGTGCTGCTCGACATTGGACTCCCCGACTTGAGTGGGCTGGATCTCATCTCACAGCTCAAGGAGCTGCGGCCATCCCCTACGGTGGTGATGATCACAGCCTACGAGCAGGTGAAAGACGTGGTCATGGCCATCAAGCGCGGCGCTTTTGATTATCTGGTCAAACCCGTGGATCTTGATGAATTCGAGCTCACCATTCAGACCGCCCTGGAACATGCCGGCCTGAAGAACGAGGTTGACCGCCTGAGACAAGAAGTGCAGCGGCTGCAATCCGTCAATCGGCTGATCGGGCGGAATGCCAAATTTGTCGATGCTCAGGTCCTTGCCATCAAGAGCGCTCAAAGCTCCGACGCCGGTGTTTTGATACAGGGTGAAAGCGGAGTGGGAAAGGAGCTTTTTGCACGGTTGATCCACGCCAGGAGCCCGCGAAGCGCCTACCCGTTCGTGGCCCTCAACTGTGCCGCATTCAGTGCTGAGATCATAGAAAGTGAGCTCTTTGGGTATGAAAAGGGGGCCTTCACGGGCGCGCGCTCCGAAGGAAAGGAAGGGCTGCTGCAGGTGGCCGATGGCGGAACCGTCTTTCTGGATGAAGTGGTCGATCTCCATCCCGAGATTCAGGCCAAGCTCCTCAGGGTTCTCGAGGAGAAGGAATTCTTCCCGGTGGGTGGCACCCGCAAGCGAAAGGTGGACATCCGAATCCTTTCTGCCTGCAATCAGGATCTTTGGCAGGCTTCTGAAATGGGGCAGTTCAGGAAAGACCTTTATTTCCGGCTCGCAACAATCCGTATCGATCTTCCTCCCCTGAGGGAAAGGCCCGAGGACATCCTCACCCTGGCTCATTTCTTCATGGAGGAGTTCAATGACAAATACGGAAAGCGCTTCCGGAGCATCAGCCCCGATGCCGAGCAGCACCTTCTGAGCCACTCATGGCCGGGAAACGTTCGCGAGCTGCGCAATTCATTGGAACGGGTGGTTCTGCTCGAAAACGATGAAACCGTGCTCGGCCGTCATCTCCATTTCCTGAACCCGGGGGCTGAAGATCAGCCGATCACCACTTCCGAACAGTTTCGATTCGAGCTTCCCGAGGACGGAATCAGCCTGGATGAAGTGGAAAAGGCGATCATTCTGAAGGCTTTCCAGCAGTGTAAAGGGAACAAGGCAAGGACTGCCCGCTACCTGAGAATCCCCCGCCACATTCTCCTCTACCGCATCAAGAAGTACGGTTTGCTCTCATGAACAAAATGATTCACTCCGTCTCAGACTGCGCAATATTCTCCACCCACACCAAGTCTCTGGATTCATAAACTAAATATCGCGCTACGTTTTCCGTTGCACATCTTTGTGGCTGTTGAATGAAGAATATTATCCAATTGCTCGATTCACGCGATGTTCGGTTCGATGCCGCAAACCCAGCCCTGATGCGGTATTCTTGCGAGAAGGAGATTTGGCATTGACTTTGCTCCGAGGGGGAGTCGGAGGCGGAATGTGGAAGCGGAAAATCGCGTGCTGCTCGTTGAAGATGAAGCTCCATTAAGACGCTCTTTGGAAAAATTCTTGGAACGGTCGGGATATTCCTACGACACCTGCTGTTCTGCTCGTGATGCCCTGTGCCTCGCTCAACGCTCGAACTACGACATCATCATTCTCGAATATCATCTTCCTGATGCGAATGGCGGAAAGCTGCTTCAAGATCTCAAACGACTGAACCCTGACATCGCGTCGATAGTGATTTCTGAATTCGATTTCCCCGCTGTATCTCGAGAACTGCTCAAAGCTGAGGTTTGGTCTTTTCTAAAGAAGCCGTTCGATGTGGTTGAGCTTGAATCTGCAATGGTCTCGGCCCGTTCTAAGCAAGGTACGCCTTTTACTGAATCGGAATGGGAGCAGAAGTTGTATCTTGAAAGTGCGCCTGCCTCCGTTCTACCTAGGGAGTTCTCAGAGTTCTCGTGATGATGGATATCGTGCTCGTTCTCATGCTCCAGTGGAAGATATCGTGCGGTTTGCGGCTGAAGTTCCCGAAGATGTTGTTGTTGAATCTGATGCTCAAGTGAATGCTCCTGCTGAAGCTCTGATTGTTTTTGTTGAAATTCTGATGCGCTGTTGAATCTGATCTCGAATTCCTGCTCCTTGTCCCGTTGATGCTGAGCGAATGTTCATGTTGATCTGAAAGTTCGTATGACCAGTTCATGTTCGTGATGGTTTTCCTGTTGTTATCTGAGAGGTCCCCTGTCATGCTCAAAGGGCCACAGAGCTTGCTCTGTGGCCCTTTGACTTTTTCGGGACCGTCGTTTGTTTCCATGCCGGTCGATCTCCACCTCTTCGCCGTTCATGTGGATCGAGTGAAAACCGCTTGCCAACAGGGCGGAGATTTCGATATAGGTCGCTACGGCAAGCAAGGATGATTGGCACAAGGGGTGGCTGAAACGTTGATCTCGGTTGGGGTCTGCTCTGCAGAGGAAAGGACGAAATTATGGAAGCGCGTAAGATCGAGTTGATTGACCAAATGAAAGCAAAGGGCATTTCGGTCTCGAAGGCTGCGGAGGCCATGAAGTTTGATCCCACTCTTTTGAGCCTCTATCTGATCAAGGACGGATATCCTGTACCCAAGCGCATTCTGGACAAACTGGCTGAGATCATCCAGAATTGATGCTTTAGGTCGACGCTCTGCTGCTCCCATTTGAGGAGGATGACAGGGGGATTTTTGAGGGCTGTACGCCACTTCATGCCCTCTTCGCCCCTCAATGCGGAGCGGCCTGGTGCGGCGCCATCGTCATTTCACGACAGCTCAGAGTCCCTGGTTCATCCCCGCTCCCAAATCCTGACCCGATTCCATCGCTGCCAGCTACAAGCTACATTGCGCCCTCATCATCGTGTCTTTTTCGCGGAACGATCTCTCATCCCCTTCAACGAGCTCACGTCGAATGTGGATGTTCTGCGGTTCGTTCGCCTCGATCCACTGACCGAGCTTACATTGCACAAACCATAAGAACGATCTTTCACATAGATCCCTCTTGAGGTGCTGCGAGCCTCGACCGGATCTCATCTCATTCCTTAGGGGATTTGGGGTTACGGGAGGCAGAAGGTCCGTGAGACTGACGCTTCAGGGCTTCTGGACGCCAAAAGACTTTGGGCAAAAACGCACAAATCGACTGCTGTCTTTATTTTTTTTTTCACAGATTTTTCAGCGACTTGACATGCCCTGGTCAGGATGATAGCTGTCTTTCACTTGTAGTTCAGGTCATCGATCACTCATGGAATTTGCTGGGGACTACGTAGTTGATTTCCTGAGCTTTCGGTCGATGGTGAGGGAATTGGAATGGGGAACAGCAGTCCGACTTCTCTTCTTGCGTTCACAACTCTCGCTCATGTCACTGTTCCCGTGGCAACATCAGTGATTTTCCTTTGAGCGTTTCATCAGGGTAGAACAGCGTTTTTTCGGGTGGTAGGGGTGATCATCAAACCGGCTCCAGGAGGTGCTGCATGAGATTGACGAAAGTGTTCGACGAGCGCTTGGAAGCGAAAGGGGTCTCAAGAAGAGATTTTATCAAGTTCTGTGGCCTTGTATCCGCCACGATGGGGCTGGGGCCGTCCTTTGTTCCTCAGATCGCGGAGGCTCTGGCTTCTCCCCAGAGGCCCCCGGTGGTCTGGCTCTCTTTTTCCGAGTGCACAGGCTGTCCCGAATCGCTGTTGCGGACGTCCTATCCCTGGATAGACGAGCTCCTTCTGGACGTCATTTCCCTGGAGTACACTGAGACGCTCATGGCTGCAGCCGGCCACCAGGCTGAAGAGGCGCTCCAGGCCACGGTCAAGAAGCATGCCGGCAAATTCATCTGCGTCGTGGATGGCGCCATTCCTACTGCTGAAAACGGCATGTACGGGACGATCGGCGGACGCCCCATGCTGGAGATCGCCAAGGAGATCTGTCCTAAGGCATTGGCGAATATCTGCATCGGCACCTGCTCCTCATACGGCGGTGTGGCCGCCGCCGCTCCCAATCCGTCGGGGGCCAAAGATCTCGAATCCGCCCTTGGCGATGTCCTGAAGACTCCCGTTGTCAAGGTACCCGGATGTCCCCCCAACCCCATCAATTTTGTAGGAACCGTGGTGAATTACCTGCTTTTTGCCAAACTGCCCGATCTCGACGACAAGAAACGGCCCCTTTTCGCCTACGGCCAGACGATCCACGACACCTGTCCGCGGCGCGGCCATTACGAAGCCGGCGAGTTCGTGACCGAATTCGGATCCAGGGAGGCGGAGCTGGGTTACTGCCTGTTCCAGGTTGGCTGCAAGGGTCCCGAGACTTACAACAACTGCGCCATTGTCAAGTGGAACGACGGCACCAGCTGGCCCGTTCAAGGCGGCCATCCCTGCATCGGCTGCAGTGAGCCCGATTTCTGGGACAAGATGTCGCCATTCTATCAATCGCTGTAAACGGACGAATTCGGCGCTCCTGCAGCGGCCCCGGCTCGAGGTCGCCCATCGGGAAGCAGCGGCATGATTCTTTAGATATCAGGAGAATTCAACGATGGCAGAACGAATTGTTGTCGATCCCATCACCCGCATCGAAGGCCACCTCCGTATCGAGGTGGAAGTCGAAAACGGGAAGGTCAAGAACGCGTGGAGCAGTGCCACGCTGTTCCGCGGGCTGGAGATGATCCTTCAGGGACGCGATCCCAGGGACGCCTGGTTGTTCACCCAACGTGCCTGCGGCGTGTGCACCTATGTTCACGGCTTGGCTTCCGTCCGCTCGGTGGACGATGCCGTGGGAGTCGCCATCCCTGACAACGCCCGCATCATTCGCAATCTCTTGATGGGCGCCCAGTTCCTGCATGATCACATCGTTCATTTCTACCAGCTCCATGCGTTGGACTGGGTGGACGTGGTGAGCGCCCTCAAGGCGGATCCCAAGAAGACCGCCGACATCGCCAACGCGGTTTCGTCGGGCGGCAAGAGTGGAGTCAACGATTTCAAGGCGGTACAGGGACGCGTCAGGAGGTTGGTGGACAGCGGTCAGCTGGGGATTTTCACCAACGGCTACTGGGGGCACCCCGCGTACAAGCTCTCTCCGGAAGTGAACCTCCTGGCTGTGGCTCACTATTTCGATGCCCTGCGCCAGCAGGCCCGGACAGCGCGACTGCACGCCATTTTCGGTGCCAAGAACCCCCACCTTCAAACGCTGGTTCCGGGTGGAGTCACCTGCGTTGCCGACCTGAACGTGGACCGCATCGCCGAATTCCGGTTTCTCCTCAAGGAGACCGTCGATTTCGTCAAGAATGTGTACGTTCCTGATTTACTGGCCGTCGCCAAATCTTACAAGGATTGGGGCAAGATCGGCGGCACCACCAACTTCCTGGCCTACGGCGAATTCCCTCAGAGCGACAAGGAGCCGGACAGCATGCTGTTCCCGAGGGGCGCCATGTTCAAGCGCCAGCTCAACCAGGTGCAGCCCGTGGACGTTGCCTCCATTGAGGAGCATGTGAAGCACAGCTGGTATGAAGGGGACAAGGCCCTGCATCCGGCCGTCGGCGAGACCAAGCCCCAAGTCCAAAAGCTGGATGTCAACGATCGATACAGCTGGATGAAGGCTCCGCGCTACAAGGGCGAGCCCATGGAGGTCGGTCCGCTGGCCCGCGTTCTCATCGCCTACGGAAAGGGACACGAGGCAACCAAGAAGTCTGTGGACGGTTGCCTCAAGGCTTTGGCCATCCCACCCGAGGCCCTCTTTTCGACCCTTGGACGGACGGCGGCCCGGGCCATTGAGACGCAGATCATCGGCGAAGCCATGGATGGATGGATCGATCAACTGATCGCCAATCTCAAGAAGGGCGACAACAGAACGTATCAGTCGTATGAGATGCCCGCCACGGCCAGGGGTGCCGGATTGAACGATGTGCCCCGCGGCGCCCTGGGCCATTGGATCGAAATCAAGGACAAGAAGATCGGCAATTATCAGCTCGTGGTGCCTTCCACCTGGAACCTGGGACCACGCTGCGCCGGAAACAAACTCGGACCGGTCGAAGAAGCCCTCATGGGAACTCCCGTGGCTGATCCAAAACGCCCCGTTGAGATTCTGCGCACGGTCCATTCGTTTGACCCGTGCATCGCCTGCGGCGTTCACGTCATCGACCCCAAGACGAATGAAGTCTATAAGTTCAGAGTTGTCTAAGCTGAACCGATCGGTTAGCTAAGAGAACAGGAACCTGCCGGACCGATGGACAGGTTCCTGTTTTTTTGTCGTCATGGAGGTGGGGAAACCATGGAGAAGAAGCAGATTCTGGTTCTCGGCGTCGGCAACATTCTGCTGCATGACGAAGGGATCGGCGTGAGAGTCATCGAAGAGCTTCAAGCTCAGTACGACTTTTCCGACAATGTGGAGCTCTTCGACGGCGGAACCCTTGGTCTGCGCCTGCTCGACCCCATCACCCAGACCGACCATCTCATCGTGGTGGATGCCGTTCAGAATGGGGAGCCCCCCGGAACCATCTACCGGCTGGACGTTGAGGACCTGAACAAACGCATCACCTTCAAGAACTCTCTGCATCAGCTGGATCTGGTGGAAACTCTGGCCTATGCCGAGGTCCTCGGGAACCGGCCGGACGCTGTGATCGTCGGCATCGAGCCGGCGGACATCTCGCCATGGGGCCTTGAATTGACGGAAGTCGTCCAGAGCAGGATGGCTGATCTCTGTGAACAGGTGCTCAGGGAAATCCAGCAGGCCGGTGGTGAATTCCACCCCAGGCCGGGGGAGGACTCTTCCAGCCGCCGTAAAGCTGCGATGCTATGAAAGGGGATTGAAACCGTGTGCCTCGCGATTCCAGCGGAAATCATCGAAATTCAGGACGAGATGGCCACTGTCCGGGTGGGCGACGCCCTGCGCAAAGCATCTCTCCTGCTCCTTCCGGAGCCCGCGCAACTGGGCGAGTTCGTGATCGTTCACGCGGGCTTTGCCCTGCACAAGGTCGACCCACAGGAAGCCATGGAGAGCATGAGGCTGCTGCGTGAGCTCGCCTCCCTGTCGGACGAACCGCCCGTTGAATGAGATCGATGCCCCTCTTTTCTGTTTTAATCGAGGCTTTGATCTGGACTCGATGAGTCAGGCTATTCCGTTCCGTTCATTCGAGGTGCTCCTTCGAAGCCTCTCCCTTGACTCCCCTTCCCCTGCAATCGGGGCAGATGGCATTGGCAAAATCAACGCAGCAATTGTCCGGGCCGATCACCGGAGTGTGCCCGCAAACCAGGCCGGTCCCCCCGCATCGCTCACACTTTGCGTCTCCAGCTTTTCCCCGGGTCTCACCGACCTGCCTGGGCCCCGATTCCATGGAGTGACCCCGCTTTCTTGTGCTGTCCGATCTCAATGCTGCTGGGGCCATTCCTCGTCTGCAAGCTCCTGAGCCAGGCAGCAGAAACGATCCCACTCGACCTCCTTGAAGCTGACCGGACACCGGAGCTTCATTTTACGATCGCTCACTCCGATCACCTCCCAATCGCCGCCGCGAGGTCCCCCGTCGATGCGGATCTTTTGGCCCACCTCCAGTGGATAGGCCTTGAAGAGCAGAACCTTATGCTTCGCCATGCTCACCTCGATTTCCGGCTCACTGCAAGGAGAATAGTGCTCCAATCCTGTCAAGCCTCGACCTTGTGCAGTCCGGCGGCTGCAGAACAACATGCGGTTCCACCGCATGTTCAGGTCAGTCATCAAAATACCCGGGCCTGCCGGTCTCGGCAAGGTACATTCAACCAAATTCCAGGCCTTATCCTTCAAGGCTGGCATCCTCCGCTGAACAGCAATCTTTTTGGTGAGGATGCTTCCCCGCAAAGAAAGCCTTGTGCACTGGACTTGAAGTAGACATGCCTCGGCAGGGGATGTCGAAAGTCATTCCCGCTGCCAACCTGACGTTTTGCGGCTTCGAGTTGACAATCTTGGTCAACCTGGCTCTCAGGAGGTCTCGACCGGGCATTGCAGCGCAGGCGTCGCGAATTCTTGCCGATCCATGGGGTGGGCTTGTGCACAAAGAACATCTGGAACACATAAGTACTCATAAGGAATCGATCTTTTTCCTCATGCTGAAGGCAACGACAGCCCTGTAAGGACTGATCTTGGAGCAGATTTGCCGGTGATCAGTGCGAACCTGGCTTCGAGAGAAGGACGACGCAGGTGTGGTCTGGATATTGCTCGAGGACTGCGGTGACCACTCTCCCCGGTTGCGTGTAAATAGCGCGATGCAACCGATGGAGTAGGCAGGAGTTCAAGGGGAGCTCAGGCGACTGCCGAGCTCAAAACTTAACCGGATAGAGTCGGAGGATCCAAATGAAGAAAGTGTTCATGTTCACCCTCATCATTCTCGGAGCCATGACGTTCATGATGCAGGATGCGATGGCCAAACCACCCACGCCCAAACCCCCCAAGGCAGCCAAGTTCAATGC
>JBFYYO010000044.1:0-20327 GCA_041310025.1 Syntrophobacterales bacterium
AACTGAGCTCCTTGACTTGCTTTTCATGGTGCAGACCGGGCACGGGAGTTGATACCTTTCACCATCGCGACAGGGAGCTGAGAGCGCGTTTGAAGAATCTGTGGCGCAGGATGTACTCACAAGGTTGGCGGATCGGCCGGTGCGCAAGTTGCTGGAATGCAATATCCAGCAGGCGCGCTGAGCGCTGCAGCCGTGAAAAAGCTCGGTACATTTCCATTGCGATCGCGGCCCGAATTGATTAGGTTCCCCCAGGGTCGTCAATAGAGAGGGGAAAGGTTGTCAGCCAGGCCCCTGAGGAGATTTCGAGGAGTGCGACATGGAAACGGCGACGAAGGACTGCGGCTGCAAGACAAAGAAGGAAGGTGACGCAATGGAGGAGCGGTGCAATCGCGCCGACGAAGTCTGCGAACAGGCCTGCGAAGAATGCGGCCTGGAGGTCTCATCCTGGGAGGATTTCAACGCCCGGCAGGAGTTCATCGAGGGCCGAATCGACGAGAACGAGCTGACAAGCAGGGCGACCTCGGAAGTGGCCCACCATGCCCAGGTTTTTGGGAAATATCTGGTCATCGACAAAGAAGAACCGGAGTCTTCCAACGAGGAAAGCCGCAGGAAAGACCGTGCAAGGGAGGCGAACAGGATCTATCGCAAGGTCTGTGATGAAGCAGAACTGACACTATGCTTCTTCAGCGATTTCTCCAGTTGGAGCGATTACGTCAAAGGGACGCTCAGCGATACGGAGCTCTACGACCGGGCCAGAGATGAGGCGCAAAAGATAACGGGAGTCCAATAAGTTGGGTTGAGGCGCAAAGCTCTGAGGTGCCGCGTTTTTTGTGGGCAAACGGAGAAGCTGCCGGCTGCCCGTTTCAGGGGGCAGTTGAGACCAGAACCGTGACCGGCTTTCAGAAGCGGCTGAGCAGCTTCTGTCGCAGGAGTCTTGCGTGGTCGGGAGCAGGTTGTCTGAGCGGTGCTCCCTCCAGTGAGCGAACCGGCATGACCAGCATGAGCGAGTTGAGCACGTAGATCGTCTCCGCTTTCGAAAGGTCTGCAGGGGACGTCTCCCTGGATTGGATTTCGCATCCCATTTGCCCCATGACCTTTCGAACCGCGTGGAGGGTGACACCTGGAAGCTGGTATCGGCTGAAGGGCGACCACCATCTGCCGTTGGTGCAACAGAGGAGGCTCCCTGCTGCTGTCTCTGTCACTGCTCCCGATGCATCCAAAATAACTGCTTCGTCAGCACCCGTATCGAGGGCTGCCTGTCTGGCCGTCAGGTAGAAGAGGTAGTTCAGGCTTTTGTGCATGGCCAATGGCGGCGCACAGCTGTTGCGAAAGACGGCAAGCCGCCACCCTTCCGAGTAACTCCGTTCAGTTGGAGGATGGTAGAGACGGCAGATCATGAAGATGGAGGGAGAGTCTGTGGCAGGCACTCCCATTCCCTCGCAGGTGCCTCTCGTCACCATGATCTTGACTGCTGCGGTCCCCTCACCCAAACCGTTCCTCTCCAGCAGCTCGGGCAAAACGGACTTCCAGTCAGGACAACTGCCAGCCCCCAAACGCAGGGCTGCCATGGAGTGCATCAGACGCTCAACGTGCTCAGAGAGGAACAGGATTCGCCCGTTTTCTGCACGCAGCGTCTCGAAGAGGCCATCACCATATTGGAAGCCCCGGTCCAGCGGGGAGATGCGACAAGCGTCGAGGGAGCTGAAAGCTCCATCGGCCCAGGCGACTGAGCCCGATTCACTCATGGCGCCCTCCATGCCCCGGTCCCTTGATCCCCTTGATGATCTCGAAAAGCGTTCGGCCTTTGTGCAGAGTCTCTTCGTACTCATCCGCCTCGTCTGAATCGAACACGATCCCTCCTCCGACGGAGAAGGTGCAGGTCTGGTTGTGGACCACGGCGGTACGTATGGCGATATTGAGATCCATGTTCTCATGCCAGCCCAGGTATCCGATGGATCCCGTATAAACATGCCGAACGACCGTTTCGAGCTCATCGATAATCTCCATCGCCCGGATTTTGGGGCATCCCGTGATGGAGCCCCCAGGAAAAGTGGCGCGCAGGATGTCCCCGTACGATGTCTGAGGCTCCAGTCTGCCCGTGACAATGGAGACCAGGTGGTGCACATTCTGGTAGGTTTCGATCCGCTTGTGCTCCTGGACGCGCAGGGTCCTCGGCACGCAGACCCGGCCGAGATCGTTTCGGAGGAGATCGACGATCATGGAGAGCTCGGCGTCGTCCTTGGGGCTGGACGACAGATCCCGGCGGAGGAGATCATCCTCGATCGGCGTGGCGCCCCGTTTTCGAGTCCCTTTGATGGGGCGCGTTTCGATGAAGTCCCCTTGTCTGAGTAAAAAACGTTCCATGGATGTGGAAAGAATCTGGTGGTCTCCACAGTTCACATAGGCATAGAACGCAGCGGGGTTGCGTGCGAACAGGGACTCCCACAGGCTGAATGCATCCCCCGAGAAACGAAAGCGGTAGCGTTGGGAGAGGTTGACCTGGTAGACGTCCCCAGCGGAGATGTATTCCCGCACACGCTTCACGGCCTCCATGTAGCTCCCACGGGAGAAATTGCTTTCGAGCGGGCCGACTTCAAGGATCTTCCCGGCGGCTTCTCGCGACAGACTCCCTGGGGCAAATTCGGTCCCCCCGCCTTCCGAGCGGTCGCCGTAGTCGAAATGCAGATGCGTGAGCGCCTGGTGCAGGCGGTCGTGAACGATCAATTGACGGGGCCACATGAGCCACAAGTCGGGGAGGTAACGGTCATCCTTTGCCGTTTGAGGAAGCCGCTCGATGACGTTTTTGAGGTCGTAGGCCAGGTAGCCCAGTGCACCTCCGGAGAAGGGGGGGAGAGTGAAATCCTCTGCGGGGCGCAAAGCTGCCATGAGCGTGTCGAGGAGTGCCAGCGGGTCCCCTTCGTGGGAGACAACGGCAGAATCGGTGTGAAGCGCGCAGCGATGACCCTTGGCAGTGAACACCAGGAAAGGATCCCAGGCTGCCAGGGAGTGTCTCCTCTCGGCCTCCGAAGCCGGGAAACCCCCGCTCAGCAGAACAACCGAAGAGGGATGAAGACCCACCTTGCGGGCCAGTTCCATGAAGTGGGCGTCGGTGGCTTCCTGAACGGGACGCTCGCAGTGGACCACTCCTACGGCTTCTCGGGGAAGCAGGCTGCTGACCTTCACAGGCAGGCCTCCAGAACTGCCTGCGGGTGTTGGCAGGCAGTCTTGTTGCCGTACCTGGGGAAACGGTCAGCCATGAATTGCATGGTTTTATTCAGTCTTCGGAAAAAAGGTTGAATCTCCAGAAATCGGGAGACGATCTCCAGGCCGTATTCCGTCAGAAATGACTCGGGGTGGAACTGGACGCCATGGATCGGCCAGGATCGATGGCGTATGCCCATGATGACCTGGTCTTCAGCATGCGCCATGGGGACGATTTCATCCGAGCCCGGCACGATGCAGAGTGAATGGTAACGTGCCGCCCAGAAGGGAGAAGGCAGATTGCGAAACAACCCCTCACCCCCGTGGATCACTCGGGAACGCTTCCCATGAACCGGAACGGGAGCTCGCGCCGTTCGGCCCCCGAAAACCTCGTTGATGACCTGCATGCCGAGGCACACCCCCAGGATGGGAATGCTGGGACCAAGCCGCTCCACAATCTGTCTGCTCACCCCGGAATGAGCCGGATCCTTGGGGCCCGGAGAAATGCAGATCCAATCCGGGGACAGGCTGCGAACCTCGTCCACGCTGATGGCGTCGTGCCGAAAGACGTCGACCTCGATGTCAAACTCATAGAAAAGCTGCACCAGGTTGTAGGTGAATGAGTCGTAATTGTCGATCATCACCAGTCGCATGACAGCCCCCTTTTCTCCCATGGCAGGTGATTCGCCAAATCCTACCCTTCGCCATCATGAAGCCACGTGAGGAGTGAATCCGGAAAATAGAAAAGCCACCCCGACCAATGAGTCTGGGTGGCTCTCGCCTGACATAACTCAACACCAAATTATAAGCTCACAAGACCTTTTCTCAATCGCTCGCCATGTATCTCGAACAAGCACTTAGACAGAGACACCTGGATTTGTCAAGAAGGTTCGCCAGGCAGGAGAATGCTAGGGGTGGAGGGAAAGGAATCTCCATTTAGCGATTGGACTGGTATCGCCCCTCGAAAGAGGAAGCGGGGTCGCGGCCTTGATCGGTTCACCGGCGATAATGGCCTGGGGGTGGTTCACAATCATGTTTTCCGTGGCCTCTGGGCCGATGAGCTTCTCCAGCTCCAGAATCGCTTCGGCGACACGGGGAGCGCGAACCTTGGGTGTGTGGGCATCGGTGGCCATGATGTGGGCCATCTGGTGCTCGATGAGCGCAACCGTGAAACGGCGGACCTGGGGACCGAAACGCCCTTGAAGGCTCGCTGCCGTGATCTGACACAGGACGCCCATTTCCACCCAGCCGCAAAGGCGCTCCGGACGCTGGAGCAGTGCAGGATTGCGTTCGGGATGGCTGAGGACCGGTGTGATCCGCTGGTCCAGCAGGGTGCGCAGGCAGCTGTCGACGTAGCCTGGGACGAACTCGCCGGGAAGCTCGATGAGGACGTACTTTCCGGTGTCGTTGAGGGTGAGGAGATGGCCCGATGCGATGTGGGGGATGATGTCGGGCTCGAGCCTGATCTCGCAACCGGGATGCACCTTGAGCGGAACACCCGATTCGCCAAGCTTCTGTCGGAGCATGCCGCAGGCCAAAAGGACTGGTTTCCTGAAATTGTCGTACAATCCGTAAACCCAGTGCGGAGTGCACACCATTTCTGAGATGCCCTCGGCCACAGCCATGCGGGCCATTTCCAAACTTTGATGCCAATCGACGGGGCCGTCGTCCAGGCCTGGCAGCATATGACTGTGAAGATCGATCACCCTTCCGTGCCAGGGATGGGCTGGTGAGCCCTCGACCGCGGGGTCGGAAAGCCTAAACCTCGAGAATATCTGTTTGACAGACTGGCGAACACTTGGCCAGTGCATTGGCTACCTCTAAGAGCTCCATGAACCATTCGTTCCTGGGCCGTCCGATCTTGATGTCCATTTGCTGCATGGCTTCCGTCAGAGAAAAAGCCTCAATGCCGCGGCCGGCCAGTCCCAGAACCTGTGTGTCATGGATGTCCTGTTTCATGAAGTCCAGGAGTCTGAAAGCTGCGAAAGCTCCCATGCGCGACGCAATGATGCGGTCGAATGCCGTTGGGATGCCGCCTCTTTGCACATGGCCCAGGATGGCCGTACGAACCTCGAATTCATCCTTGCTCTCCTCTTCCATCAGCCGCCGTATGAAGTCCGTGGTGTAATGGTAAGAGGACTGTTCGTTTCTCAGAAAGATGACCATCCTCTTGCCGGTTCGGAAGCTGACTCGAAGTGTTTCCACGTCCTGAATCAGGTCTTCGAGACTGATCCCGGTTTCCGGAAGATAGGCCTTCTCCGCTCCCGAGGCCAAAGCCCCCATGAGGGCCAGGAATCCGCTCTGACGCCCCATCACCTCCACAATGAAGGCCCTTCGCGTCGTGCCGGCCGTGTGGCGTATTTTGTCGAGGGCTTCGATGATGTTGTTCAAGGCCGTGTCTGAACCTATGCAAAACTCGGTCCCGGGCAAATTGCTGTCGATGGATGCGGGAACCAGGACGATCGGAATTCTGAATGCGGCAAAACTCTGGCGCGCTTCCACGAATTCCGCAATTCTCTGGTAGGTGCCCCATCCACCGATGGCGATCAAGCCTTTGATGTGTCGCCGCTCGAGGGTTGCGGCGATCTTTGCGATGTCCTCGTCTCCGATGTCGATGCGGGCGGTGCCGATTTCAGATCCGGGACGGTTCATCCATCCCACCAGCTCCTCCCAATCCAGGTCCACGAAGTCATCCCGAATGAGTCCAAGGAAGCCGTCTTTGGCCCCCAGAACCGGCACCCCCTGGTTCAGGAGGCAGCGCGCCGCTACACTTATGGCCGTATTCATCCCGGGAGCGTCGGCGCCCCCGGTCAGGATGGCGACGGTGCCGTCTTCGGTGCGTTCCCGCGCCGGGCTGATGCGACTGAGGGTCTTGAGGAGGTCGAGGGCGTTCCTGAAGCTCTGTCCCCTGAGCTCCTGCGCCCTGGCATAGTTTCCGTTCTCGATCTCCTGCCCGACGGCACGGCTCTTTTCGACGACTTCCAGAAGCGGCGTGGCCACAACGCGGTTCTTGACGAGGCCGAGCATGTGGCAGTGCACCTGCTCGGGTTCGTCGAGCAGCAGATCGACGGCTGCCACTCCCAGGCGCGTGGCCAGAATGCGATCAAAGGCAGTGGGAGAGCCGCCTCGCTGAACGTGTCCGAGAACCGTCACGCGGACGTCGATGCCCAATCGCTCGCTCAGAATCTTCTTGATGTCGTTGGAGCTGATTTGAAGGCCATCGGGATGTCGGGCCCCCTCAGCCACCACGACCATCTGGTGCGGCCGTCCCAGCTCGCGGGCACTGTCGATGGCCGCAACCATCTTCCGGTGCCAGCGCAGCTCCAGCTCCTCCTCCGGGATCAACACCCACGTGACCCCACCCGCAAGGCCAGCCGCCAGTGCAAGGTATCCGCAATGTCGCCCCATCGTCTCAACCACGAAGGTCCTTTGGTGGGATGCCGCAGTGGCGGTCAGGTCGTCGATGGCGCGAGTGATGTGGTTCAATGCTGTGTCGGCACCGATGCTCATGTCGGTGCCGTGAAGATCGTTGTCGATGGATCCCGGCAGCCCAATGACCTGAAGAGCCCTCAGGGATTGCTCGGGGTCGTCCGGCAGGTTCTGGGAGCTTTTGAGCGCCTCCAGGTGCTCACCCCATTCGTTGCTGAGCACGTGGGCTCCCATGAGGGATCCATCCCCGCCGATGACAATCAGGGCCTGGATCCCGCTGTGGAGCATATTGCCGATGGCCTGGCGTCTTCCTTCCCGGGTGCGAAACCTTTCGGACCGCGCCGTGCCCAGAAATGTGCCTCCCTTGGCCAAGACACCGCCCACATCCTCCCATTTCAGGGTGCGCAGGGAAGACCCGCCCGCGACGAGTCCTTCATATCCTCCGAAAACACCGATCACCTTCATACCACGGTCGATGGCTCTTCGAACCACTGCTCTCACGGCGGCGTTCATGCCGGGAGAATCCCCTCCGCTCGTCATCACGGCCAGAGTTTTAACCATCAGGCTCTCCTCGTGTTCACAGGTGCAGGAGCAAACTGGCTTTATCCGGTTGCGAACGTTGGTTTCGCCAACCGCTTCTTTCCGCACATTGTACAATAAAGGGGCCTGCCGACAAGCACATATGCGTTGAACCTTCTCCGTGTGGCGCCTGCTGCAGGCTTGGAGTTTGGAAGGCATTCCTGTTGCCCCGGGAGCCGATTTTGTATTAGAATATGAGAAATTTCGCCTTCGACCATTGGAATTTTCAGAGTTTTTGGAATATGTAGGGGCACTCATAGTTTTTGAGGAATTTGGTTGGCGTGCATGGTCGAGCCGATTGGTACGGGTACCAATGTGATGTTGTTCACATATTCTCGAGTGATGGTGGATGCTGAGGTTCGAGCGGATCATGGGAGGTTGAATCATCGAAATCACATGTCAAGCCTGTCTTCAAATCAAAGATCGTTGAGGGAGTGAACGTTCATGAGCAAAAGGGATGCGTTGAAATCGGTTACGGGAACGGCCATGCTGCTGGGATGCGGCATTGCCGCAGCGCAGTCGGCTCTCGAGTTGGCGGATTGCAACTGCGACGTCTTTCTGGCGGAGGAGGAGCCTTCCATTGGTGGAGCGAGGCAAAGCTCGAGAAGTCCTTTCCCGTCAATGACTGCGCCATGTGAATCATCTCGCCCAAGCTGGTCGAGGTCGGTCGAGATCTTAATCTCGAGCTTTAGACATTGACGGGAGTTCTGGGAGCTACGGACGATGCCGGGACTTCTCGGGTGAAGCCGAGTCAGAGACCCTGTTACATTGATCTGGACTAATGCTCCGGCTGTCGGGAATGTGCCCGCATCTGCGCCGGATCATGGCGGATCACGTCAATCAGGAGAAAGTTATGGCAGATTGGGAACCGAGAATCGTTGCTTTCCTCTGTAACTGGTGCTCCTACGGTGGGGCAGATCTGGCAGGGGTGAGCCGTCTTCAATATCCGGCCAATATCCGAATCATCCGTGTTCCGTGTTCGGGCCGGATCAACCCGAAATTCATCCTGGCGGCCTTGCGCCACGGAGTGGATGGGGTGTGGGTGTCGGGATGTCATCCGGGAGACTGTCACTACATCGAAGGCAATTATTACGCTCGCCGCAAGTTCGGGCTGCTCAAAGGTCTGCTCGATCATATGGGGATTGAGCCGGGGCGCATCCAGTTCTCCTGGATCTCGTCCGCCGAAGCGACCAAGTTCGCCGAAACCGCCAGGACCGTGGTCGACAGGGTGAAAGCCATCGGGCCGGCGCGACATTTCATCAAGAGGCAAGCAGAGGTGGCATAGATGCATGCTTATACGGATAAGATCAGAGAGATTGCTCGACGTTTGCTATCCGAGAATCGCGTGGATGTGGTGATCGGTTATCGCAGGGGGACGGTTCCTTTCATGAATGAGCCATATCTGGCCAAGACCCCTGAACAGGCGGACCGCCTCCACTGGGACGGTTTCTGCGGAGTGAATCTGGCCAATTACCTGCCCCGCAGGACGGACCGCGTGGGAATCGTGGCCAAGGGCTGCGATTCCCGCAACATGGTTGTTCAGATCCTGGAAAACCAGATTCCTCGGGACCACCTCTACATCATCGGTGCTCCGTGCAAGGGGATGCTGGACCGCAAAAAGATTGCGGCGGAGCTACAGGGAAAGGAAGCCCTCACGGCCGAAGAGAATGACGGCAAGATACAGATTCAGGGAAAAGGCTTTCAGGTGGACCTGGATCGGCAGGCTTTCCTTCAGGAGAACTGCGCCATCTGTATCCACCGCAATCCGGTGATCTACGATGAGCTGGCGGGGGATCTTGTCACGGAGCAGATGGATGTGGATCGCTATGCCGATGTCCGGCAGGTGGAAGCCATGACATCGGAGGAGCGCTGGAATCATTTCGACCAACTGATCCACCCGTGTATCCGTTGCTACGCCTGTCGAAACGCCTGTCCCCAGTGTTACTGCCCCACCTGTTTCGTGGATGAATCGACTCCCCAATGGGTTGGCAAAACCGTTGATCCGACGGATACGCGAACCTTTCACTTCCTGAGGGCCTACCACCTGGCGGGAAGGTGTACGGATTGCGGGGCCTGCGAAAGGGCGTGTCCAGTGGGAATCAAGGTCCGGCAGTTCACCAAGAAGCTCGAAAAGGACGTTCTGGACCTTTTCGGCTACGAAGTGGGACTCTCCCTCGAGGATCGGCCGCCGTTGGATACCTTTAAACCGGAAGACCCCGAGTCGTTCATCATGTAGAAAGAAGGACAGATCGATGTCTGAGATATTTGTCGACAAGGATGGCTTGAAGAAAAGCATTGAGCGACTCATGGAGCATTGCCGGGTCGTGGGTCCGGTCTTCCGAGGGCAGTATCATGAATTCGCACAGCTCAAAGAGGTTGGCGAGCTGGATCTGACTTATCGCAACACGAGACTCTCACCCAAAGACCTCTTTCACCCGCATTCCGACCGAATGTTCACCTACACGCTCGCCAAGGACGACCCGGAGGCGGGAATCCTGAAGGAAGCGCCTCAGGACTATTCGCCCCGTGTGGTTTTAGGGATTCGACCTTGCGATGCCCGGGCTTTCCAGTTGGACGACACAAATTTCGTCACCGAGGAGTTCAAGGACCCGTGGTGGGTCAAGCGCAGGGAGTCCACGACCCTGGTTGGGCTGGCCTGCAATGAACCGTGCGGCACCTGCTTCTGCACGACGGTGGGGACGGGACCTTTCGATGAGGCTGGTTTGGACGTCCTGCTGGTAGACGTGGGAGATGGCTACATGGCCCGACCCGTTACCGAGAAAGGACACAGGCTGCTGGCCGAGGCGGGGCTCACGAGCTCGGCTCCGGAGGAGGCGAAAAAGAAGGCTGAGGATCTGCAGAAGAGCGCCGAGCAGGGCCTGGGAAAGCTCTTCAGCGTGGACGCCATTGCCGGTCAGAATTCCTTGGAGCTTTTCAATGCTTCATTCTGGGACGAGGTCCAATTCGCCTGCATCAATTGCGGGACCTGCACCTTTCTGTGTCCCACCTGCTGGTGTTTCGACATTCAGGATGAAGTGTGCGGCGACAAGGGAGATCGGCTTCGGTTGTGGGATTCGTGCATGTTTCCATTGTTCACGCACCACGGCTCCGGACACAATCCGCGGTCCCAGAAGCTTCAGCGGGTTCGCCAGCGGTTCATGCACAAGCTCAAGTACTATCAGGACAAGTACCATCAGGGAGTGGCCTGCGTCGGTTGCGGACGGTGCGTTCAACACTGCCCCGTGAACATTGACATCCGCCAGGTGGCCCAGTTGATGTCCGCCAGTTGCATATGCTGAGCGCGGGCTTCGCCGGCGAAGGGCTGGCGGGCTGGCGCGGTCTCGGGGCCATTGCGGCCTCTGGCCCATGGAGGAATGAAGTGGAAAATCCCTATTTGCCCTACCCCGTGCGAATTGAATCCGTTGTGACGGAAACGGAAGATCGGAATCTGAAGACGTTCAAGCTCGTGTTCTTGAATCCGGAGGATGAAGCCAGATTCAACTACAACCCTGGCCAGTTTGCAGAGCTTTCGGTGGCCGGCTTGGGGGAGATTCCCATTGGGATCGCCTCGTCTCCAACGGAAAAGGGCTTTCTCAAGTTCACCGTCAACAAGGTGGGAAAGGTCAGCAGTCATCTTCACAACATGTGCGCCGGAGAGATCATGGGGGTGCGTGGTCCGATGGGGAACTGGTACCCCTGGGAGCTGCTGGAAGGGAAGAATGTGGTGATCATCGGGGGTGGATTTGCATTCACAACGCTCCGGTCATCCATTGTCTACATGCTGGATCCGGCCAATCGGCCTCGCTTTGGCGACATCAGCGTGGTTTACGGGGCGAGATCTCCGGGACTGCTTCTTTACAAGGACGAGCTGGCAGCCTGGGAGCGGCGTGACGACATTCAGATGCACATCACCGTCGACGGAACCGATGATCCGGCCTGGAAATACAACATCGGTTTTGTCCCCACAGTGACCAAGCAGAAGGCTCCGAGCTCCGAGAACGCTTATGCCATCATCTGCGGGCCGCCCATCATGATCAAGTTCACGCTTCCCGTCCTGACGGAGCTGGGTTTTCCCCCGGACCGGATCATCTCGAGCCTCGAGATGCGGATGAAGTGCGGCATCGGGATTTGCGGCCGGTGCAATATCGGCACGGAGTATGTCTGCAAAGACGGCCCGGTCTTCAGCCTGCAGAAGCTCGCTCAGTTGCCGAACGAGTATTGATCCTGGAGTGGCTCGCCGTTGGTATCCGGGCGGCCACGAGCTGGGTATGTACATTATGGTACGAGGACATTTTCCGACGTGTGCAAAGTGAACGATACGGTCTTCGATCTGGACAAAAAAACCTTTGAATGCTTCTGGGGGTATGTTATACGAGGCACGAAATCCTGAACCGCGAAACACTTTAGGGGAGAGAATTTATGGAGCCAATGTTGTTGTCGAAGCGCGAAAGGCGCAAGTTGGCGACCCAGTACGCCGATCTGTGCCTGACCTGCGGCACGTGCGCCGGAGGCTGCCCGGTTACGGGGGTAGACGGGCTGGATGTCCGGAAAGCTGTGCGCCTGGTCGTTCTGGGATTGGAACAGGAATTGATTGATTCGAGATTCCCTTGGGTCTGCACCCTGTGCGGACGCTGCGAGCATGCCTGCCCCATGAACATCGACCTGCTGGCCATGCTCCGGTCTGCTCGCGGAATGAGGGAAAGAGACAAGGTGCCCGGCGTCCTCCACAAGGGCGTCGCCATGTGCCTGAAGACCGGAAACAATGTAGGCATCCCCAAGGACGACTTCCTTTTTCTCCTTGAGGACATGAGCGCCGAGTTGGCCGAAGAGCTTCCCGGTTTTGAGGTGCCCGTGGACAAGAAGGGTGCCAGGTACCTTTTCACCATCAATTCCAAGGAGCCGTTCGGCGAGCCTGAAGACATGATGTTCTGGTGGCGAATCCTTTACGCTGCCAAGGAATCATGGACCACGACCTCGGAAAACTGGGAAGGGGTCAACTGGGGATTGTTCACCGGTGACGATGCCTCCATGAAGGAAATTGTGGGGCGGATCGTCAAGCATTACAAGGAGCTCGAGTGCGAGTACCTTGTGTTGCCCGAATGAGGGCACGCCTACTATGCGACCAGGCTTGGTCTGCAAAAATGGTTTGCCGATGAGGGTATCAAGTTCGTCAGCATTCATGACCTGATGAAGAAGTACCTTGACGAAGGCCGGATCAAGGTGGACAAATCCATCCACCATGAGCTCACCACCTATCACGATCCCTGCAACTATGCGCGGAAGAGCGAGCGCACCTTTGGCCACGGCTACTATGAGGAGCCGCGCTGGGTCGCCCAGCAGTGCTGTGAGAACTTCGTGGAAATGTACCCGAACCGGGCCAACAATTACTGCTGTGGTGCCGGCGGGGGTGCTTGGGCTTCACCCTATGTGGAAGAGCGCATTTTCTATGGTCGCACCAAGGCCAAACAAATCAAGGACACCGGTGCGAAACTGCTCATAGCCCCCTGCCACAACTGCCGCGACCAGATCATGAAGAGCCTCCGCAAGGAGTACGACTTCATGGACGTGGAAGTGAAGTATTTGTGGGAGCTGGTGGCGGATTCGCTGGTTATGGAACCGCATGATGAAGAAGCTGAAGAATAGGGCTTAGTCGTTCGTCTTCAAGCCCCTCGCATCATGCCCGGCGTGTGATGGAGGGGCTTTCTTTTTTTGCCCCTCGTGCGGGTCTGTCATGCTTCCAAGGGCCACGGGCAGACCGTTTCGAGGCTCCCGAAGGTGAACCTGGAGTCTCGACCTGAGGCTCTACCCTGCTTTCATCGTTCGCTTCCGTGGTTATTCCATTCATGCCCTCTGACAATTTGTGGACCGCCCATGACCAGGAAACAGACGACCAAAACCCCGAAGTCCCCTGATGTGACACTAACTCCCGACGAGAACATTGAACTGCAGCTGATCCTCGATCGACTGGCGGTGCAAACCCCCAATGGGGAGAGTTTCACCAACTGGCTGGATTCTCTCAAGAGATCCCTTGATGGGCGTGAGAGCATGATCACAGCCCTGCTCCAGAAGTTGAGTCGCCATCCGAGCGAAGTCGGCCTCAGGGTCTTTGTGGCATTGCAGGGCAAGGTCGATGAAAAGCGGCTGGCCAAAGCGGTCAGGCAGGCGGCCTACCGTTTCGCTCAGCGTGGGTATGAGGTCGGCCCTCGCGAAACGCCTGCAGAGCGCGTGATCCTGGTGCCTCCTGAGGCACGAGCATCGACAGCCCACATGGCGGTGGGGTCATCGGGCTATGTGTTCCTGACCGCCCTGCTTTCCACGTCGGCAGCCACGCAGGCTCTTGGAATTTCATCGTATTTCGAGAACAGCCTGAGCCGGTTGTCCATCAGGAGCAGCGACACCTCCCCCAAGCTCTACCGGGAGTACCTTCAGAACGTGAGTAGTCTCTTCGCTTTTCCCCTTTGTGAAATCCCTGTCCGGCATGCGGCCCTGCTCTTCAGGGAGATGACCGAATGGGCTGGGGCACTTCCAGTCACAGCCGAGGCTCGCCAGGCTGACCAGTTGTTCCGCACCTTCCTTGAACCTGATAGGCCGCCCTATGTTCATGAGCTCATGGCTCCCATCGAGAATCCCCAGGCCGAAGTGCTGTCTTTCGATGTCGAACCGCTTTTCAACCTCATACCCGCGGAGTACCTGGTATTCAGCCGGGAGGAGATCACACCTCTGTCGCAGCGGATCAGGGATCTGGAGAGCTCGGTTCTGGTGATTCCTCAGGAATTGAAGATGGAGCAGGCGGAGGCGAGCATCAGGTCGACTATCGAGCGACTCTGGACCGGTGCACGCAGAGAACAGCTCAAGCGGCTTTTCGAGGAAATGGCCCTCTGGCTGAAGCTTTCCAGGCAGGAAACGCTGGCACGGTCATCTTGGACCGTGGCTCAGCACATTGATAAAGCTTCGTCGCTCGGAGAGAACCCGCTGCTGCAGCAACTGGTTTATCTGTCCTTGCGGAAATACTGGCCGGATGATTTCAAAACCCGTGAGGAATTGGAGGAGGATTCTCAACCTTACCAGGAAACCGACTCGGGCCTCATCCTTCTCAAATGATGTCCTCCTTGTATTCGACTCACCGATGTGGCATGCCTTGATCTAACTTTTAAGGGGAGGGGGATCGAATGCTGGAAACGGTGCAGGTGAACACGCCGGATCATGCAGTCATGGTGGATGTTACGGACCTGGTGGCTCGAAAGATCCAGGAGAGCGAGGTCAGAAGTGGTTTGTGCTTCATCTATATCCCGCACACCACTGCCGGAATCACTGTCAACGAGGGGGCGGATCCCGCTGTCATGGATGATTTCCTGAGCACCCTGGACCGCCTGGTGCCCTGGAAAAGCAACTACAAGCATTCGGAGGGGAATGCAGCAGCCCATATCAAGTCCATTCTCGTTGGAGGAAGCGTCCATATCATCATCGACAACGGACGCCTCATACTGGGCACCTGGGAGCGCATCTTCCTTTGTGAGTTCGACGGTCCCAGAACTCGCAAGATCCGGATCAAGATTGTGAGCGACCCTCCCACGTCGAGGTGAATCCGGGGCTTCTCCACGCCTGCCAATACATCTTCAAGTGATTGAGGACCGCGCGTCCCGATCATCAATCCCGCCCGCTGCCCGGCGGGGAAGAGGGCTGCCTTCTTCTTTGGAAATGCACGCGTGGCTTGCGCCTTAAGTCTTCAGGGCCGTCGTGCAGAGCGAGACCGAAACAGCACGTCCGCCAGGTTGCGAAGATAGCGTTCGTCCGCCAGACCCTCCAGGCATTCCTGTGGGAAAGGTACCAGGGATTTGAAATGCTCGGCCAGCTTCCCGTAGAGCTCTGCCCGCGACTCGAGTTTCAGTTCGTCTCTTCTCAGAAGAGAGCGCAGCACGAGGGACGCTTCATCCATGGAAACTTTTTTGCGCAGCCGAGCAGCCAGGTAGGGCTGCTCCCGCAATGAATTGTACTTGTCGGCCTCCAGCGATTCGAGGTTGGGGATCGCGAGCTCTCCGATCCTGACGACGATGGTGCTCGCTGCAAGGTCTCCCAGCCGTTGTCCCTTGAGACTGATGGCTGACGCCAGCCCGCCGACGAGATAGAAGAGCGGCAGGCCGTCCACAGCGCGCAGGAGATTACGGACGATGATTTGGCTGACCCTGAGGTGTAAGCCTTGTTCATCCATGACGCGCAGCCCCAGGAGTCTCTTACCCAGTGTTTGACCCCTCCAGAACCATTCCAGACAGATACCGTAACCCATGGAAATGATGAATGACAGCAACACCTGCAGAGCGATCCCGTACGATTCGCTGAAAACCGATATGAGCTGAAAGATCGGCGCGATCACGGTCACTGCAGCGAGAACGCAGAAGGTGTCGAGGAGCCAGGCCATGAATCGGCTGACGGGCCCGGCCAGCGTCAGTCGGAATGCTATTCCTTCTGGGGTGCGGATCAAAACACTCTTGCCATGACTAGGAAGCACGTGCCGATCTCCCTTCTGAAGCGGAATCCATGGAGCCACTTCGGCTGAGGAAGAGTGTCAGGGCGGTGAGCTCCAACGCTCCAAAGGCAATCTTCAGAGCGTACGGAAGAACAGGTTCATGGTATTGAGAGAAGAAGGCCTCGACGATCCCCGCCCACACCAGCATCAGGGCGACTCCGCCCATCAGGGTGGTCAAATCGGGCACGATGCGGCGCAGCCTGTGACTCAGGGGAAGGCAGTCCTGCCCACCCATCAGCGTTGAGCCCAGCAGGAGGCCGGCCTGGCCCGCGACCAGAATTGCCGGGATTTCGATCACACCGTGCGGCAGCAGCCATCCGAGGAGGAAGCTGGTCTGGCCGGCATGGATGTAATCCATGGCCACCGCACCCAACAGGACGCCATTGTAAAAGAGGAGTATGAGCGTTCCCATTCCCAGGGTGACACCCATGGCCATACAGAGAATACTGACCCGAATGTTGTGGGTCATCAGCGTGCTTGAGAATACCGGCTTGTTCGCCCCAAGATCGGGATTGCCTTTGAGCTCCTCCCTGGCCACACGTTCCGACGGATCGCCAAGCAGCTGTTCGAAAGGCATGAGGGCTTCTTTCGCCTCGGGGTCGATGGAGAGCATCAGCACACCGAAGAAGCACCCGAACAGCATGACAGCAGACGCAATCCAGAAAGCTCCCGCGCGAGCCCGGAAGACCTGTGGGAATGACCGCGTGGCCCAGCGAACCGGATTGAACCGCTGCAGTGTGGAGCGGTGATCGTGTATTTCGCAGAAACCTTTGGACACCAGAGCCTCAAGGTAGAGCTTGAGCTCCGATTCAGCGGCAAACCCCTGGAGCCTTGCCAGATCCGCTGAGGTGATCCCATAGAGCAGGTGCAACCGCTTGATCTGATCGAGATCAAGCCTGGTTGAAGGATTGCGCTCGATTCTGCCCAGGACCTCCTCGAGCTCCTTCCAGACTTGCCTCTGATTGCCTATGAACTTTTCAAGATCAACGATCACAGGGCTTGCCTCTGCTTGACGCTGAGATATCGGGAGATCATCCGGGGACCGAGGTCCTCACGGCTGACGGCACTGAATCCAATGCCGCGGCGCCTCAGGACGACCTCGAGCTGCCTCAGATCCTGCCAGGTGATGTGCTCCGCCAAACTTCTGTAGATGTCCTCGACACCGGTGGCTTCGGCAGAGGAAAACAGCGGCCTGGAACCATGGCGGTTCACCATGGCGACCAGGACCAGATGCCGATGGCCGACGGGTCCCATGCTTCGCTCAAAGGACTCCGCGAGGGCTGGATCATCGAGGCTGGTCAGGAAGAGAAGCAGGGCCCGGCGTCTGACGTGCTGCACCAGAAATCCTGCCAGCTCCTCGAAATCGGGATTCACGGCGGCGTGCGGCTGAAGGCGCATGAGCGCGTCTCGACACATTCGAAAATGGGCCAGCCCCGCCCTTGCGCGCACGAAATCGACGACTTCGTTGCCGAAGGAGACAAGACCGAAGCGATCGCCCTGCCTCAACGCAACGGTTCCCAGGGTCATCGCGGCTGAGATGTAAGTCTCGAGCACAATTTCCCCTGCGCATTCATCTTTCCCGCCTCCGGGCTCGATTGAGGCAGAGCTGAGTCGGGAGGCGTCTATGACGATATAGATGTCATGGGCTCGTTCAATCTGGAATTCTTTCGTCACGAGACGACCGCGCCTGGCTGTCTGCTTCCAGTGAACGTCGCTCATGCTGTCACCCGAGACATACTCCCGCACCTTCTCGAATTCACGGCCTTGTCCGAGCTGACGCTGAGCCTGGCGCCCCTCCCTGTTCAGGGAGTGCAGCAGCAGGTCTGAGCTCCGGGAGTGGTTTTCGAGGTCGGGATAGACGCGCAGGTTGGTTGCAGCATCCAGTCTCTTGCGCACGGCCCAGAGGCCGAGCCTGGAGGAGGTTCGGTAGTGGCAAGGGATTGATCGGTATTCTCCCCGAGTCAGCCCAGTGATGGGCCACTCGACAAGCACGTCCGATTCAGGCGGCGAGAGGGCGATGGAGAGCACACGCTGAGTCGAGACGATACCGACGGGAAGCTCGAGGGCAAGCTGGATGCTCCCCACGAGACCATCAAGCGGTCGTACCTGGAGGGTCAATGGAGTTTCCTGTTTACGCGTCAGGCTGATCTGCTCGGGCAGCTCCACCGCAATGCTGTGCCGGCGCAACGGGATCGAAACAGCGTCGTAGATACAAAGTGCCAGAACACCGCTGCCCACGAGCCACAGCACCAGGTTCAGGGCAGGATATACTGCAACCGCGAGGGTTGCAGGCAGGATGGTACTGCCAAATAACCAGAGAAGTCTGCTCTGAGGCGCCATCATCGCGGAACGACAACCTCCCGCATCAGTGCTTCCACCACTTCGCTCGTGGAGAGTCCCTGGATCTCATACTCGGGGCGGAGGATGAGCCGGTGTTCGAGGACGGCTGTACAGAGTGTCTTCACATCGTCCGGGGTCACGAAATCGCGTCCGCACAGAGCCGCATGGGCACGTGCCGACAGAAGCAGTGCCTGGGTTGCTCGGGGTCCGGCGCCCAGCAGAATGGCGTGATGCTCCCTTGTGGACCTGACAATGTCCAGTATGTAGCCGATGAGCTCATCCCGGATGGTGATCTGTTGCAGGGACTTTCTCAGATCCAGGAATTCTTCGGCCGGGATGACCTGTCGGACCAGGCCTGTCGCCAGCACCTGTTCCGGTGCGCTGGGACCCAGCATGCGCTGAGCCATGGTCAGTTCTTCATCGCGGGTGGGACCGCTCATGGTGATCTTGAGCATGAAACGGTCTTTCTGAGCTTCTGGAAGCGGGTAGGTCCCTTCGAATTCCACGGGGTTCTGGGTTGCGAATACCGTGAAGCTCTGCGGGAGCGCGTAGGTCTTTCGGTCGATGGTCACGGCCCTCTCCTGCATGGCTTGAAGAAGAGCGGACTGCGTTTTCGCAGGGGCTCGATTGATTTCGTCGGCAAGCAGGAAATGGGTGAAGACAGGGCCGCGTGCCAGGGCAAACTCGTTCACTTTCATGTTGAAGATGTGAGTTCCGGTGATGTCTGCCGGCATGAGGTCGGGGGTGAACTGGATGCGCATGAATTGCCCGCCGAGGACATGGGCGAGGGTTCGAGCCAGCAAGGTCTTACCCACACCAGGCGCTCCCTCCAGCAGGGCGTGATGTCCGGTCAATATGGCGACCAGGGCGAAATCGATCACCCTTTCCTGGCCTATGATGACCTTGGCCACCTCCTGCCTCACGGCTTCAATGAGAAGTTGGAGCCGATCTGTCTCTGTATTCATGAGGTTTTCCCCTCTGACAGTATTTTTGAGATCCTGTTGTAGACTGCGGTTGGCTCCATGATCCTGTCGGAGCCGTCCTGCTGTGCATCGACGATCGTCATGAGCTCCCGTCTCATTCCTTTCAGCCCACGGTCATGTTGTCCGACGGCCCTGTCCCATTCGTCGAAACAGACTCGGATGAGTTGCCCCGGCGAAATGTTTCTCCTGAGGAGATGTGTGAGTCTGCCGGCCAGGTCTCGGCCGATGTGGGCGGAGCCAGCCGGTGAAACGGGGTGGGGCTGAGTGGCCGGCAGGAAAGGCACGGCGTTCTTCCATACGAAGAGACCTCCAAGGACCAGCAGGGCAATGAGAAAGCCCGTCAAGCGGTGCTTGCGCACAAGGTCCATCAAACCTTTTTGATCCCTCACTCCGAAATGGAGCTCGTCGAACACCAGCCTTCCATTGGGACCGAACAACCAGAGCAGAAGTCCCGGAGAGCGTTCTCCTCGCATGGCTTCATTGCTGAAAAGGAAGCTGTCCGCAACGAGAACCAGGCTGCCGTGCCCCATGGTGCGCTCGACGATGACCGGCTGCTCGTCCACGGAATAGAGAGTCTTCCAGTCTCCATCCAAGACCTCAAACCGGAGCCGGCTGCGGACAGGTATGCTGCTGGGGAGGTCCTCGGCAGGTTTTTGGAGGCTGGCAGACCAGACTGGACGTTCTTGACTGCCTGAACGGGTGTCGCTCAACGGGCGAATCGCCCATCGATCACCAGGGGTTGCTGAGCCGTCGCGGTCGCCCGTTGAGTCGTCCGAATCCTTGCCGGTTTCGGAGGGGTTGGTCTCATCCACCGGCAGGCTTGCGCATGCGTGTTTCCTCGATTCCGCTTCACAGCCAGAGGCTTCGTTGACCGGTCTGAAAGAAATCACGATCCTTCCCCCTTTGGAGGTCAGATCCTCCAACTGGTCTATGACGGGGTTCTGGGGCCGGTTGAGAAAGCCTGAGGGAAGCCCGAGGTAGAGCAGGGTGGAGTCTCCTTTGATGCTCGTCTTGTCCAGAGCATGGTAGTGGCGTTCAACAGTGAGGCCTGGAAGCCTTTCCAGTGCCTGATAGAGTCCTTTGGCCCCCAGGGGGTCGCTCCGCAGCGATGAATAGGGAGGGAACATCTCGCCCTCTTCGAATCTCAGCGCAAAGAGAGCAAACATCCCGTACACGAAAGCAGCCACGAGAGTCGCCAGGAATAATCGTGCGAGGTTATTGATCAAAGTCATCAGTCATGATTCGCTTGTGATTGTTGAGAAAGCGTTCGA
>JBFYYO010000045.1:0-20221 GCA_041310025.1 Syntrophobacterales bacterium
GTGCTCATATTCCTCGTACGTCATCCCCGCAGGCTTCTGGCGGGGATCCAGACATCTGAACGCCTCTGGATTCCCGCCAGGGACATGCGGGAATGACAACGCATACGAGCACTCAATTGTGTGGAAGGGTACCAAGTCCACAATAGCCCAATAAAACAGGTGGGCGATCAGGCTGTCGTTACCATCCGCATGACAGCTGGAAGCCGTCAATCTTCTTCAAGGTTTGACCCGGCACGCGCCCGGGGCATGAAAGTCCAGTCCAGAAGCCGCTTGAGCCATACGGTGATGCCGGCCAGGATCACGCGCGGAATGGTGATCCACAAGAAAGGGACACCAATGGCCACAAAGAGCAGGGTGTCTTCCAGCAGGGAATGGGAGATGGCGATGTGGTAGTTGAGGATATCGGCGTTTTTGGCGGAGAGCTCACCGCGCTCCACCTGATCGATGATCACGCCGGCCCCGTAGGCCAGTCCCAAGGTGTTGGCCACGATCCACAAGAAAGCCGCTTGATGGGGGATGCCCAGCGCCATCAGAGGGTACTTGAGGATGCTGGTGAGCATGCGGGTGATGCCGAATTCTTCCAGGACACGCTGCAGAATCATCAAGAGCGTGATCAGAAAGACAATCTTGATGCACAAATAGGATGTGCCGGCCAGCCAGTCCATCAGCTCGCTGCCCCACTCGGCTACAACCATGGATTTCGTTGCAGCGACCATGAGCTGCGTATCGGTCGGCAGCAGAATATTCAAAATATAAGCGCCGGCAAAACTGGCCCCCAGTCGAACCATCAAGGTCCGGGACAAAGGAGTACCCGTCTTCCTCTGAACAGCCGTCTCAACCGGAAGATTATGGGAAATCAGGCACATAAGAGCCAGGATGGTCACCGTTCGGCTGCTCAGCTCCAAGGTGTTGATAACGCCAATACAGGCATAGATGTTCACCAGGCCGGCCGTAACAAATACCAGGGCCGATTCGCCCGGCATGCCGAACCAGGCAAACAGGGGGGCGAAGATGCGTGCCATGATGGGCAGAAGGCCGGTCAATTTCAGCAGCAGGACTGCGAAGGAGACTGGCACGGTGATGGTCAGAATCCAGCGACTCGTCTTGATGGCTGGTGCAATGGCTTGCCGGATGCATGATGCGATTCGGTGGATCAAGCTCAGTCCCCTCCACATGATTGAGGCGTCCAAACAGCCCCACGATCATCGAGTAGTTTTTGGCGCCAGGCTGTGGCAGGCAGTGTTTCTATGCCTCATACGATTCTCCTCCCAAGCGAATAGAGGGCTTCCTGGGAGTGGAGTGCACACACAGGGGCCCTTTTATCAGATTTTGGATGCTTGCATCGAATAGAAGATTGGGCACTGGCAAAGAGGCCAGGAGTCGCACCTGCCTCCAGGCCGTGGCTCAGAGCAGTCAGATATCCGCATCAGTGCAGACCACGAAAAGCGTCAAGCCCCTGATCGCATCGGTCTTCCTGGGAACGGTTACGAGCACGAGATTATTCTTGTAGGGTGGGCAAAAGAGGTGGCGTTGCCCACCGGAAAACGCAGCTTTGTGGCCAGGGTGGGCAGAACAGCACCGAGCAGCAATCGATCTGCTGCGCAGCAGCTTACTTGAACAGCAGTGATACGGAGGTGTTGACCTTTGGGACCTTGGATTCTCAAGGACCAGGTGGACTATGGAAGAGAAAAAAGCAAATCACAGACTCCAGTTTGCTGCCTGGATGTCGGTTTGATTGAAATCACTGCCTTTGAAAAGAAGCGCCTCGCCGGTCGACTTCGCCAGCGCATAGGAACAGCAGTCGCCGATATTCAACCCCGCGGGGTGACGTCCCTTTCCGTACCTTCTCCAGGCAAACCGTGCGATCTCGTAATGTTCAGCCGTCATCGGCACAATCGCAATCCTTGCATAGTGAAGAAGAAGGTCCAACTCACGCCCGCCGGCCTCGCCTCTCTTTGCCTCTATCACAATCCCGGTCTCCAAGGCCGTAAAGGAACTGATGAGTCTTTTGGAATCTCCGGCTACCGCAACAGCAAAAGCCTCCGCTTCGGGCTCACCGAGGAGAATCACCACCAGGGCGGAAGTGTCAATAACCATTACTGCGGGAGCCCCCTCTCATCATAGCCCAGGATCTCGTCGGCACAGCGTTGGTCCCTTTCCGGCAGAGCCCTGCACCGATGGGAAATCCTCATGATCTCATCGGCAACGTCAATGGCGGTTCGACGTCCCTTGAGACGTTCGAGTCGTTCTTCTAATGCATGGATGATCGCTTCCGTTAGGCTTTCTCCGGTCTCTGCAGCAACCTGGCGGGCAAGCTTTTCAGCTTGAGGATTTCTGATACTGAGAGCCATGTGATCCTTTCTTGTGTATTGAAAAACATCTACAGTATATACACTGACGAGCACCGACTCAAGAAGAAAGCACACAGAAGAAAGCACACAGCCTGGCACTGCACCGACCATGCGCCGGGGACTCTCGATCCAGATGCGATTTGGGGTATTCCGGTTTCTTGCCGGGAGGTGAGCTCCGGATCAATGGGGCGATGACAACCGGAATGATCTGGACATATTGCTCTCCAGTTCTGAAATGCTGGAATTCCCTGCCGACTGAAGTGAGCTCCTGGAATAGCCGATCACTTGCCACCAAAGATCTCGGATCGGATCATGCTCAGAAGATACATCAAGGTCGAGCTCCCCCATTCTATGGCGCTTTCATCAGTGAAAGTTACGTGAATGTGATCATCATGGGCCTTCATCCCGGCATTGGGTGAAAACGGTCTGGGACAACCTGGAGCATCTTTCCCATCGAGCCACAACCGGCGATTCCAAATGACCTGCTCAACCCCCAGCGAATAAGGATAGTCTGCAAACATCTCAAACAGGGCGCTGCCAAGTTTCAGGTCTGTTTCACGGGATGCACTCAGATAAATATCAGCGGATTTTCCAGGATGATGGAATTTGTTGCAGGGATCTGCAACGTAGCCGCCAACCTCTATTCCCTTTCCACTCCGACCATAGACTCCCAGATGAGCCGGGAACACGACAGGCAGCCAAGACCTCAGGAAAAGAACCATGTTTTGATTGCGTTTTACCTTGAAGCCCTTCCTCGCCAATCTCTTCCAATTCACGGTCTTGCATGTCCCCATGGCTGTACCCTCCAACGAAACAGGGTCATGGCGTGCTTGACCGGCTCAACCAGACGATTTGAACTGGGCTGCGGAATGGCGGTCGAGAGGAAGAACAGTGCTGTGTTGGAGGCCGGCTGATGATCACGCCGTTTGCTCATTTTGGAGTATGATGAAAGCCGAGAGGAAAAGCAAGGCCTGGTCCAGGCCCTGTGAAACGGTCACAGCGTAATTTGAAACCATGTGCGCCGTTTGCTTCTACCGGCGAAGGCAGCAACAATGGAGAAAGAGCCCCGCACATTTTGAGAGGATCTGCAGAGCTGCCTGAGCTCCCCCTGAAGTCTATGACGGTTAGTCCCTGCACCGGGCTCAGGATGGCTCTGGCAATGCCCCAGGGGGGCCCGCTCTTTTCGATGCCGAGAGTCATTTTCGACACTGGAACGGCCCGGGGCCATGCTGTTGAATCGAGCTCAGGTGCCTGGTCAGGTTGGGTGCCATCGGCCAAGCGGAGCTTCCCCATGCGAGCTCACCCGATCACGGGCAAAGCTGGCCTGGCCCATGCCCCCCTGATTCTATACCCTTTTCGCCCGGGGCTTCCCGTAAGCACTTATCGGAGCTTCAGGATCGGAAAGGTGGCCTGCATCCTCAGCGGGACACATGTGCTCAGCCCATCTTGCGGGCGTACTCCTTGTCGATCCTGAGCCCCTCGATATCCGTGGTCTTTTCGCCCCTGGCCGACTTGAGCTGGTCGATGGACCGCTTCACGATGGCTCTCTTGGTCGCATAGGCCAGAGCTGTCTCCTCGCTGATGAGGCCATCCTCGTAATGCTGGGCGATATTGTCATCGAAGGTGGTCCAGCCGAAAGGCTTCGCCTGCTGCATCATCTCATAAAAGGTCTTGCCCTCGGTTTCCCCGTTGACGACGGATTCCTTCACCCGGAGGCTGTTGCCCATGACTTCCATGGCCGCAATGCGCCCGCCTCCGACTCTGGGCAGCAGTCGCTGGGAGATGACCCAGCGCAGGGTGTCCGCCAGGCGGATGCGGATGAGGCGCTCCTCCTCGAGCTCGAACATGCCGATGATGCGGTTGATGGTCTGGCCGGCATCGATGGTGTGGAGGGTGGTCAGCACCAGGTGGCCCGTCTCGGCGGCGCTGAGGCCGATCTCCACCGTCTCGCGGTCGCGCATTTCACCGACCAGGATCACCTTGGGCGCCTGGCGCAGGGCGGCCCTGAGGCCCGAAGAGAAGCTGTCGAAATCCAGCCCGAGCTCCCGCTGATTGAAGGTCGCCAACTGCTGGGAATGCACGAACTCCACGGGATCCTCCAAGGTCACCACGTGAGCCGCCCGCTTCTGATTGATCTCGTTCAATATGGCCGCCAGCGTCGTCGACTTGCCGCTGCCGGTGGCTCCCGTCACGATGACGATGCCGAACTTCTCTTCGGACACCTGCTTGAAGACCTGGGGAAGCTTCAGCTCGTCGATGGTGGCGATCTTGGTGGGCAGCTGCCGCATGACGATGGAGTAGGTGCCGCGCTGTGAGAAGATGTTGACGCGAAAGCGCGCGCGTCCCGGGAGATGGTAGGACAGGTCGCACGACCCGTGGCTCAGCAGGTGCTGGATGTTGCGGCGGTCCCCGCCGATGAGGTTCATGGCGATGGATTCGGTCTGGAAGGGAATGAGTCGAGGGATTCCCATCCCATCACAGGCCGGTTTGAGCTGACCGTCCAGCTCCACCTGGGGCGGCTTCCCGACGGTGAAATTGATGTCCGAAGCCCGGGGGGTCTCATCGAGGATCCGGGTGAGGAAAAAATCGAGCTCTCTGCGTCTCACGGCATTATCCCTTCTTTAGTATTCCTTTGACCGTCCGGCCCGGTCCTGGCGGGCCTCTCCTGTCCGGTTGGTTTACACCTCGGTGAAATCCTGCGGGGCCTCGGTGAGGTAAGGCTTGAACTTCTCCTTGTCGACACACTTCATGTAGGCTTCGTCGGGGCTGATCTGCCCGGCGTGGAGCCTGGCGGCGATCCCGTCATCGAGGGTCTGCATGCCGTATTTCTTGCCCGTTTGCATGGCCGAGGGGATCTGGTGTGTCTTGGCCTCCCGGATCATGGCGCGCACGGCGTGGGTGGCAATCAGGATCTCCTGAATGGCGCAGCGTGCCTTGATGTCGATCCGTTTGAAGAGGGCCTGGGACACGACGGCGCGGAGGCCATCGGCCAGAGTCGAGCGGATCTGGGGCTGCTCGCCTGTGGGAAACACTTCGACGACACGGTCGACCGTCTTGGCTGCGCTGGTGGTGTGCAGGGTCGAGAAGACCAGGTGACCCGTTGCGGCAGCTTCAATGGCCAGGCGAATGGTCTCGAGGTCGCGCATTTCGCCCACGAGGATGATGTCCGGGTCTTCACGAAGGGCCGCTCTCAGGGCCGCGGAGAAGGACTTGGTGTGCGTGCCCACTTCGCGGTGGTTCACGACGCAGTTCTTGCTCGTGTGCACGAACTCGATGGGGTCCTCGACGGTGATGATGTGGTCCTTGCGCTTGCGGTTGGCTTCGTCCACCACGGCCGCAAGGGTGGTGGACTTGCCGCTTCCCGTGGGCCCCGTCACCAGCACGAGCCCTCGCGGAAGCATTGCCAGGCGGCTGATGACCGCAGGCAGGCCCAACTGCTCGACGGAGAGGATCTCGCTCGGGATTTCGCGGAACACGGCTGCGATGCCGTTCTTCTGCCTGAAATAGTTGGCGCGGTAGCGGGCCATTCCGGGGATTTCATAGGCGAAGTCGAGGTCACCGGTTTCCTCGAACACCTTGATCTTGTCTTCAGGGGTGATCTCGTAGAGCATCGATCTCAGTTCATCGTCGTCCAGCACCTTGTACTTGACCCGCTCCAGATCGCCCCGCACGCGCAGCACCGGTTGCTGCCCGGAGACCAGGTGCAGGTCCGAAGCCTTCTGTTCGTTCACGAGCTTGAAAAATGCGTCAATTCTGGCCATGACATCTCCTTGGCAAGGGTTTCCTGCCGGGGATAAGCAATCCCTGCGCCGATCCCGGGGGATTGGGCAATCTTATTGCGTATCGTCGAAAAAAAAGGGGATTCCAGGAAGTGCGGCCGATGAGAGGCTGAAGACTTTGGAGGGGTCCTAAAACTCCAGCGTGATCCAATGCCGGTGTCGTTCATCCAGGCGTTCCAGTCCCTCCCTCCGTGCCAGCTCAAGAGCCTCCTCGAATTCGCCGGAAGTGATCCGCCGTCCGAGATCGGGTTGTCCCACCGCACCACCGCAGGGGTGGTATTGGCTCATGATGTTGACATACGTGCTTCGGGAGATCTCGGTTGCCAGGAAATGCAGGACGGACGGGGTGCCCGCGAGACCCTTGGGCATGACCAGGTGACGAACGAGCAGCCCTCGCACTGCCACCCCCTTTGCGTCCATGGCCAGGTCTCCCACCTGCCTGTGCATTTCCTTGACCGCCTTTCGTGCCCGCTCCGGATAGTCGGGTGCGTCGCTCAGCCTCTTGGAAACTTCTGGATCCCAGAACTTGAAATCCGGCATGTATATATCGACGATGCCGTCCAGGAGCTTGAGCGCTGAAGTGCGATCATACCCCCCCGTGTTGTAGACCAGCGGTATGGTGAGGCCCTTGCCGACAGCCAGTGAGAGCGCCTCCAGGATGGGCGCGATGACATGGGTGGGCGTGACGAAGTTGATGTTGTGACACCCCTGATCCTGGAGGGCGAGCATCACATCGGCCAAGGTCTCGGCGGTGACGGGTCGCCCTTCGCCTCCGTGGCTGATGTCATAGTTTTGACAAAAGATGCAGAAAAGGTTGCAGTGGGAGAAGAAGATCGTTCCCGACCCTCTCCTTCCCACCAGAGGCCTCTCCTCTCCGAAGTGCGGGCCGTAGCTGGCCAGGACCGCCAGCCGTCCCGTGCGGCAGTAGCCCGTTTCTCCCTCCAGCCGGTTCACGCCGCACAGGCGCGGGCAGAGGGTGCACTTCTTCATCCACTCCATGCTCTTCCGGGCGGTCTCCTGAAGGCGTCCCGAGCGGTGGGCTTCGAGATAGGCGGCCGGCATGATTCACTCTTTCTTGAGGATGACGACGTCGATCTCCCCTTCGAGAGCTTTCTTGAACCTTGCGGCGTCGTCATCGCTGCCCACGATGGCCCCGTAGTGCATGGGGATCGCCACCTTGGGCTTGATGGTGCGAGCGGCTTCCACGGCTTCTTCGGCCGTCATGACATAAGTGCCGGAGACGGCCAGGAAGGCGACATCCACCTGCAGATCTTTCATCTCCGGGATGACGTCCGTGTCACCGCAGTGATAGTAGCGCACTCCGTCCAACGTGACGACGAAGGAGAGCATCCCCGCCTTTTTGGGGTGGAAGTCCTTGTTGGTGTTGTAGGCGGGGTGGACTTCGATGTCGATTCCCTTCACATTCAGGCGGTCGCCCGGCGCCACCACGCGCACGTCTCCCTTCAGCTTCCTGGCGGACGCGGCATCCGTGATGATGACGCTGTCCGGTTTGATCACTTTGGCTATGTCTTCGGGGGAACAGTGGTCGAAGTGCTCGTGGGTGATGAGGATGAGGTCCGCCGGGTGGCTCGCGGTGAGCTGGTAGGGATCGATGCAGACGACGACGCTGCCGTCCAGCCTGATGCAGTCGTGTCCCAGCCAGTGGATACGATCCGTCGCTTCTTGATTCATGGAGTCCTCCTTGGTTCGGCAGCCATGACCAGGAGTAGAACGACGATGCTGGCCGTTCCCTCCGATGGTTTTTGCCTCAGGAATGGTTGTCTGATATTCTTTGATGACAAAAAAACAAGCGATCGAGACGCCGGCGTGGCATGGGTGCACGTACGGCTGGAACCGCACTTGGATGCAGCCTGGCCGTCACCTTCCGGCTTCACGAGAAACGAGGACAACTGCCCGTGATTCAACGGTTCCTTTATGCACTGCTCCACCAGAAATGGCAAGACTTCAAAGTGATCCACCACGCGGAGCTGGCTGCCCGAAAACCCATTGCAGGCCGCCTTTCCAGGCCGCTGCCGGCCGTGCTCCGGGAAGCTCTGCTGAGCATGGGGATTCGAAACCTTTACTCGCATCAGGCCCAAGCCATCGAGCACATCCGCGCGGGTGGGACCGTGGTGGTCTCGACGCCCACTTCAAGTGGTAAATCGCTCATCTACAATACGGCGGTCGTCGAGTCTCTTCTGGCTGCTCCTGAAGTCCATGCCCTTTACCTTTTCCCCATCAAGGCCCTCACACGAGACCAGCTCGAGACGCTGCGCCACTTCCTGGGGGCGGTGGGCGGTGAGCCACCCTTTCGCGCGGAGGTGTATGACGGCGATACCACTCCGCACCATCGGAACAAGATCCGTCAGAATCACCCGCACGTCCTGCTCTCCAACCCGGACATGCTCCACTATGCCTTGCTCCCTTTCCACAATAAATGGGAGCGGTTCTGGAAGAGCCTTCGGTTCGTGGTCGTCGATGAAATGCATGTCTACCGGGGGATTTTCGGGAGTCATGTTTCCCAGGTGCTTCGGCGACTCCAAAGGGTTTGCCGCTTTTACGGCAGCTCTCCGCAGTTCGTATTTCTTTCCGCCACCATCGCCAACCCCCAGGACCTGGCGGCTCAGCTTCTCGGTCTTTCGCGCGATGCCATACAGGTTGTGGACGAAAGCGGGGCTCCCCAGGCCAAACGCCATTTTGTCTTTCTCGGTTCCGAGACGGGGCAGGCGGGCCACGCATCGGGGCTCGCCGCGCGCCTGATTGTGCGTGCTGCCCAAGGGGGATTGAAAACCATTGCCTTCACCCAGTCCCGCAAGTTGACGGAGCTCGTGCACATGAGCGTCCTGCGCATGGCTCCCGAATTGGGCTCCAATGTGAGCTCCTACCGGGCGGGTTATCTCCCGGAAGAGCGGCGGGGCATCGAACAGCGGCTGGCCGATGGATCGCTGGCTGCCGTGATCTCCACCAGTGCTCTGGAGATGGGGATCGACATCGGCGGGTTGGATCTGTGCATTCTGGTGGGCTATCCGGGAACGGTCATGACGACCTGGCAGAGAGGGGGGCGTGTGGGGCGGAGCGGCCGAGAGTCAGCCATCGTGCTGATTCCGCAGCCCGACGCCCTGGATCAATATATTGTGCAGCATCCGGATCAATTCCTGAACAGTCGGTACGAACTGGCCGTCACCAATCCGTTGAACCCGGAAATCCTCCGGGCTCATTTACCCTGTGCGGCGGCTGAGCTGCCCCTGGAGGGGGAGGAGTTGGAGGGCGGCGACGCAGGGGTTCTGGAAATGGTCCACTGCCTCACACAGGAGGGGCGGCTCCTGCAGACCGCCGACGGCACCACGTGGATCGCTTCCAACCAGCATCCGCACCGCAATGTGGACATCCGGTCGGTGGGGGCTTCCTATACGATCTTCCGGGCCACAGCGGGCTCGAGCTCCAGGGTCCCGCTCGGCAGAAACGACGGAATGCGGGCGCTCAAGGAATGCCATCCCGGGGCGGTTTACCTGCATCGAGGAGAGTCCTTCCACGTGGACAGGCTGGACCTCGAGAAGCGAATCATCGAGGTGACTCCGAGCCATGCCCAGTATTTCACGCGGGTGAAGAGCGAGAAGGAAACGGAGATCCTTCGGGTGCTGGCATCCAAGCCCGTGGGGAATTTCGTCGCGAGGCTGGGCCGCCTGCGCGTGACGGAGCACATCATTGCCTATGAGCAGAGGCGACTGTTTTCACAGGAGCTGCTGGCCACCAATCCCCTGGAGCTTCCCCCTCAGACCTTCGAGACGGTGGGGTTCTGGATGGAGCTCGAGCCCATCGTGGCCCGACATATCCAGGCGGCCGGACTGCATTACATGGGAGGGATCCACGCCGTGGAGCATGCGGCCATCAGCATGTTCCCTCTTTTTGCGCTTTGCGATCGGAACGACATTGGCGGCATCTCCTGTCCACAGCATCCCCAGGTGGGGAAGGGGGCCATTTTCATCTACGACGGTTATCCCGGCGGCATCGGTCTATCCGAACAGGGTTACGAGATCATCCTGGATATTCTGTCGCGGACGCGCGACCTCATCGCAGCCTGCCCGTGCACCGAGGGATGCCCCGGCTGTATCCATTCCCCCAAGTGCGGGTCCGGAAACAAGCCGCTGGATAAGCAGGCGGCCCTTGCCGTTTTGGGTTACCTCCTGGGAGATCGCCCGCTCGGTGAAGGCCTGGATGGGGAAGTGAGTCGGTTGGAGCCGGAAGCCGATGACCACCCACGTCCCATAGATTCAAAGCCAGCACAGACGCAGCCGCGAATAGGTTTTTTCGACCTTGAAACTCAGCGGTTGGCCGAGGAAGTCGGCGGATGGCACAACAAGCACCTGATGCGGGTTTCGGTGGCCGTCGTATTCGACACGTCCACGGAGCGATTCCATGTCTATCGCGAAAACGAGGTTCCGGCACTCATTGAACATTTGCAGGAGCTGGACCTGGTCGTGGGCTTCAATGTCCTTTCATTTGACTACGCGGTTCTCAAAGCCTACAGCCCACTCGACTTTTCCCGCCTGCCCACCCTGGACCTGTTGAAAGAGATCCACGGTCAGCTGGGTTTTCGTCTGAGTCTGGACCACCTGGGTGAAAAGACGCTGGGCAGGCGCAAGGAAAGTGATGGGATTCAGGCAGTGAAGTGGTTCAGGGAGGGACAATGGGAGACGCTCATTGACTATTGTCAGAAGGATGTTATTCTCACAAGAGACTTGTTCAACCATGCCCTCGACCAGAAATTCCTCATGTATGCCGACAGGCAGGGGCGGTTGATCAGGCTACCCACTGCCTGGGATTTGACTGATTACGTCCGCAAAAGGACGGTCATCGATTTGTAACCTTCGGATGTTAGCCTTCAGGTGCGGGATGAGTGTTGCAGTTGCCGCTCACCTCGCCCTGTGATTCACGTGAATGACAAAAGCTGATCGCTGCGTCAGGTTTACATTTCGGTATGGTCGGAAATCGAAATGTGCTGAAGGTGGCACTTTTGCGGATTCAAGCCTTTGCTCTCAAGGGCTGAGGACTGTTGAGGCGATTTTCCTGCCAATGTCTCAAGCTGGTTTTGAGGTCAGAAGCGCTGGTTCTTCGCAGGGTTTGGCACCGGTATTGCTCTGGTACCGCGGGATGGTGATCTCCCATATCCTTGGCACAATTTTTCAAGACTATTTTTTAGAGAGAAAGAGCATGGAACAAAGCTACCGCAATCCGATCATGGATCAGTGTCCTAATCGGGTGTCAGGCCGCGGCCCTGTCATCTTTCCAAAACTCACGGGAGCAGAACTGTCATGGTTCGCGCTCTATGTTCAGGTCAATCATGAAAAGGAGGTTGTGAAACGGCTTCAGCAGAAGTCCTTCGACTGTTACCTCCCGCTGATGGAGTCCTGGAGCAGGAGGCAGGACCGACGCAAAAAAGTGCAGCTTCCGTTGTTTCCCGGTTACGTTTTCGTACACACCATCCTGGACAACTACACCAACGTCAATATTTTGAAGACCCCCGGTTCAGTCTGCGTTTTGAGAAATTCCGAGGGCGCCCTGCCGATTCCGGAATATCAGATCGACAACCTGAAAACGATGCTCGGTTCACCTTTTCCCCTGGCATCCCATTCCTACCTCAAGGAGGGCGACTGGGTGCGTGTCGTTCGTGGCGCACTGGAGGGGTGTGTGGGCATACTCCTGCGCCAGAATCCCAGAAGGGGCAGGCTGGTGGTGAGTGTTGACATCATCCAGCGGTCGGTGAGTATCGAGCTCAACGTGGAAGATGTTGAGCCGGTCGGAGCCCCTGCCTGACCCGTACGGCCGGCATTCTTACCGTCTCTTTCTTTGGACGGGGGTAGTATGCCGGGTTTGAAGATGTGACCCTCTGAGCGGGGAATTGTATCTGGAGATGATTCGGCCCTCAGCCGTTTTCAATGGTTGAGGGCCGATGCTTTTCCGGAATGGACCCCGCTGGCTCCGGGAAAACCGTGCAGTGCGGGGAGTCTGCGCCTTCACGGTCCTGACTCATACAGTCGGGCGCCAGTTAATGACCGCTTTTGGTGGGCACGATGAACCTGTGCCCACCCTACGGTTCCGAATAACAACGGGGAGCTTCGTAGGGTGGGCACATCTTTTTGTGCCCACCGCAACGGCAAATGGATTTGCGCCTGGCTCTACCGGCGGGCCGAAAACAGGTGTACTTCCACCCCCGTCCCGGAATCGAGACCTTCCACATGCTCCGGGATGACCACATAGCCGTCCGCTCTGGCCAGGATGCTGATCATGGCGGATTTGCCGAAGAGCGGGATGGCCCGGTGAGGCGTCTCGTCCCGGGACAGGATCACCGGGATGTAATCCGTTCGTCCCTGTACGGATGGAAGCTGGCGGCTGAGCACCGCGGAGACTGCCGTCCCGGATGCTCGCCAATCCCCCGATGAGCCCACGCCCTCCAGGGCGGCGAGAGATGGCATCACAAAGGCCTGGCAGATCATGAGCGCGGACATGGGCTGCCCGGGCAAACCCCAGAAGAGCTTTTGGCCGATTCGGCCGAGGATGGCAGGTTTTCCCGGGCGGATGGCGATGCCGTGGACCAGGAGCTCCGAACCGGGGAATGCGTCCAGGATTCTCAGAGTGAAGTCCCGCGCACCCACGGAGCTCCCCCCCGACAGGAGGATGACGTCGTGGTCTTCCATGGCGGTGCGGCATGTCGCCGTCAGCGCTTCCAGGCTGTCAGGCACGATGGGGAACGTGCTGACGGTCAGGCCGTTCTGCCTCAGGTGGCTGGAAAGGGTGTGAGTGTTGATGTCGCGCACCTTCCCAGGGGGGAGGCCCCTGGTCTCGACGGGCACCACCTCATCTCCCGTCGAAAAGACGGCGATCCCGGGCTTCCGAAAAACATTCACGGTTGCGATCCCCAGGGCTGCCAGCACACCGATGTCCTGGGCTCGCAACCGTGATCCCACCCCAAAGAGCTCCTGTCCCTCTTCAATATCTTCACCTCTTCGCAGGACGTTGTCACCGGGAGCGACCGGCCTGGTGACCTCGATAGTCTGCTCATCCAGCGGCTGGGTGTATTCGACCATCACGACGGCGTCTGCTCCCTCGGGGAGCATTCCCCCCGTGGGAATCGCCAGGGCGCTGCCGGTTTGGATGGGCTGAGTCGAAAGCTCGCCCATGCGGATTTCGCCAGACAGCTCCAGAAGGGCCGGCAGCGTTTCAGAGGCTCCGAAGGTGTCCCTGGCATGCACGGCGTAGCCGTCCATGACGGCGCGGTCGAAGTGGGGAACGGCTTCCGGTGCCCGGATCGGGGCAGCCAGAATGCGACCCACTGCCGCATGGAGCGCAACCGCCTCGCTGGCGAGCGGGGGGATTCCCTTGACGATTGCCAGAACTTCGGATGCTGTTTTGACCTTGAGGAACTGAGACATGGGGTTTCATCCCAAAGACGCAATGGCGCTTGTGAATTCATTGGAGCCGATCCAACCGATTCGTCCAGTACCGTCCTAAAAGAAAGGACCCATGATGTCAAACTCGGAGTAATGGGTGCGGAAAGCAGGGAATGCAGCCGCAACGAGGCGATCCCACCCCCGGGGTGTGCCTTGCAGCGGCGGGAGGATGGTGCTATAAACCGGCCTGTTGTCGGGGAGTGAGACCCCGAACACGCGGAGCATCCCCCCCCAAAGGAGTCATGGAGATCCCAGTATGCAGTTTGAAACGGTGATCGGATTGGAAATCCACGCTCAGCTGCTCACCAAGAGCAAGATATTCTGTGGCTGCTCCACGACCTTCGGAGCCAGCCCCAACACGCACACCTGTGCGGTGTGCCTGGGTATGCCGGGCGTGCTCCCCGTTCTGAACCGCAACGTCGTCGAATTCACCATCAAGATGGCCCTGGCCACCCACTGCCGAATCGCTCCCTACAGCCAGTTTGCACGGAAGAACTATTTCTACCCGGACCTTCCCAAGGGCTACCAGATCTCCCAGTATGAGCTGCCGCTGGCTCAGGCCGGATGGGTGGAAGTTCCCGGCGAGAAAGGATCCAGCAGGATTAGGATTCATCGGATCCACATGGAGGAGGATGCGGGAAAACTGGTCCACGACGAGTTTCAGCCGGTGAGCTACGTGGACTTCAACCGAACCGGTGTGCCGCTCATCGAGATCGTGAGCGAGCCGGACATTCGTTCCCCGGAGGAAGCTGCCGCATACCTCAGGACTCTGAGGGAGATCCTCCGCTACCTGGAGATCTGTGACGGCAACATGGAAGAGGGGAGCATGCGCTGCGACGCCAATGTGTCGCTGCGCCCCGTGGGAACCGAGAAGCTGGGGGTCAAGACCGAGCTCAAGAACATGAACTCGTTCCGCAACGTGCAGCGCGCTCTTGAATTCGAGATCCGGCGTCAGCGTGCTCTTCTGGAGCGTGGAGAGGCCGTGGTGCAGGAAACGCTCCTTTGGGATGCCAATCGAGGGGTCACCGTCAGTATGCGTGGCAAGGAAGAGGCCCACGACTATCGGTACTTCCCGGATCCTGACCTGGTGCCCATCGAGATCGACGAGGAGTGGATCGAATCCATTCGTCAGGGGCTTCCCGAACTTCCCGATGCGAAACGTGAGCGGTTCGTGCAGGATTACGGACTCCCGCTTTACGATGCGGGAGTGTTGACTTCCTCCAGGGCATTGGCCGCCTATTTTGAGAAGGCCGCTGAACGATTCCCTCAACCCAAAATCGTCAGCAACTGGATCATGTCGGAGCTTCTGCGTGAGCTGAAACGGGACGAGCGGGATATTGAGCAATGTCCGGTTCCCCCCGAGAGCCTCGCGGAGCTCCTCCAGTTGATCGACAAGGGAACGGTGAGCGGCAAGATCGCCAAGACCGTCTTCGACGAGATGTATTCCACGGGCAGAAAGCCGGGCGAAATCGTCCAGGAAAAGGGTCTGGTCCAGGTTACCGATGCGGCGGCCATCGAGACCATCATCGACGAGGTGCTCGCCGAGAGCCCATCCGAGGTGGCTGCCTTCAGGGCGGGCAAGGAGAAGCTTTTCGGCTATTTTGTTGGACAGGTCATGAAAAAGAGCAAGGGAAAGGCCAACCCGAAGGCGGTGAACGACCTCCTGCGAAGCAAGCTTTCCTCCTGAGCCATTCTCAATCCGAAGGAGCCGTGACACATGACGGAGCAATGGTTGCCCCCGATTCACCGGGATGGAGATGTGGTCGTCATATTGGACCAGAGGGTATTGCCGCACCGCGAGGTTTTTCTGCGCTGCACGACGGTCAGGCAGGTGGTCAACGCCATCAAGAACATGGCCATTCGGGGGGCTCCGGCCATTGGCGTTGCGGGGGCCATGGCACTCGCCATTGGAGCCAAGACGATTCTGGCGGCCGAAACCCAGACGTTCCGTCAGAAATTCGTCCGGATGTGCGAGCAGGTTCGCACGGCCCGGCCCACGGCCAACAACCTGGCCTGGGCAGTGGAGAAGGTATACTCGGTGGTGGTCGAAAACCCTCAGGCGACCGTGACTGAGCTTCAAAACCTCATCCAGGAAAAGGCCGATGAGCTTCTTCGCGAAGACGTGGTCACCAACCTGCAAATCGGCTCGTGGGGAGCCAGGGTCATCCCCAAGGGGGCACGGATCCTCACTTACTGCAACGCCGGGGCTTTGGCCACGGCCGACTACGGCACCGCCCTCGGTGTCATTCGATCTGCCTTTGCTGCCGATCCCACGGTTCAGGTTTATTCGTGTGAAACCCGCCCTTTTCTGCAAGGCGCCCGGCTCACGTCCTATGAATTGATGCGTGCAGGAATCCCGGTGACGCTCATCACGGATAACTCGGCGGGAAGCTTCATGCAGCAGAAGAAGATCGACGTGGTTGTGGTCGGCGCCGACCGCATCGCCGCCAACGGGGATGCGGCCAACAAGATCGGCACCTACACCATGGCCATTCTGGCCAGGGCGCACGATATCCCGTTCTATGTGGCGGCGCCGCGCTCGACCATCGACCCGAGCCTCCCGGACGGCTCAGAGATCCCCATCGAACAGCGGGATCCCAAGGAAGTGACCCATTTTCAGGGCCGGCAGGTGGCTCCGGACGGTGTGAAGGCGCTGAATCCCGCGTTCGATGTGACCCCCAACAAGTACATAACGGGGATCATCACCGAAGTGGGTATTCTCGCGAAGCCTTATGGGAAGGCGATTCGAGCGGCTTTGGAGGAGTAGCGGGCGGGCCAGGGGATTCCGAGACCTGCGCTATACTCTCTTGGAAGTCACCAGCCGCGCGAAATGCTCGAAGGAACGGTCGTAGGTCCGCTCGGCGTCTTTGGGAAAACAGCAGGCGGGGAGCTGCCTGCTCTTCAGATGATACTGCAGGCACTCGCAGCACACCCCCTTCCTGGAGCAGGGTTCATAGCTGCAATTGCAGCGCTGCAGATTCTGGTCCTTTTTGCATTCCATGGCCGGATCCCTCAATGAGCTTCATGCCTGGCCCTGTCGCCTTTGGCGATCAGAAAGCTCATGATGCAGAGCAGCACCACTTGCCAGATGATGACCGCGGTCCACTTCTCAAAGATGTGCCAGAAAAGCCCTCCACCGACGATTGCCGGAACAACGCTGAGGATCATCATGCCCATGATCCATGCCCAGTTCATCTCCATCTCCCTCCATCAGAATGTGAATGCGTCGATCGTCGATCCCCATGTCACAGGAGTGTGACGGTCATGCCTGCCGCCTGAGCACGTTCTTGCGCCCGGCAGGCCTCAAACGGTGGATCGCGTTATTTTCCTAGCACAACAGCCTATCCCTTTCAACAGGACTTTTCCTGGACATTCGACTGCTGAATCGTCTCTGGGGCCTGCTTGGCTTCAAGACGCGACAAGCTTCCAACCATTGGCGCAGCAAGTCTGGTACAGCCGGGCGCAAGTTGATGGCCGGTGTCGGTGGGCACGATGAAGCTTTGCCCACCCTGCGGTTCTGAGCAATACCGACGTTCTTCGTAGGGTGCGCACGGCCTCTTGTGCCCACCACAACGACAGACGGATTTGCGCCCGGCTGCATTGGGGGAGTGAATTGACGAACCGGATGGGTGTGAGCTAATAAGATGAGTGAGCGGCCGTGGATGGGTCCGTTCAAAGCGGGGGAATCTCGGGCGGAGGATAGCGAGGTGGGCAAAGCCAAGGAAGTGCGCTTCTGCGGGCGTGCATTCACCAGTGAGGAACTGGAGTTGATTCGGGAGACCGTCCATGACTGCAGCGGCTTGAGCCGAACGGAGCTGGCCTACACCATTTGTGAGCTGCTGGAATGGAAACGGCCCACAGGGCGTCTCAAGGGGCGGGAGGCCCACGAGTTCCTGGAGGAACTGGAAGCGGCCGGGGTGCTCCATCTGCCGTCCAGGCAGGGGCCGGAGAAGAAGCCCCGCGAAAAAGTTGCCCCCGCGCAGCCCGGGGACCCCCTGGAACTGCCCCCTCTGGTGGGAGCCGTGAAGGATGTGGCGCCCGTTGACCTGGAGATCGTGAAGACCCCCGAGGCCCGCCTTCAATGGCGCGAGTGGGTGGGCCGGTACCATTACCTTGGCTGCAAGGTTCCTTTTGGCGCCCATTTGCGCTACTTTGTGACCGTGGCTCGTCCTGAAAAGCTGCGGGTCGGGTGCGTCCAGGTGTCGAGTCCCTCGTGGCGAATGGCCGCACGGGATCAATGGATCGGGTGGGACGAAGAGCAGCGCGTGCGGAACTTGCAAAAAATCGTCCAGAACAGCCGGTTTCTGCTGATGCCCTGGGTGCGCATTCCCCATCTCGCCAGCGCAGCCTTGTCGCGGCTGGCCAAAACCATTACGGACGACTGGGAGGCCCAGTATGCCATCCGGCCGGTTCTTCTGGAAACACTGGTGGACCGGGCCCACTTCAAAGGCACCTGCTATCGTGCGGCCAACTGGGTCGCCCTCGGTGAAACCACCGGGCGCGGCCGGATGGACGAGGGGAGAAAGCACGGTCTCGCGCCCAAAGAGGTTCTGGTGTACCCGCTTCATCGCAAATTCCGGGAATTGCTCCTGGGGCCTTGAGCCCCGCTGAATCCAACATTCCATCGAGTAATCCCTCATGTTGATACTGGGAATCGAAACCTCCTGCGATGAAACAGCCGCAGCGGTCGTCGAAGACGGGAAGACCATACTGTCCGACGTGGTGGCCAGCCAGATCGCCCTCCACAGCCCATACGGAGGAGTGGTGCCGGAACTGGCATCGAGGAAGCACGTGGAGTCCATCCTCGTCGTCATGGAGCAGGCCCTGGAGAGAGCCGGGCTGAAGGCCCGCCACGTGGATGCCATCGCCGTGACCCGGGGTCCGGGCTTGACGGGGGCGCTTCTGGTGGGGCTCAGTGCGGCCAAAGCCATGTCTTACGCGCTGCGGATCCCCCTGATCGCCGTGAATCACCTAGAAGGGCACATGCAGGCGGCGTTCATGGGTAAGGAGACCCCGGACCGCTCCTTCGTCTGTCTCGTCGTTTCCGGAGGGCACTCGGCGCTGTATGTCGTCGAGCCGGACGGACGGGGGGAATTGCTGGGGTGCACGCGGGACGATGCGGCCGGCGAGGCCTTCGACAAGGTGGCCAAGCTCCTGGGGTTGGGGTACCCCGGCGGGGTTGTCATCGATCGGCTGGCCAGGGAGGGGAATGCGCAGGCGTTCCAGTTCCCCAAGGCTTTCCTTGAAAGGGACTCGATGGAATTCAGCTTCAGCGGCATCAAGACGTCCGTGGCCAACTTCGTGCGCAAACATGGTCCTCCTGAAGCCCAGGGACAGGCGGGCGCCTACCGTCTGGAGGATCTTGCGGCCAGTTTTCAGGAGGCTGTCGTGGACGTGCTCGTGACGAAAACCGTTCGTGCGGCTCAACTCAAGCGGATCAGCGACGTCGCCGTGGTGGGTGGAGTGGCCGCCAATCGACGCCTGCGGGAGCGATTGGCCGAGGAAGCCGCCTACCATCGGCTGCAGTTGCACCTCCCGGAGCTGCGTTTCTGTACGGACAATGCCGTCATGATCGCCGCCGCCGGCTATCGGGTCTGGAGGCGGGAGGGCTTCTGCCAGGATCCCCTGGAGGTCGATGCCGTCTCGAGATGGTTTTGAGAGGGATACCCCCGCTCATGTTCCTGACTCCCCGCGAGTATTTTGCAACCCATCGACTGAGCCCCCGCAAGCGTTTCGGGCAGCATTTTCTGGCCCAGCCCGCGACGGCCGAGCGCATTGTCGAAGCCGCCCGCCTCACGCCCGATGATGTCGTCGTCGAGGTGGGGCCGGGCCTTGGAGCTTTGACCCGGTTTATCCTTCCGAAAGTCCGCCGATTCCACCTGGTGGAGATCGATCGCGACCTCTGCGATTATCTCGAAGGAGCCATCGGCGCCAGCCATCCCTGCGTGACCGTTCATCGGCAGGACATTCTCGATTTCGATTTCAGGGCGCTCGAAGCGCAGGAGAGTCGGCCCCTGGTGGTCATCGGCAATCTTCCCTACAATATCAGCTCCCCCCTTATGTTTCATATGCTGGAGTCCCGGACAGCCATCCAGAACCTGGTGGCCATGGTCCAGAAGGAGGTGGGGCTCCGCTGGATCGCAACACCGGGAACCAAAGAGTACGGCGTGCTTTCCGTGCTGCTCGGGGTGTATGCACAACCTCGTCGGTTGTTCGAGGTCGGGCCCGGCCAGTTTTACCCCCCGCCCAAGGTGGAGTCCCTCGTCGTTTCCATCGAGCTCGCAAGCCCCTGGCCCGATCCGCTTCCCTCCTTCGATTTCATGCGGGGCCTGCTCAATGCTGCCTTCCAGAAACGCCGCAAGACCTTGAACAACAGCCTCAAAGGGTTTGCCGGGGTCGGCGTGGATCTTCTTCAGTCCTGTTTTCTTCGGGCGGAGATCGATGGATCCCGCCGGCCGGAAGCCCTGTCCCCCCGGGAATTCATTCGGTTGGCTCACGAACTGGAACGTCGGCTCCCGCCAGGTTGAGATTCGAGTCTGCATGAGGGCTCCAGACCATCGTCCTGCCGAGCGACGGACCAACGGGTGTGAATCCCCTGAACCTTGAAAAGACCCTGGATCTCTTCGACGTCCGGAAAGGGGGA
>JBFYYO010000046.1:0-20604 GCA_041310025.1 Syntrophobacterales bacterium
GATTACGCGGTGAGCTCGATGCCGCACATCACAGCTTGCTGCTGGCCGATCTGGAAGCTCACGTCGCACCAGCATTCTTTGGACTGCAGCACCTGGATGCTGTCGGCCACGAGCTGCGGGTGGTTGTTGACTTCGCTGAGGTGGGCGAAGACCACCGCCCGCATGCGGACGTGATGGAGGATTTGGAGGAGAGCGAAGGAATCGTCGTTGGAGAGGTGCCCGTGGCGGCTGCGGATGCGCTGCTTGAGCTCCCAGGGGTAGGGACCGTCGATGAGCAGCTGCATGTCGTGGTTGGCTTCGAGGACCAGGCCGTGGCACCCTGCCAGGCGTGCCTTCACGAGCTCGGTGGCGATGCCCAGATCCGTGCAGATGCCCAGGCGGCACCCGTCGTGCTCGATGACGAACCCGACCGGTTCTCCGGCATCATGGGAGATGGAGAAGGGGTGAATCGCCAGATCGCCGATGACAAAACGGCTTCCCGACTGGAAAAGCTGGCGATGAGGGAGGGTTCCGACCTGAGATGGCAGATTCTCCAAAGTCCCGGCACTCAGATACACCGGGAAACCGCAGCGCCGGCTCAGGGTGCCGCAGCCCCGGACGTGATCCTGATGTTCATGGCTGAGCATGAGGCCGTCCAACTGGCTCGGCTTCACGGGGGTCTGGTCGAGGCGCCGGGTCAGCTCCTTGGCGCTCAATCCGGCGTCCACGAGGATTCGAGTCCGCTCGCTGCAGACCAGGGTCGCATTCCCCTTGGAACCGCTGGCCAGTACCTGGAAAAAAAGAGGCATACCTCCCACCCTCAGGCATTACAGAGAATCTGTCCCAGCTCCTCGGCACTCGAGCCGGCAGGTCCCAGAAGGACCAGAGCCAACTGGTCCGGCTTGAAAGCCGTACGGAACCAGTCCCGAATCTCCCCGGTCGTCACGGCGTCAATCTTTTCCTCGCTTTCCTCGAAGGGGATGTAGCGCCCGAAGAGCATCTCGTTCTTGGCGAGGCGGTTCATGCGTGAGTCGGTGCTCTCGGCATTGAGGTACATGCTGCCTTTGAGCTGCTCCTTGGCGGCACTGAGCTCGCTCTCCAGAATGGAGTCCTGGGCCAGCAAAGCCAGCTGCTCCCGGATGACCTTCAGGGTCTCCGTCGTGTTCTCCGTGCTGATCCCGGCATAGACCCCCAGAAGTCCCGTATCTTCATGGCTGTTGGCGAAGGAATACACCGAGTACGCCAGCCCTCTCTTCTCCCGGATCTCCTGAAAGAGCCTGCTGCTCATGCTGCCCCCGAGAATGGCATTCAGCAGGTAGCAGGCAAACCGCCTGTCATCCGCCTGGGCCGTGCCGGGCATCCCGAGGCAGAGGTGAACCTGCTCCAGGTCCTTGGAGATCACCAGCACCTGGGGCTGATCGGGAGGGGTTTCCCGCTTGAGCTGGGTCTGAGGGTGGTCCAGCTTATCCATGGACGGCGCGATGAGATCCACGAACTCCAGATGCTCGAGGTTGCCCGCCGCCGTGATCACAATGCGATTGGGGTCGAAGGCCTTGGAAAGATAACCCAGAATGCGGTCCCGGTTGATGTTCTGGATGGACTCGACACTCCCGTAAATGGGCAGGCCCAAAGGATTCCCCTTCCAGTACATCTCCTGAAACAGGATGTGGACGTACTCGTCGGGGGTATCCTCAATCATTCGGATTTCTTGAAGAATAACCTGCTGCTCCCGTTCGATCTCGCGCTCGTCGAAGACCGAGTTCAGGACGAGATCCGTCAGGACGTCCACCACCAGGGGGAGATGGCGGTCCAGCACCTTGGCATGAAAGCACACATTTTCCTTGGATGTGAAGGCGTTGGCGAATCCTCCGACGGCATCCAGCTCTTTGGCGATATCCAGGGCACTGCGCCTGCGGGTTCCCTTGAACAGCATGTGCTCGATGAAATGGGTGATCCCCCGCTCATCTTCCTCCTCGTCCCGGGAGCCCGCGCTGACCCAGATGCCCGTGGACACGGAGTGGACATAGGGGATCTTCTCGGTGACAACCCGAATCCCGTTGCTGAGAACCGTTTTTTCGTACAATCTTCCCCCTTCTGATGGAAATCGGGCGCTTGGCGATGAGCTGAAAGGTACATGGCAAGGAAATGGCGGCCCGCATGGCAGCGATGTCAGGGCAGAGTCGCAGCCCCGCCATCGCTGGAAATGCTCTTGCGGCCGGGACGCATCCAGGCCCTGCCGTCTTGATCGCGCGCGCGCCCGAGCCCAAAGACGGTGCACACCATTTCGGCCGGGTGCCTGATATCCGAGAAAAGAGACAGGCTTCAGGTCTCGCTGGGCTTCTCGAGCGCAGCTTTGCGACTGAGCCGGATTCGGCCGTCCTTGTCGATCTCGATCACCTTGACCAGGACCTGGTCTCCCTCGTTCACCACGTCGGTGACCTTTTTTACTCGGTGGTGCTCGAGCTGCGAGATGTGGATCAAACCCTCCACGTTGGGCAGAATCTCCGCAAAAGCCCCGAAGTCCGTGACACGGACTATGCGGGACATGTAAAGCTGGCCCACCTCGGGCTCTTCGGTCAGCTTCCGGATCCGGTCGATGGCCCGGTCGCAGGCCTCCTTGTCCGGACTCATGACCACGACCCTGCCGCTGTCGTCGATGTCGATCTTGGCCCCGGTTTCCGCCACGATGGACCGAATGACCTTGCCTCCCGGTCCGATGACGTCGCGGATCTTGTCCGGGTTGATCTGAATGCTGGTCACCCTCGGCGCATAGGGAGAAAGCTCCGGCCGGGGAGCGGGCAGGACGTCGCGCATCTTCCCGAGGATGTGGATTCGACCGGCACGCGCCTGATCCAGGGCCCGGGTGAGCACCTCCCGCGTGATCCCGGAGATCTTGATATCCATCTGGAGGGCCGTGATCCCCTTCTCGTTTCCCGTGACCTTGAAATCCATGTCGCCCAGATGATCTTCGTCGCCCAGGATATCCGAAAGGATGATGATCTCGTCGCCTTCCTTGACCAGACCCATGGCGATTCCGGCCACCGAATCCTTCAGGGGGACTCCCGCATCCATGAGAGCGAGGGAGGAGCCGCACACGGTGGCCATGGAGCTGGAGCCGTTGGATTCCAGGACTTCCGATACGACCCGGATCGTGTACGGGAAGGACCCGTCATCCGGCAGAACGGTTTTGACGGCGCGCTCAGCCAGAGCCCCATGCCCGATCTCCCTTCTCCCGGGGCCGCGAAGGGGCTTCACCTCGCCCACGCTGTAAGGGGGGAAATTGTAGTGGAGCATGAAGGCCTTGAACGTCTCACCCGCAAGCGCCTCGATCTTCTGCTCATCGGACGAGGACCCGAGGGTCACGACGGCGAGGACCTGGGTCTCGCCGCGGCGGAACATGGCCGAACCATGAGTCCGGGGCAGCAGGCCGACCTCGATGGAGATGGGTCGGACCTCGTCGAATCGCCTCCCGTCGATGCGCTTCTTCTCTTCAACCATCATGCGACGGACAGTCGATTTCTCGATTTCCTCCAGCGTCTTCGCGATCTCTTTACCGCGGTCGGGAAAGGTTTCCGCAAGCTCCTCCAGCACTTTCACCTTCAGAGCCTTCTTGCGATCGCGCCGGAGCATCTTGTCCGCTGTGGTCATGACGGCGCGCATCTCTGCGGAAGCCGCCCGACTCACGGCCTCGACCAGCTCGGGGTCCTGAGACGCTTCGGGAGCAAGCTCCTTCTGAATGTCGACCATCCGCATCAGGCGATCCTGGGCATCGATGATGGGAAGGATGGCGCGATGGGCACAGTCGATGGCCTCGATCATCTCCGCCTCGGGGAGGAAGTTTGCACCTCCCTCCACCATCACCACCGCCTCGCGGCTTCCGGCGACCACCAGGTTCAGATCGCTCTTCTCCAGCTGTTTGATGCTCGGGTTGATGACGAAGGCTCCGTCCACCCGGCCCACCCGAACCGCGGCCACCGGGCCGCAGAATGGGATGGGCGAGATGTGGAGCGCCGCCGAAGCGCCCGTCAGTGCAATGACATCGGGCTCGTTGTCCAGATCGACCGAAAGCACCGTAGCCGTCACCTGCGTTTCGAAGGAATACTTCTTGGGAAACAGAGGCCGAATGGGCCGGTCGATGAGGCGGGAAGTCAATGTCTCTTTTTCACTGGGACGACCGATCTCACGGCGAAAGAAACTGCCGGGAATTCGCCCGACAGCATAACTCATTTCCTGATAGTCCACCATGAGGGGGAGAAAATCGATCCCCTCCCGGATCCTGTCCTCTTTCGTTGCCGCAACGAGCACCACGGTATCCCCATAGCGCATCACGACGGAGCCACTGGCCTGGGTTGCCATGTTGCCACATTCAATGGTCAGCGGGCGACCACCCACCTCTACTTCGACTGAACACTTCATAGTTTGGTCCATCCTTATGACGAAGCGCGATTCAGGGAGTACTTCCCGACGTCCGAATCACGACAGTCTGTGTGCAAGCCGCTCGACCGGAGAGCCGGCGAATGGAGTACCGACTCTGTGGGGGTCGGGGCTTCCACTGAGTCGCGACCAGCGGTTCCGGGCAGCTAGCGGCGCAATCCAAGCCTCTCCACCACCGTGTTGTAACGATCGATGTTCTTCCTCTTCAGATAATTGAGCAGCTGCCTCCGCTGACCCACCAGTTTGAGGAGCCCCCGGCGCGAGTGGTGATCCTTCTTATGGAACTTGAAATGATCGGTGAGGTAAGCAATCCTTTCGCTGAGCAAAGCGATCTGGACCTCGGGCGAGCCGGTATCCGACGGATGCATTTTATAATCCTCGATGACTGTTTTCTTGCGCTCAGGTGTCATGACCACGGTTTGTTCCTCCTTTGTACTTTTCGCTAAAATGGAAATACACGCAATCGACGCTCGGCTCCCTCCGCAGCGCGGGGCCACCACAATGCCGCCAGTTGCATCCCGGGAGTGAGGATGCATACAGGCCCCTGCCCTTCGGGGAGTGAAAGCCTCTGATCCCTTTGCCAACCACGATCCAAATCACCGTTTCGCAGGCGCCCCAGCAGGTCCTCGTCCTCCAGGCGCACTGACGGGAGATGCGCCAGGGCATCCTTCAGCGGCACCAGCTTTTCCGTCCACAGTCCACCCGGCCGCAGCATCTCGATCTCGGCGAACGACAACGCCCGATCCTCGGTGAAAGGCCCGGATGCCGTGCGGCGCAGCGCCTGCACGTGAGCCCCGCATCCCATCTCGCGGCCGATATCCGCAATGAGCTGCCGGATGTACGTGCCCTTGCCACAACGCACGCGGAATGTCGCATGGGGCCACTGGTAGTCCAGCAAGGTCACGGACTCGATGGTCACCGTGCGCCTGGGGGGAGTGACTTCCAGTCCTTTGCGCGCCATTTCGTACAATCGACGCCCCCCCACCTGAACGGCTGAAAACCTGGGAACTTCCTGTTCAAAGGAGCCCACGAACGAACCAACGGCGCTCTCGCAGAGCCCCATCCCGACCGGGGACCCCTCGTACCTGGCCTGAACCCGTCCAGTTCCGTCCAGGGTGTCGGTTTCCACCCCGAAGCGAGCCGTACAGACGTATTCCTTGTCGTGCAACGTGAGCTGATCCACAATGCGGGTTCCCTGGCTCACCGCAACGAGCAGGACTCCGGTGGCGAAAGGATCCAGGGTGCCGCAGTGGCCGGCTTTGACCAGGGAAAGCATCCTGGCCACACGCTGAACCGTCTGGAAAGACGAAAGACCTTCGGGCTTGTCCACAATCAGAATGCCGTGAGCCCGCCTCGCAGAGACCGACGATGCTTCCGTTCCCGTGGTCCAGGATCCTGTGTCCGGTTGAGTCATGACCATCGGATGCCTACCTCAGACGGCCCAGGGCTTCGCCGGTGAACCGCTCTCGGGCCTCGGCCAGGGTCATCCCGCTCACCCGAAATGCGGCTGCGTGATAATGCCCTCCGCCGCCGAAGTTTTTGGCCAGAGAAGCCACATCCACCGCCCCCTTGGAGCGCATGCTCACGTTGATGACCCCATCCTTCTCCTCCCGGAAGAGGACCGCCATCCTCGCGGTCTTCACGGAACGCAGGTGGTTGATGAAGCTCTCGGTATCGGCGGGGGTCGTGCCGGTTTCATTGAACATGTGCTGAGACAGCTCGGCGGTCACCAGTCGATCATCGGCATCAAACCGCACCGTGGCCAGCACACGGGCCAGGAGCTGAATGCGCTGGGGCGACGAGGAATCATAAACCTGCTCCGCGATGTAGGATGGCTCCGCACCGCAGTTGACGAGATTCCTGGCAATCTCCAGCACCCGTTCGGAGGTGTTGGAAAACCTGAAGGAGCCCGTGTCCGTCAGCACTCCGGTGTACAGCTGGGTGGCCATCTCGGCGTCCGGCGACAAAGGTACGGAAGTGGCCAGGTCGTAGAGCATCTCGCAGGTGCTGCTGGCACGGGGCTCAACCCAGAAAATGTCTCCAAACGGTGCATTGTTCAGATGGTGATCGATGTTGATGAGGTAAGGAATGCGACCAATGGCCTCCTCCAACGAACGACCCACTCGATGATAATCGCCGCAATCCACCATGATGGCCGCCTCATAGGCTTCCGGCTCACCGACCTCGTGACGGATCAAGGAGCTCCCCGGCAGGAACTCGTGGGCAGCCGCGATGGGATCCTGGCAATAGGGGTGGGCCTCCTTGCCGAGTCGTCTCAGCAGATACGTCATGGCGAGAAGCGAGCCGACGGCATCTCCATCGGGCCTCACATGCGTGGCAACCATATAACGGCTGCGCGACTCGAGGGCCTTCAGAATTCGTGGGATCTCGTTGTGATCAGGATTCCGGTTGTTCATCTTTGTGGATTTCTTTCAGTAATCGCTCGATCTTCTCCCCGTAGTCGAAGGATTGATCGTATCGAAAAGCGAGCTGGGGCAGATGTTTCATGTGAAGCCGCTTGCCCAGCTCCTGGCGAATGAATCCCGTGGCCTTGCTCAGTCCCTCGGCAACCGCCTTCTTCTCCTTTTCTCCCGGCTTCCCCGTGACGCAATAGAAGACGCTGGCATGCTGCAAATCCTTGGAGACCTCCACTCCGGTGATCGTCACCATCTGGACCCGCGGGTCCTTGACACGCCGGAAGACGAGCTCCGCGATTTCGCGGTGCAACTGGTCGGCAATGCGATCCGAGCGCTTGTATTCCATGGTCGTTTCGATCATTCTCCAAGGGGGATCAGCTCGATCTCCCGTTCCACCAGATCCGCAACCCCCATGGATTCCATGAAAGCCAGGATGTGGTCCAGGACCGCGTTGAGCACTCGAGCATCACTGCCGATCACGGCCACACCGAGGACGGCTTTCTGGTGCCGATCCTGGTCTGCCACCTCCGCCACGGAGACATTGAAGCGATGCCGGCTCTTGTCGACGAGACTCTTGACGACCTTGCGCTTTTCCTTGAGCGACTGATTGCCGTGCAGGCGAAAAGTCACTCGGGCGATTCCAACGGTCATGATTCGGGCGCGCCGCCTTTCAGTTGGTCTGTTTGTCGGGCTCGACGGCAAGGGTCGCCTTGACGGCCTTGAGCTCGTAGGCTTCCAGAATGTCCCCGACCTTGAGGTCGTTGAAATTCTCGACGCCGATGCCGCACTCGAATCCCGACTTCACTTCCTTCACGTCATCCTTAAACCGTCGAAGCGATCCCATCTTGCCGTCGTAGACCACCACCTGCTCGCGGAGAACCCTCATCCTGGCGTTCCGCTCAATGCGCCCGTCATTGACGTAGCAACCGGCGATGGTACCGAATTTCGGAACATGGAACGTCTGGCGCACCTCGGCGCGCCCGAGGACGTTTTCCTGGTAGACGGGCTCGAGCAGCCCCTCCATGGCGTCCCGGACATCGCTCAGAAGCTGGTAGATGACGTCGTAGTAACGCATGTCCACCTTCTCCTGCTCGGCCAGCTCCTGCACCTTCTGGTCGGCCCTCAGGTTGAAGCCGATGACGATGGCGTTGGAGGCCGAAGCCAGGAGCACATCCGATTCCGAAATGGCGCCGGTGGCCGTGTGGATCAGGTTCACCTTCACTTCCGACGTGGAGAGCTTCCGCAGGGAGTCGCTGATGGCCTCCAGGGAGCCGTGCACGTCGGTTTTGAGGACCAGGTTGAGCTCCTTGATCTCGCCCTCCTGGATCTGCTCGAACAGGCTCTCCAGGGTGACCTTGGTGGTCTTGGTCAGCTCCTTTTCGCGAAGCTTCATCAAGCGGTGCTCCGCCACCAGCTTGGCCTGCTTCTCGTCGGTCAGGGCCACGAAGTCGTCGCCGGCGTTGGGAACTCCCGAAAGGCCCAGGACTTCGACAGGCATGGACGGACCCGCTTCATCGAGACGCTGTCCCCGATCGTTGAACATGTTCCGAACGCGGCCGGACTGCCCGCCGCACACATAGGAATCCCCTGTCTTGAGGGTGCCTTCCTGGATCAGGATGGTTGCCACCGGGCCCCGGCCCTTGTCCAGCTTGGCCTCGATGACCCTCCCGCGCGCGGTCTTGTTGGGGTTGGCCTTGAGCTCCAGGATCTCAGCCTGCAGCAGGACCATTTCGAGCAATTCATCGATGCCCACCCTCTGCTTGGCAGAAATCTCGACCATGGTGATATCCCCACCCCAATCTTCAGCCTGGACCCCCTGCTCGGCCAGTTCGCGTTTCACCCGGTCCGGATTGGCGTTGGCCTTGTCGATCTTGTTGATGGCCACCACGATGGGAACACCGGCCGCCTTGGCGTGGTTGATGGCCTCGATGGTCTGCTGCATGACGCCGTCGTCGGCCGCCACAACGAGGATCACGAGGTCCGTCACCTTGGCGCCACGGGCCCGCATGGAGGTGAAGGCTTCGTGGCCGGGAGTGTCGAGAAACACGACATCCCCCCTGTCCAGATGAACGTAATAGGCTCCGATGTGCTGAGTGATTCCTCCGGCCTCTCCCTTGATGACATTCGTGTCCCGGATGGCATCCAATAGGGATGTCTTTCCGTGATCCACATGGCCCATGACCGTGACCACGGGGGGGCGGAACTTGAGCTCTTCGGGGCGATCTTCCTGAACCTGCAGAATCTCCTCCTCTTCAAAACCGACGCTCTCCACCTCGAATCCGAAATCCGAGGCGAGCAGTGTGGCCGTATCGATATCCAGAGCCTGGTTGATGTTGGCCGCAAGGCCCAGCAAAAGAAGCTTCTTGATGACTTCGCCAGCCTTGATCCCCATCTGCTTGGCCAGACTGGCGACCGTGATGGCCTCGTCAATCCGAATGGGTCGCTTGGTGACCTTCTGCGCGGCGGGTTCGGCCCTGGCCGCCTCTTTTTGAAGCGCCCCCCGGCGATCCCGGTCGCGATACCGCTCGCGGTCGGCCTGAGCCGCAAGCTCCTTCTTGCTGTACAAGTCCTCGCGCTCCACGACTTCCTTGCGCGGCGGGGGCACCGCAGCTCCCCCCCCTCGGCGCTTCCGCTCGGCTTCCCGCTCCGCCTCATCGGGCCGCACCCGCTTCTTGCGCGCCACATCGCGCGCCTCCACCTCTTCAGTCTTCACATTCAAGCGCGAAGCAAGCTGAGCGATCTCGACCTCTTCTTCGGGCTCGGGCTCATCCGGGATGATCTCCGGCAGCTTGATGATCCGAGCCGGCTCCTCCTTGCGGGCCTTTTTGCGTCGTCTCTTCTTGGTCTTCTTCTTGCCCTTGTCGTCTTCCTCCTCTTCCTCTCCCTCTCCCTCCTCGCCTTCCACCGCAGACTCGGCAGCAGCGGGAGGTGCGGAAAGGGGCGTCGGAGGAGCAGGCTCCACAAGGCCGGGACCGATTTCAGTCTTCGCCTGCACTTCCACCGTGACTTCCGGAGGCAGAGTCTCTCCGGCGGCGAGCCCTTCAGCGACTGGGGCGGGCTCACCGGACGGCTGCGGGGCTTTCAGCTCTGGAGCCTGCTCCAGCAGTCCTTCTCCGGCGGGCTCAGGACGCAAAGAGACCGGGATGGCCTCTGAAACCATTTCCTTTTCAGGCAAGAGCACCTCGGGGGCGACGGGAGCGTCCTCCTGCACAGGCAAGATTTCGGGGGCAATGGGAGCTTCGGTTTCCGGGATGACGTCCTGGCGTAGATCGATGGGGGTCTCGACCACCGCCTCCACGGGAGCTTCGGGCATTTCCTCAGGCAGGGGCTGCTCGGTCGGAGCCAGGGCTTCAGCTCCCTCGACCTCATCGGCGACCTTTTTGCGACGGCGAATGACGCCGCGCGTAACCCTCGTTTGCTCAACGGTCTCCGTCCGGTTCTCACTGAACTGCTGGCGGATCTTCAGGACTGCAGACTCCGTGAGGGTGCTCATGTGATTCTTGGCCTGGATCCCGAGCTTCATGATTCGATCCAGCAGATCCTTATTGTTCATATTCAATTCTTTCGCTAATTCATGAACCCGCATGCGCCCCATGAAAACTACCCCCTTGATCAACTAATGCAAACCGCCTCTGCACCACCCGCAGATTCAATGCTTTCGGGAACAATCATCCCACTCCCCCATTGGAAGCATGCTTTTCCGCTGTCATGCCGCGCTGACACCATGGTTCAAGACCACGCTTCAAAAGACCCGGGCTGCTCCATTTCGTCATTCCTAACATGCGGGAATCCAGGCTTTCACGGAATCCCGGACCCCCCCACGCTTTCGCGTGGATGACGATGAAGGAGGCGCTTTTCAACCACCCCCGGAATCGCTTCAGAGCTCTCGTGCCCTGTGCCGCGCGATCAAACCTTCCGAGAACCCACACGCCTTGTTTCGGAATGCCCTTTGAACACGGTTGGAAAAGCTGAGCCTCTGCACACACTCCTCACACACATAGGCGCCGCGCCCCGGCAGCCGCTGCCTCTCATCCAGGACGATTTGCGCCGTGACCCGATCCAGCGCCAGCCGAAACAGGTTCTTCTTGTCGCTCCTGGTCCGGCAAACCACACAAGTTCTGGTCGGAAGGTGGACTGCAGCCACCATCTCTATTTCACCTCGACGGCATCTTCGGAGGTCTCCGCCGGTTCGGGCTGCTCCGAAGACGGGTTCTCAGCCGGCTCGATTTCTTCCACGGGCTCTTCAGCCGCTTCCACCCCGTCCTCAACCCGCTCGACCGGCTCCTCGACCTCTTCCAAGGCTTCCTCGACCCCTTCCAAGGCCTCCTCGGCCTGCTCCAACGATTCAGCGCCTCTCGCTTCGATCATCAGCGTGGCCTCCCGCACCAGCTCATCCGTCGCCTCTTCGGGGAGCCGCGTCAGCTCCTGCAGCTCCGTGCTGGCTGCCCCCACGAAAAACTCCAGCGACGTGATTCCCGCCTCATACAGGCGGTCGGCCATCTCGACGTTCAGCCCCTTCACAGCCAGAAGGGCCTGATACCCTTCCTGCTTCTGGCGCTCGTAGCGGCTCTCGCTCTTGACATCGATATGCCAGTTGGTGAGCTTCGAAGCCAGTCTGACATTCTGACCGCGCTTCCCGATGGCCAGCGAGAGCTGATCATCCGGGACGATCACTTCCATGTTTCGATTCGCCTGGTCGATGATGACCTTGGAGATGATGGCCGGCGCCAGCGCGTTCACCACGAACTTGGCCGGATCCATATTCCAGGGCACAATGTCGATCTTCTCCCCGCGCAGCTCCTGGACCACATTCTGAACCCGGGTTCCCTTCATGCCGACACAGGCTCCCACCGGATCCACGTCCGGATCCTTGGAGATGACCGCGATCTTGGCTCGAGACCCGGGCTCGCGGGCGGCGCCGATGACGCTCACAATCCCTTCCGCCACCTCGGGCACCTCACCGTGGAAGAGCTGGATCAGGAAATGAGGATGAGTCCGGCTCAAGATGATCTGAGGACCCTTGCTGATCTTCTTCACGTCGAACACGTAGGCGCGGATCCGATCCCCCTGGCGATAAATCTCCTTGGGAATCTGCTCCTTGGGAGGCAGAACCGCCTCGGCCTGCCCTATGTTCACGATCATCCCCGATTTGTCGATCCGCTGCACGATGCCATGGATGATCTCGCCCTTGCGCCCCCTGAACTCCTCGTAGACCACTTCGCGCTCGGCATCTTTCATCTTCTGAATGATGACCTGCTTGGCCGACTGAGCTGCGATGCGCCCCAGGGTCTCGGTGCCCATGCGGATTCCCAGCTCATCGCCCAGGGTGATTTCGGTATCGAGCACGAGAGCCTCCTCCAGCGACACTTCCTTGTCCGGATCGGCTACGGTTTCCACCACCTCCTTGAACTGAAAAGCCTCAATCTCGCCGAATTCCTCATTGAAGGTGACGTCCAGGTCCAGCTTGCTCCCGTACTTTTTCTTGATGGCGGACTTGATGGCCTCTTCAAGTGTGTGGATCAACGTCTGGCGGTCAATCCCCTTTTCTCGGCTCACTTGATCGATCAAGCGCTTGAGCTCAGTGGTCATGATTCCTCAATCTCCCTGCGATTTGTTCCAAGGAAAACCTGGAAGCTGCCCCATGAGGCACTGCGACGTGGGGATTCCTTCATGAATCACTAGAATCAAAATAACACAGACGAGCACGCTCAACGAGGGCCAGCGCGATAATATGATCCTGACCGTCACAGCGAACGGTGACCTCATCATGATGGATTCGTTCGAGCACCCCTTTGAATCGGCGCCGGTTGCCCAATGGCTCGAGAGTCCGGATCTCAACGACCTTTCCCATCACGCTCTCGAAATGCTCGGGCTTGCGCAGCGGTCGATTCAGGCCCGGCGACGACACTTCCAGGTGATACGGCGTCCGAATCGCGTCCGCCACGTCCAGCAGGTCCCCCACCACGTGGCTGACCTGGGCGCAATCGTCGACGGTGATGCCGTCCTCCCGGTCGATGAACAGGCGCAGAACCCACCCCTGGGATTCGCGGCGAAACTCGAGCTCCACCAGCTCTTTGCCTTCCGCTCGCAGCACAGGCTCGATCAGCTCGATCAATCTTGCCGTCATTTCGGCCTGTTTGGGCTCTGCTTGCGCCATCATCCGCCACTCCCGGCCCGAAGCAAAAAAAAAAGTGGGTGACCGACCCACTTCTCTTAGCAGACGCGACCGTAATCTAAATCTTGCTACACTTAGGGTTCTCGTTCTTGCAGAACCTGGAGGTTGATCACAGAATCTAGAGGTCTTGTCATCCACCAATCGAAGTTTGCAGGCTGCCGCGGATTCGCGTCGGCCTGCAGCCACCTCAAAAAGGGAAGCCTTCGAGAAACGAAGGAGCACCTAAACAACTGGAGCGGGCGACGGGATTCGAACCCGCGACCCCAAGCTTGGGAAGCTTGTGCTCTACCAACTGAGCTACACCCGCCAACCCAACTGTCAACGGCGATAGTAAACAATGGTTTTGGAGCAAGTCAAGACTATTCTGGCAAGCGGCAAACCATTCATCCATTCATTCCGTGTGTGATTCAAGGCCGTTGACCACTGCGGGCACCTCCAGCCACGCCAGATGGGCTGAGCCGATGAGGGCCGCATCGTCTCCAAGCTCGCTTCGACGGATCACCATGTCAGCGGGCTCAAGCATGCTGCAATGCCTTGCGAGGCTGTCCATCAGGGGCTCGATGAACTGATCCCATCCATTGCTCACTCCCCCGCCGATGACCGCATGACGAATTCCCAGGCCGCTGAACAGGCCGGCGATGGCCAACCCCAACGTCCAACCCACTCTGTGGAACAATTCCCTGGCCAGCTCATCGCCGAGGCAGGCCTGGTGGTGGATCAGCTCGGATGTGAGCGCATTGGACAAACAGGCGGCATGGAGCGGCCCACTCGAAAGCCGACCGCAGGCCACCGCCGCTCGAACCCCCTGCTTGAGGGCCGAGCTCGAAGCATGGGCCTCGAGACACCCCTTCAAGCCACAGGCGCACAGGGGACCCTGGGGATCGATGACCATGTGGCCGAATTCCCCGGAAAAACCGAGCTCGTCTCCACGCCACAGACGGCCGCCCAGAATGATGCAGCCGCCGACCCCCGTCCCCAGCGTCAGACCGATCCAGTTTGGTATTCCACGCCCGGCCCCCAGCAGGCTCTCTCCCACCCCAAAGGAGTCTGCGTCGTTTTCCAGAACCACCGGAACGGACAGCGCGCGCCGAAGATCGCCGGCCAGGGGATACCCGTTCATGGGCGGCAGATTCGGCGAAAACAGGACGGCTCCATTCCGGCGATCCAGCTTTCCGGCCACACCGAGACCGATAGCATGGACGCGCCTCCCCATCCGATGGGCCATCTCCATCATTTCCAGGCACTGACGGACCAGACGCTTCACCACGTCCGGAACACCGGCCTGCACATCCGTGGCTGCTCTGGACTGGTGCAGAATTCGCCCATGACGCTCCACAAGAGCGACCCTCATGTGAGTGCCGCCGATATCTCCCCCGATCAGAATATCTCTATCCATGATGGTCATCACTCAATGTCGAGAGCAGCAGGCAGGCTTTCAGGAGGCAAGGTTCTCGGGAAGGTAGAATACGTAATGCTCGGTCAGAATGTCGAACTGCTGGTCCGTCTCCTCCTCGATCACGGCATAGAGATCCTTCAGGCTTTCCGATTGGGAGACGCGGTGCATCAGAAGGTTTGGATTGTAATAGTCGACGTGGATGGGAAACAAAAAATAGCGGACGTTTCCGCGCCAGACGAGATTGAGCGTTTCGCGCTCCTCCAGGATGGACTTGTAGAATCGGCGAAGCAGGTCCGTTCGCAGAATGGGCGAGGGCGCATTGGTCACACATTCCATCCAGCCGGCCAACCGGTAAACGCGCCGCATGAGGGCTTCGTCGTTCCGATGCCGGTAAAGCCCGACCAGCGTGTAATGAGTGCCGTCATCGAGGGTGAAATGATTGGGCACATAGGCCACGTGGGCGTGCCCCTCCCTGCTGAATGCCTTCAGCCGATGCATTTCGTAGCGGGCGGACTCCTCCCGCTTGACCATCATGGTGGAGCCCAGCTGCCAGTCCCCCTTTCGAAACTCCAGGGGGCGAAGCGTGACAATATTGTCCGGCGGACGCTGTCGATCTCTCAACTCAATGATATCTGCCACCAGATTCTCCCCTCTGTCGGCCCATGGCGTCAGGTTCGAACGGGCAGATACGGAGTCAGATCCTCAATGTAGTCGGTCAGCACCTTCAAACCGCTCTCCTCCAAAGCGTGAACGGCGGTTTTGTAGTCGGTCAGGCTGAAGCGGACGATCACCTGCCAGACATCGCGGTGCCCGCGCAACGGAACCGTCAGGGTACTCAGGATGTTCACGGAAGCGGACTGCATGGCCTCTCCGATCCTGACCAGCACGCCGGCCCTGTCGGTCACCAGCACCGAAAGACGCTTGGTGTCGTCGCTCATGCCGAGAGCCATCAGCAGAACCTCCATGAGGTCCGTGGTGGTGATGATCCCCACGAGCTTATCGCTCCTGAGCACCGGAAGCGCCCCGATCTTGGCGTCGTGCATGATGCGGGCGGCCCGTTCGATGGTCATGTTGGGCGTTGCCGTGGTGACGTTTTTGGTCATGATGTGAGCCACCGTGAGCTTCTGCAGCACATAGGTGAGCTCATGGACGCTCAGGGTGGTCGCCGGGGAGGCCCATGCCTCCTTCAGGTCACGATCGGTCACGATTCCCAGCAGCTGAGCCTTTCCGTCGGTCACGGGAAGATGGGAGATCTTATGCTGGTCCATCAACTCCCTGGCCCGAAAGATGGACGTGTCGGGTGATATCGTGACGAGACTCGTTTTCATGTTCCAGCCGACGTACATATTTGGCCTCCTTGGGTGTCCATTTCAGCAACCTGCCCGTTATCTTAGAATAGGTAATGGATCGGCACAGTGTCAACGTGAAAGTCCGATAGAAAATCAGCAGCATGGGTTTGGGCTGCCCTTTCCATACCTGTGCTTTCTGATCTGCATACGAACCTGAGGGGTGATCACAGGCTCAACATGGGGTATATATTTCTAAATCTGAGCGGTTAGCCGTTAGCGATTAGCTTTTAGGTAAAGACTTCAGTAAGTTGTGCCTCTTAGATTCTCACTCACCAAGTACGGATGAATGGTGGGATAACCTATGAGAATTGTTTAGCTAATACCTAACAGCTAAGAGCTAATCGCTCAATTTAGGATATTTTTGATGTGCCTGCGTGGAACTATCGAGCAGCAGAGGCTGCGGAAGCCCCCATGCGGCACTGAGCCATTGCATTTTTCAGTTTTTGGGTTCATCTTCGAGGCGAGAGAATCTCTGGATTGGCAGAATCAGCCAAAAGGAAGGTGAATCGTTGCTTTTTGACTCCTCGAAATCAGCTGAAGCGACATGGAAAATCCCAAGATCTCAGAAACACCTCAAACGCAACCCAGGAAGAAGTGGAAACATGCCAAAATCTATCGCTGCGCCACCTGCGATCGAGAACAGCCTTTTTGCTGGACCTGCCGGTGTGGATTCATGATCTGCTCCGATTGCATGGAAGAGAACCTCTGGGGTATGACCTGCAACGGCGTTGTCTGGACTTGCCCGGACTGCGGAGAGATTCGCGGCTTCGGCAATGATTGATTGCGGAACGAGAAAGGAACTGCCCGATGGAAAACAAGCGAGTCGTGATTGTCGGCGCCGTGGCCCTGGGTCCCAAAGTGGCATGCCGTCTCAAGCGGTTGATGCCCGACGCCGACGTTGTCATGGTCGATCAGGATGAGCACATCAGTTACGGGGGCTGTGGGATGCCCTACTTCATCTCGGACGATGTGAGCGATGTGCGGGAGCTCATGAGCACCAGCTTCCACATGGTGCGCACCCCCGAGTTCTTCGAAGACGCCAAAGGGGTGCACGTGAGGACGCGAACGCGCGCCATGGCCATCGACCGTCGGGCGAAGACGGTGAGAGTCCGGGACCTCAATACGGAGCGCGAAGAGGATTTGCCTTACGATCAGCTGGTGCTCGGGATGGGGAGTCTCGCCAACCGGCTGCCCATCCCGGGCGGCGATCTGCCCCAGGTCATGAGCCTCTCGAACCTGCGGTCGGCCATCACCATCAAGGAGCGCATCTCCAAAGGAGAGGTGGATAAAGCCGTCATCATCGGGGCTGGAGCCATCGGCTGCGAGATGGCCGAAGCCCTGGCCGACCTCTGGGGCATCGAGACCACCATCGTGGAAATTGCCGACCAGGTGCTGCCCGTGATCCTGGACGCCAACCTGGCCCGCATGGTCCAGCGGCACATGGAAGAAAAGGGCGTGACCATCCATCTCAACGAGATGGTTCAGGAAATCAAGGCCGAAAACAGTGAGACGGCCCTCCGCGTGGTCACCTCGCAACGGGAGATTGGCGCCGATCTGGTCATCTCGGCCATCGGCGTTCGCCCCAACTCGGAGCTGGCGCGCCAGGCCGGTCTGCTGGTATCCCCCCGGGGCGGCATCGTGGTGAACGGAAGGCTCCAGACCTCGGATCCCGACATCTATGCCGGGGGCGACTGCATCGAGGTGATGCATCTGGTCACGGGCAAACCCGTCTTCTTCCCGCAGGGGTCGCTCGCCAACCGCCAGGGCCGGGTCATCGGGACCAACCTGGCCGGGGGGTTCGCCACGTTCAAGGGGGTGGTGGGGAGCTTCTCCATCAAGATTTTTGACCTGGCCGTCTCCGCCACGGGCATCCCGCTGGCCATGGCCCGGCGCGAGGGCTTCGATGCCCTGCACGCCTTCGTGGTCCAGGCGGATCGAGCCCACTTCTACCCCACCCAGGACCTGATGTACCTGATCCTCACCGTGGACCGAAAGACACGGCGCATCCTGGGAGCCCAGGGCGTGGCGGGCAACGGAGACGCCCTGGTGGGGCGCATCAACTCCATCGCCGGCATTCTTCCTTACCATGCCACCGTCGACGATATCTCCAACCTCGAGGTCGCCTATTCACCGCCCTATGCATCGGCCCTGGACATCGTCAATGCCGCCGCCAACACGGCCGAAAACATCCTGGACGGCTACAACCGGCCCATGGACGTGGATGAATTCGAACGATGCTTCCTCGATGAAGAGGCCGACGACACACTCTGCCTAGATGTTCGCGGCCCCGCCAATGCCGCTCCTTTCGTGGCCAAATTCGGTGACCGCTGGATCAATATCCCGCAGGAGACCCTTCAGGCCCGCATGGCCGAGGTGCCTCGAGACAAGCGGCTCGTCCTGGTCTGCAATGCCGGCGGCCGGTCCTACGAGGCCATGCGCCAGCTGGAAAGCGCCGGAATATGCCGGACGGCGAACCTCCAGGGCGGCGTGGCCGTCCTCAAGAAGACGGGCGTGATCCAGACTGAAGAGGCCGGGGAAGCACCCGGGGAATGACCGCAGCGGAGAGCACCGTCACCCGGGAGCAGCCCCCCGTCGCCATCCTGTGGGACCAGTCGCTGGTCTGGGGGCTCCTCTGCATGGACACCCTGGACCGACTGTCCATTCCGTACCGCCTGCTGAGCGGGAACGACGTGGCGACAGGCGCCCTGGACGCGTACCGGGTCCTGGTCGTGCCGGGGGGGTGGGCCTCTCACAAAATCCGGGCTTTGGGCGAAGCCGGCGGGCGTCGCCTGGAGGCTTTCATCATGCGGGGCGGCGGCTACATCGGGTTTTGCGGTGGAGCGGGCATGGCGCTCTCCCGGCAGCCGTCTCTGGGACTCGTGCCCCTGGAGAGGATGGCCCTCTCGGAGAGGCTGCCCAACGCCAGCGGGCGAGTCATCGTTCGGGGCATTCCCGGCCACCCCGCATGGGCAGGCCTGCCCGAAGCCATTCCCGTCTCCATCTGGTGGCCTTCCCAGTTTGCGTGGCATCCCCTCCCGCGGAGCTTCCCCCTGGCCACCTACCTCCGGCCCGAAGACGACTTCACCATCGCCGACCTGGCCTTTTCCGACCTGAAGAACCTGGATGTTCCCTGGCATGAATGGGAAGACATTTACGGAATCAACCTGAATCCGGTGAGGCTCATCGGCCAGCCGGCCATGATGGAGCTCCACAAGGGAAGCGGCAAGCTCATCCTCTCCTACCCACACCTCGAGACCCCGGGGGACAGCGTGGGCAATCGCCTTTTTGCCAACATCCTGGACTATCTCAGTGACTCGTTCGCATCAGGACCCTCGGGCAGCGACCCTCGCCAGAACCCGCCGCCTCCGGTTTGTGGAGGGCCATCACATGAAGCCGTCGCCATCCTGCGGTCAACCCTCGAAGCCGTCGAAGATCTCATCCGTTTCGGAGAACGCCACCTCCTGTGGACGTGGAGGAACCCCTGGCTCCTTCAATGGCGCCGGGGACTGCGGGGGCTGGAATACGGCATGCTGGCCGTGGTCATGCGCAGAATGGTGCGGGAAGCCGAAGACTGCGTCGTCACACGGGACGGGACCGACCCGTGGCTGGAGGATGTGAAGCGGATGGCCCGGGACACGAGCTATTTCTGCCGCACCGCCGCGCGGCTGTTGCTGGAAGAAAAAGTGGCCACCCAGAGTGGGCAGCTCACGAAGCTTGGAAGCGTCAATTCAACGGTGGACAGCTTGCGCAGGGAGTTGTTCGGGGAAAAGATGAGCCACTCCGGGGTCTGCGGAGGGCTCTTCAACGATCTGGATCGCATGCTCCTGAATCTGCTCCGGCTGAACCGCGCGGCCAGTCACGCCGAATCCACGAATTGGCGGCAGGTCCCCCCATAAGCGTGTACTTCCAGGCCCCCGCCTCCCACTGCTGCTGAATTAAGGGGGTGGCACGGGCTAAGCGAAGCTTGCCCGTGATCTGGTGCGCTCGCATGGGCAAGCTCCGCGTGTCCCATGGCACCCGACCCTGCCGGATCAGATAGCTTATTCCACGAGCATTGCCCCCGCTTCCCCTGCCCGATGGACAGGGATCGCCGGAGATCGGACTGCCGTGGACCCATCTCACCGCGGCGGATCGGTCCCTCGAGTAAGCCCCTCCTGTGGAGCCCGGAGGGCGGGCAGAAGAAGCTCGTCTCCCTGCAAGCACGGGAATCGACTGCCAGGCCGGTTTCGCCTGTACCTGTTTCGTATTCCGGAGCGCGCGCAGGGGAGCTCTTCGTCACATGACAGATCCACGCCGCATCCCACGTCCCGGAGAACAACAGAAACCGTTCAATCACTGGTTGGGCCGTCCAGTCCGTGCTGATGGAGAAGGGATCGATCCGGTATTATGGGAAATCCGGGTGGGATAAACTCATCCGGGTGGACTACCATGGTGCAAAGGAAGTCCCCACGGGGACATGCCATGCTATACTGAAGAATGCTGGGATTAAGCATCCATGAGGAGAATATGAAATGATCGACCTGCCCTACTCACTTATCATCGAGGCCACAGAGGAACCTGATTATTTCGGCTTTTATTCCCCGGATCTACATGGCTTTACAGGCATTGGACATTCGGTTGAGGACTGCATCTATAAAGCAAAGGTGGGGATGAAGGAACACGTCGCTCTGCTCAGAGAGCAACGACTTCCCGTTCCACCTATAAATCCTGATCCAAAGATCATCATAGAAAATGAGAAGAAGCGCGCTGTAGCCTGATGTCTTCCCAGGAGGAACGGGGTCACACCTACACACTTGACAATGTGAAATGTGTAGGTGTGACCCCGTGAACGCTCTTGACAATGTGAAATGTGTA
>JBFYYO010000047.1:0-19825 GCA_041310025.1 Syntrophobacterales bacterium
CGGGTGCTGGGAATCACGCTCACCTTCATCTTCAGCCTGGGGGCGGTGATCGGGTCAATGGTGACCATGTACGCGGCTGTGGCCAGCCGAGTCTCGGAGATCGGCACACTGCGGGCGCTCGGGTTCATGAAGCGGACCATCCTGGCCACATTCATGGCGGAATCGATGCTCCTGGGCTTCCTGGGAGGATGTCTGGGGCTGGGGGCCGCATCCTTTCTGGATCGATTCACCATTTCCACCATGAACTGGCAGACCTTTTCCGAGCTTGCCTTCCGATTTTCCCTGAACCGGAATATCATCGTGGATGCTCTGATCTTTGCGATCGGCATGGGGCTGGCCGGAGGCTTCTTCCCGGCCGTTCGCGCAGCCCGGTTGGGAATTGTGGAGGCTCTGCGGGTCAAATGACGGTTCGTGGCAGTGCTCGAAGGGTCGACCCGTTGGCGGTGGTGATGCCCCCGGGCCAGCCAGGGATGATCAGTCGCACGGTTCCATCAAATGCTCCGGACGCAGAAGGTCGAAAACCGTCTTCACCGGGTTGAAGGTGATGCGCGGTACCTCGATGAAAACGGTGGTCCAGTCAGACATGGAACCGTTCCAGAGGCCAGGGAGCTCGAGAGCTCTAAGCTCCTTGCCGTCCTTCGATTTCTTGGAGATGAAGACAGCGTTGTGATCCACATGCCGGGCAAGATCGAACGGGCTTCCCCTGAAATCACGAAGGGCGCAAACCAGGTCGACGGGATTGAAATGGGACGATGACGCCCAGATACTGCGCTGTTCCGGGGAGCTCACGTCGACCTGGGCCTTCTCGACGATCTGGAGGGAAAGTGCCCCATCCCGATCCCTGACCCAGAAAGGGGCGCCCCCCGGCTCTCCCTCATTGGGCACAACGCCGCAGACTCGAATGGGGCGATTCAACTTCCTGAGAAGAAAGCCACGTCGCTGTTCTACCGCCCAGCCGGAGAAGTCGTCAGGGAAATCGATGAGAAGGGTATGCCGGGCGAATTCGCCGGCCTCCTTCAGAACGTCATCGGAGCCGCCTGCCTCCATGCGACGCAAAAGATCGTGCACCTTCTGCTCAAGCTCAATCAGATACCCCCCAAGGATCTTCTTCCAGAGCGCTGTCTCATCCTTGAGTCGATCCGGAACCAGGTTGTCGATGTTTTTGATGTATACGATGTCTCCTCCAAGCCTGTTGAGGTTCTCCATCAATGCTCCATGTCCACCCGGTCTGAAGTGCAGGCGTCCCTGAAGATCCCTGAACGGACGATTTTCCATATCCACGGCGATCGTGTCCGTCGATTTGGCCTGATGGGAAAACCCCACAACGTAATCGACGCCATACCGCGAAGCATGCTCCTCTCTCAGCTCTTCCAGGAGGCTCCTGAATCGCGGGTCATGCTCGGGCGAAACGGTGAAGTGAAGATTGCAGACCTTGTCTCCATTCAGCGCATAGTGAATGGCCTCCACGAGGTGCTCCTCGAAAGCCGTTCTGCACTCCGAAGGGTATTGGTGAAACTTGATGAGGCCCTTGGGGAGGGTTGCATAATTGAGCCCCCGCCCCATAAGGAAGTAATCGAGCAGGAGGCGGAACCGGCCTTGATCCATAAGCTGCTTCAAAGTCAGGCCGTCTCTGGACATGCAGAGCTCGAGGTCGTCCAGAAACGGAAAGCAGCGGATCGAATCCAAAAATCGCAGGAAATCACAGGCGATGGCCACGCCCTGTTCCACACGCAAATAGAGCTCGTCACATTCGAGGTACTGGGGAACATAGTAGATCTGGAGGAGTGACTGAAACATCCGTGTTGCAGCCCCTGAGGCCGGGACGAACTTCTGGAACCGTCCTTCCCTGGATGCCTTTTCATGTATTTGAAGATAATGGGGGAACTGCTCGGGCGGAATCCGGCGGATGCCGTCATCCACCCGGGTGGAACGACTCAGCGTGAGGAAAGAGGAGGCTGTGGCGAAAATCTGGAGTTGTTGTTGAACCTGGGCTTCACTGATGCCCATACCGCTCAGCTGGGCTCGGTCGGCATCGGAAAGACTAAGTTCATCCATGATCTCTCCCTCTGTTGATCATTCCTCGGGCAACGAAATCGAGCGACTGAGTGAAACGGTGAACCTCCCGGCCACCGAGGTTTTCGGCGAACCTTTGATGGGTGTTATGGGGCAGCCATCTCAACTTTGGCCTTGGATTTCAGCTCTTCCATGTAGGCAGCGTACTTTTCGTTTACCTTCTGCTGACGCAGATGGGACTCGATATTGACCTTGATCTCGTCATAGACGATGACGCCGGATTCCTTTCTGTCATCGACTTTGATCAGATGATATCCGAACTGGGTTTCGACGATGCCGCTCGTCTCGCCGGGTTTCAGACTGAAGGCTGCCTCCTCGAAGGGAGCCACCATCTGACCGCGCTGAAAAAAGTCGAGATCCCCACCCTTCGAAGCGCTGGGGCAATCTGACGATTCCTTGGCCAGAGCGGCGAAGTCCTCGCCCTTCTGGACTCGCTTCAGAATGTCTTCCATCTTCTTGCGGGCAGCCCCCTTCTCGGCCTCGGTCGCCTTGGGATCCAGCTTCACCAGGATGTGGCTGGCACGGACTCGCTCCGGAGCTTGGAAGTAATTCGGATTGTTGTCGTAAAATTTCTTGGTCTCCTCCGCTGTGATCTCGACCTTGCTGGCGATGACCTCATCGATCATCTTCTTGACAATCATCCGACGGGAGAACTCCTCCTTCAGTTCGCTCTCCGTCATCTTGAGCCGCTTCAGTGCATTGCCGAAATCCTCTTCGCTGGAGAAACGGCCCCTGAGCTGAGTCATCTCCTGGCTGACCTCTTCGTCCCCCACCTTGATGCCCAATCGAGTGCTTTCCTGGAGGAGGAGCTCACGTTGAATCAGATTGTCGAGAACCTTCTTCTTGATAGCCTCGCGCTGAGCAGGATCTGGAGGCTGACCGGACAACCCCATCTGTCCTTCAAACCGATTCATTTCTTTATCCAGGTCCGCCTGAGAGATATCTTTCCCGTTGACCGAGGCCAGTCTCTGATTTCCAGTCGTTCCTTCTTCCGCTCCATGGCTCTCGACCGTCCACGAAAAAAGAACCAGGAAAAGGCATAAGGTGAGCGAAAGCGCCGATTTGTCTCGGGTCATGAATGGTGCTCCTTCGATTGTGTGAGTGAACGACTTCAGGGTTCCGTCAGAACCCCTGGGGCGGTATATGCATCATATCAGCTGCTGAAGATCTGGAAGTTGCACCGAGATCTCGATATGGTGCTGCAGAAATCCGTCGTGGAATCGGTGAACAGGTTATAATCGAACCAGGCGACAGGGTGTTCTCCGTTTTCGCTGACATCTTATTATCTATAAGGCAAACAACCTGGATGTCAATTCGGGCGTTGCATCTTTGAGGCCACAGGCTTCCCGCCAGCCGCCAGCTCGAATCGCAGAGTGGCTTGCCTGCAGCAGGCGAAAGCAGTCGTCCTACCTCCTCCCGGCATAAAAACGTTCTCTCCATTCGGCAAAACGGCCCTGCTCAATGGCCTGGCGCATTGCCGTCATGAGCCCCAGATAATGGTGCAGGTTGTGGATCGTGTTGAGCCGGTAGGCCAGGAGCTCCTTGCAAATGAAGAGGTGTCTCAGGTAAGCCCGGGAAAAATGCCGGCAGGCATAACACGAACATCCGATCTCGATGGGGTCGGGGTCGTCTGCAAACTGACTGTTCTTGATCTGAATGCTTCCCCGGGACGTGAAGAGCATCCCGTTTCGGGCATTGCGTGTGGGCATGACACAATCGAACATGTCGACACCCAGATGGACGCCTTCCACCAGGTCTTCGGGCGTTCCTACACCCATCAGGTAACGGGGCTTTGCCGCGGGCATTTGGGGCATCGTCCGCTCCAGGACCTCCAGCATCAGCTCCTTGGGCTCGCCCACCGAGAGGCTGCCCAGGGCATAGCCGTCGAATCCGATCTCTTGAAGCTCCTCGAGGCAGGCCCGACGAAGGTCCGGGAAAACGCTCCCCTGCACGATTCCGAATACGGCCTGGCGGTCTGACTTGACGGCTTCACGGCATCTCCTGGCCCATCGGACCGTTCGCTTCATGGACTCAAGCGCGTAGGGATGGTCCACTGGATAAGGAGTGCATTCGTCGAAGCTCATGGCGATGTCCGAGCCCAGCTGAGCCTGCACTTCCATCGCGGTTTCAGGACGAATGAGGTGCCTGGAACCGTCGATGTGGGACTGGAATACCACACCGTCTTCCTGGATCTGGTTGATGCGGGCCAGACTGAAAACCTGGAATCCGCCGCTGTCCGTCAGGATGGACCGGTTCCAGTTCATGAATCGGTGCAGCCCCCCCAGGCGCTGTATGCGCTCCGCGCCGGGGCGAAGGAACAGGTGATAGGTGTTGCCCAGAATGATCTCGGCGTTCAGGATCGCCAGTTCGTCAGGCGACAGGCTTTTGACGGTGGCTTGAGTTCCGACCGGCATGAAGACGGGGGTTTCGATGGAGCCATGACAGGTGATCAGGCGCCCTCGGCGTGCCTGTGAAGTGTGATCCCGTTGAAGGACATGAAATTCCAATGTCGTGTGCCTCGGAATGAACTGTGAACGTCATGAGCCGTCAGCCCCCGTATTCCGTGTGGGGACCGTCCCGTCGCCCGTTTCGTCAAAAAAGTGTCGGTATCATCAAAGAATCAACATGGCATCCCCGTAGCTGAAGAAGCGGTATCCTTCACGTATGGCAACGCGATAGGCGTCGAGGATGGGATCCCGACCCGCGAATGCCGATACCAGCAGGAGGAGCGATGACTGAGGAAGGTGGAAATTGGTGATCATGCTGCTCACGACATTGAACCGGTAGCCGGGATAGATGTAGTGATCGCAGAGTCCGGCGTGGGAAGTGAGGCCTCCGTGCAGGTCGTGGACCCATTCGAGGGTGCGCACCACGGTGGTGCCCACGGCAAGAATCCGACGCTTTTCCGCCCGGGCGGCCTCGATTCGACGAGCCGCCCCCTCGTCCAGTTCGACATATTCGGAATGCATCTTGTGCTGCCTCACATCCTCTGAACGAACGGGCGAGAAGGTGCCGTACCCCGCATGAAGGGTGATGGCGATCCTTTCGACCCCCCGACGAGCCAGAGACTCCAGAAGCGACGCAGTGAAATGCAAACCGGCCGTCGGTGCCGCCACTGCCCCCGGTCGGCAGGCGTACACGGTCTGGTAGGAAGCGCGGTCATCCAGATGCGCGGTGCGCATCTCGGGTCGTATATAGGGGGGGAGCGGTGTTTGCCCCAGTCTGTCCAGGAGATCCAGGAGACCTTCAGAGGTCGGAAAAAGGATGTGGGCTTTCCCGTCCATGACGGAGCTCAGCACAATGAGTGGCAGGGAGCCATCCAGCCAGATTCTGCTGCCCACGCGCGGAGGCTTGGAAGCTTTGATCAAACAGAGATAACCTTCCCGCGCTGCCGCCGCGGGATCCTTGTAGGGGTCGAGCACCAGGATCTCAACTCTTCCGCCGGTCTCCTTGATGCCATGAAGCCGCGCCGGGACCACCCGGGTATCGTTGACTACCAGAACATCTCCCGAACGGAAATAACCGACGATATCCTCAAAACGGCGATGCTCCTTTCGACCGCTGGATCGTTCCAGGACAAGCAGCCGTGACGTTTCTCGCCGCTCGCAGGGGGTGTGGGCGATGAGGTTCTCGGGAAGGGAGTAGTTGTATCGCTCCAGTTGATGAAGGTCGGCGGGTTCAGTGACCATGGCGTCCCCAATAGACCAGAAGCAGGCCGAGGACCATCATGGCCGCTCCCATCGTCCTCAGGTTCTTGCTTTCCATGGAAACGACCTTCCGCAGCCATTCCTTGAGCTGGTCCGGGGCAGCCATGTAAGGCAGCCCCTCGAAAAAACAGATGAGACCGAGAACCGTCAGCCAGTAGCTTTTTGACATCTGTCCTCCTCTGAGACATGATCGACTTCCCATTCACGACGCGATGCCCTAACATATTTTGTGCTGGATGCAAAGGTATCAAGGGGGTTGCGGAGCGTGCTCAGCGGTATCGAAACGCCGGGAGGAGGGGCGTCCCGGGATGCCGACCATGGAAGGCTGATGACGGATTCAGGAGAACGTTATGCCCTTGAGTTGGGTTGAGATCGATCTGGCCGCGCTGCGACACAACTTTCAGGAGGCAAGCCGGCGCCTGGGTGACCGAACGCTCGTCGTAGGTGTCGTCAAGTCCGATGCCTATGGCCACGGTATGGTACCGGTTTCGCGTGAGCTCGTGGCTTGCGGGGCACGGTTTCTGGCCGTGAGCAAGTACTGGGAGGCTCAAGAACTGCGTGAGCGCGGCGTCCGCGTCCCGGTCATCGTGCTGCTGGGGTTGGAGCCCGAGGAGGTGGAGGAAGCACTTCACCAGGATGTCAGACCGGTGCTCTTTCGATCCGACCATGCCCGCATGATCCACAGCGCAGCGGTGCGCGCAGGCCGGAAGGCGAAGGTTCATGTGAAGGTCGATACGGGCATGGGGCGTCTGGGGATACCGATGGATGAGGTGCCGGCCTTTCTTGACGAAATGGCGACGCTGGAAGGACTGGACATCGAAGGGGTGATTTCGCACTTCGCGGTTGCCGACGAGTCCGACAAGTCCTACTGTGAGGACCAGGTTCAGTGTTTCAGGTCGGTTCTGCAGACGTTTCACCAGAGGGGCATCGAGGTCAGGTACGCCCACATCTCCAACAGCGCCGGACTGCTCGATCTGCCGCATGCTCACTTCCAGCTGGTGCGGCCGGGAATCATGCTGTACGGGTCCCAACCGTCCTCTGAGCTCTTGCGACCTGCGGATCTCAAGCCCGTGATGACCTTCAAGTCCAGGATTCTGCAGCTGAAGTCGATGCACGCAGGCCGCCCCATAGGTTATGGCAGGACCTATGTGACCCACGCGCCCACGCGGGTGGCCACCATCCCGGTGGGCTACGATGACGGCTATTCAAGGTTGCTCTCCAACCGTGGGGTCGTCTTGATTCGAGGAGTGAGGGCTCCGGTTGTGGGGCGTGTCTCCATGAACATGATCACGGTGGACGTGACTCACATCCCCGAAGTCGCGCAGGATGACGAGGTGGTTCTGCTGGGGCGCCAGGGCGACGACAGGATCACGGCGGATGGGCTGGCAGACCTTTGCAGCACCATCAGCTACGAAGTATACTGCAGCATCGGAAAACATCACCATAAGTTATTCATCGATGGCGCGGGCGGCGAAACCTGAAGATGGACGCTGCTCCTGCCGCTTCTCGGGGTGCTCACGGAGCGCGAAATGGACAACTCCAGGCTGAGTGGGACGGATCCGGATCTTGATTTGCAAGCTGAACGGCGAGAGGAGGATCGCCGGCTGCGCATCCTGCGGCGTGCCGTGGACTATGCGCTCTGGATCATCGCGCGGAAAGACCTCACCCTGATCGAAGCCCGGACGCTGGCGGAGGGCGTGAGGGAGCAGGCTCTCCTCTTGTTCCCTGGCAAGGAGGATGCCTTCGACTTGATTTATGCCCCACGGTTCAGGAGGGCCATCTCGGAGCGATTCAGGCTTCATTGATGTGAGACCGCCGACCTTCGGTTTGTGCTTCCGGCGGATAGGGCGTCCAATGAGCCATGAAGAAGCGGGCCTGATAAAATGAATGAAGTGACGTGCAGACTCCAGCGTGAAGCCGAGCGCATTGCCGCACGGCATCGCGTCCCGGAATTCTATCGCCGGTGCAGGGCCCCCATGGCAGTGGCTCGTCGTCTGTATTTCACGAACGCTGAGGTGATCGCCCTTCGAGATCATGTCGCTCCGTTGCTGCAGGAGAATCTGGGACACGGTCTCTTCCACAGCTCCAGGGTCGGCCTCGATGCCGCGACCATCATCTGTGTGGAAATGGAGGTCGCTCATGCCGAACGATCGCGCATCGAACGGCTGATGGTCCTGGGCCTCATGGCAGGTCTGCTTCACGACATCTGTCGGGGAGAGGAGAATCACGCGGAAGCCGGGGCCATCGAGGCCGAAAAGGTTCTGCGAGGTTTTTCTCTCCAGGACGAGGACATCCATTGCGTCGCCCGAGCCATCAAAAACCACGAAGCCTTCACCATTCCCAGGACCTCGCGAAGGCCAGCCTTTCAGCTCTTGAGCGATTCGCTCTACGACGGCGACAAGTTTCGCTGGGGTCGGGACACCTTCACCCACACCCTCTGGCACATGATGAACCATCAGGGCTTGACGCCACGTGAGTTGATTGAGAAATTCCCATGGGGCATGGCCGGCATCGTCCGGGTCCTGGACACTTTCAGGAGTACGACGGGCAAGCATTTCGGCCCGGAAATCATCGAGAACGGTGTGGCCATCGGGCGTGAAATCTATCGTTATCTTCTCCAACACTTCTGAAGGAATCCATGGAAAACGATACCTTGACGGCCATCGAAGGGATTCGTGTGGGGCATGCCGCGCTCTCCGGTGTGCCGAGCGGGTGTACGGTGATTCTCCCCACAGGGGGGGCAACCGCCGGTGTGGACGTGCGCGGAGGTGCCCCGGCCACCTGTGGAACGGACACGCTCAACCCCCTCAACCTGGTCCACGAAGTTCATGGGCTCTTCTTTGCGGGAGGGAGCACCTACGGCATGAGCGTGGCCGACGGGGTCAAGCGGTACCTGCGGGAGCGGAGCATCGGGTTCGAGACCGGGCATGGGCGGGTTCCCATTGTGGCCGGTGCCATGATCTTTGACCTGGGGCTGAATCGCTCGGAGCGCTTTCCCGATGCGGAACTGGGCTATTGGGCCTGTGAAGCCGCCACCACAGCTCCGGTCGAGGAGGGGTGCGTTGGGGCGGGGCTCGGGGCGACCGTTGGAAAGATCCATGGCATTCAGACGGCCATGAAGGGCGGGCTGGGATCGTCCTGCATCGAGGGAGCCTCGGGCCTCAAGGTGGGTGCGCTGATGGTGGTGAACGCGTTCGGCAATATCATCGACCCAGGAATTCGTCGGACCATCGCCGGATGCCGGGATGGCCCGGAAAGTCTGAAACTGGTGGACGCCGATCTGGAATTGAGGCGCCTGACTCGGCTGCGCGGGTTTCCCGATGGAAGGCACACCATCATCGGGGTGGTGGCGACCAACGTCAGGCTGACCAAGCGCGAGCTCACCAAGGTGGCTCAAATGGCCCACGACGGCCTGGCTCGCACCGTCAACCCCGCACATACCCTCTACGACGGAGATGCCATCTTCGCCTTGAGCTGCGGGTCCATGAAGTCGGTGGAGGTCACCATCATCGGAGCCCTGGCCGCACAGGCCACGGCCGATGCCATACTGAGGGCCGTTCGGAACGCAGTTCCCTTCGGCCGTATTCCAGCAAACCGGAACCTGCCCGAACATTGATGAAGGGATTCCCCAATGGAAGAGAGCTTCAACCCATTCAGGATCGCGCAGCAGCAGCTGGACGAGGCCGCGAAGGCTCTGGGACTGGATCCCGCCACGCAAGAGCTGCTTCGATGGCCCATGCACGAGATCAAGGTCACGCTTCCGGTGCGCATGGATGATGGCTCAACCCGGATTTTTCATGGATTTCGTGTTCAGTACAACTCCGCCAGAGGACCCGCCAAGGGGGGCATTCGATGGCACCCTCAGGAGACGGTCGATACGGTACGCGCTCTGGCCGCCTGGATGACCTGGAAGACCGCCGTGGTGGACATTCCCCTGGGCGGAGCCAAGGGCGGCGTGGTCTGCAATCCCAAAGAGCTCTCGGAGACGGAAAAGGAGCGGTTGGCTCGCGCCTATATCCGCGCCCTGGCCCGTTCGGTGGGAGGCACCCGCGATGTTCCGGCGCCGGATGTCTACACGACCCCCCAGATCATGGCCTGGATGATGGATGAGTACGAGACCATCGTCGGGGAAAGCCACCCGGGGGTGATCACCGGGAAGCCCTTGGCGCTGGGGGGATCCCAGGGACGCGGAGATGCGACGGCCAGGGGCGGCATCTATGTCACCCGGGAGGCTGCGGCGGCCTATGGGATTGACCTTACGGGAGGCACCATGGCCGTGATGGGATTCGGGAACGCCGGGCAGCATGCGGCCCTCCTGGGCGAAGAAGCCCTGGGACTTCGGCTCGTCGCGGCGTCCGACTCCAGGGGGGGCGTCGTCAATACGGGCGGCATCGATCCCAGGGCGCTCATCGAATTCAAGCGAAAGACCGGCATGCTCAAAGGCTTCCCGGGTGCGGATTTCCTATCCAGCGAGGAGCTCCTCGAGCTGGACGTGACGGTTCTTTTTCCGGCCGCGCTCGAGAACGTCATCACCCGGGAGAATGCCGGGCGGATACGATGCAGAATTTGCTGCGAGCTGGCCAATGGCCCCACAACCCCTGAAGCGGATGAAATCCTGGCGGGAAGGCAGATCGTTGTGCTTCCGGATTTTCTGGCCAACGCCGGGGGGGTCACCGTGTCTTATTTCGAACAGGTGCAGAACGCCTATAATCTTTACTGGGAGCTTCAGGAAGTCCATTGGCGCCTGGACAAGAAGATGACGCGTGCTTTCGCGTCGGTTCATGATATGAGCCGGCGCAATGGCATCGGCTTGAGGCAGGCGGCCTACCTCGTGGCCGTGGCTCGCGTTGCGGAGGCCTGCAAGCTGCGCGGTTGGGTGTGAAGATCTGGAATGAGGGAGGGAGGTTTCCATGCAGGTCAACTGGCTTCGAGGACCCGTGGAAGAATGGGCGGGTGATGCAGTGCTCTTTTTCGCCTTCGAGAAGGCTTCGGATCGACTGCCCGGCCTCGGGCGCTGGATCGAGGGCCGGGCGGAAGGCCTCCGGGACTCGGCTGCCTGGCTCGATTTCAAAGGCAAGCCCCAGCAGGTGGGGGTTTTCTACAACCCGGAGGACTCACGGGCGCCTCGCGTGGTCTGTGCGGGCCTCGGGCCCGTCGACAAGTTCGATCTCGACAAGCTCCGGACGGCCACAGCCGTGGCGTTGCGCAAATGCCGGGATATGCAGCTCGCCCGGGTGATCCTCCCTCTCGCGGCGCTCGACGGACTTCCCGCTGAAGCCGGTGAGCTCGTACGGGAAGCACTCGTGGGAGGGCTGCTGGGCCTCCATCGATACGCAGGGTACAAAACACGGGACGTGGATTCCAACGATTTCCCGGAAGTCCTTCTCGTCGGGGATGAGGGAGACGACCCGGCAGACCTGGACTCGCTGCCGTTTTATGCCACGGCGGTCAATTCGGGAATCCGCCTGGCCAGGGACCTGGTTTCGGCCCCCGCGAACATTGTGACGCCGAGCTTCCTGGCCCAGACTGCGCAGGAGATTGCCACGAGGTACGGTTTCCGTTTCAACTTGCTCGGCTTTGAGGAAGCGCGCGCGATGGGCATGGGGGCTTTCACGGCGGTGGCCCAGGGCAGCCGGGAGCCGGCCTGCCTGATCACCCTGGAGCATTGTCCCCCCGGCACCGAGGGGGATCAGCCCCTCGTCTTCGTCGGAAAGGGAATCACCTTCGATACGGGTGGAATCTCCCTCAAGCCGAGCGAAAAGCTGGATGCCATGAAGCAGGACATGGCAGGTGCCGCGGCTGTTCTGGGGGCATTCGAGGCAATGGGCGGCCTTCAGCTGAGGCGGCGCGTGGTGGGCATCATGCCGTGTACGGAAAACATGCCTGACGGGCAGGCCTACAAGCCTGGAGATGTCATCCAGTCCCTTTCGGGGCTCACCATCGAGATCATCAGTACCGATGCGGAAGGGCGTATGATCCTGTGCGATGCGCTCACCCATGCACAGCAGTACAAACCGGCGCTGCTGGTCGATCTGGCCACTCTCACCGGAGCGGCGATCATCGCCCTCGGCAATCAGGTGGCGGCGATCATGGGCAATCATGAGCGGCTGATCCAGAGGGTTCAGGAGATCGGAAGCGGGGTGGGAGAGCGTTTCTGGCCACTGCCGCTATACGATTTCTACTTTGAAGGCATCAAGAGCGAAGTGGCCGATTTCAAGAACGTGGGAGAGCGCGCAGCGGGCACCATCATCGGGGGCATCTTCCTCAAGCAGTTCGTTCCGGACGACATTCCGTGGCTGCACCTGGATATTGCGGGAACGGCCTGGACATCCAAGGACCTCTCCGTATGCACTCAGGGAGGAACCGGCTTTGGTGTGCGGACCCTGGTGGAGCTTGCCCGGCGATGGGATGAATTTGAGGGCTGAGGAGGTCGGAGGTCGGAGGTCGGAGGTGAGAGGTCGGAGGTCGGGAGCGGGGAGTCGGAGGTCTGGGCATAATGATCAGCAGTCAAGCCAGAGCAGCAGGGAGCCCGAAACTCGAAACTCGAAACCAGAAACTCGAAACCGCCGACGGCGCCTAATCATCTTCCGAGGCCAGGCCATACTTGAGGAGCCTGTAGCGGAATGAGCGGAAGGTGATTCCCAGGAGCTCCGCCGCCTTCAGCTTCACCCCGTGTGCCATCTGCAGGGCGTTTTGAAGCATCTTGATTTCGAGGTCGGCCAGGAACTGGTCGAGATTGGTTGTCTCCATGGGGAGGGAGGGGAGGGCTTCCGAGTGGTTTCCGTTCTGTGCTTTTCTCTTGTAGGCCGCCAGAGTCAGGCTTTCCGGCAGGACGATGCTTGAAGACTCCAGGGCGACACCCCGCTCGACGATGTTTTCCAGCTCACGCACGTTTCCCGGGAAGTCGTAGTTGTTCAGCAGATCCATGGCGTACGAGGATATCTTTCGGATATCCTTGCCGAATTCCCTGCGAAACTTGGCCAGGAAGTGTTCGGCGAGGATAGAGATATCTCCTCGGCGTTCGCGCAGTGGCGGCAGTCGAATGGCGAGCACGTTCAGGCGGTAGTAGAGATCCTCGCGGAAGGTGTTGTCGATGACCATCTGCTCCAAATCGCGGTTGGTGGCCGTGATGATGCGCACATCCACCGGGATTTCCTCGTTGCCCCCGATCATCTTGATGGTCTTTTCCTGGAGGAGCCTCAGCAGCTTGACCTGCAATGAGAGAGACAGCTCCCCGATTTCATCCAGGAACAGGCTGCCGCCCTGAGCCGCCTCGACGAGCCCTTTCTTGTTTGCGGTGGCCCCGGTGAAGGCTCCCTTCTTGAAGCCGAAAAGCTCGCTTTCAATGAGCGTCTCGGGTACTCCCCCACAGTTGACCGCCACGAAGGGTTTGCTGCTCCTGGGACTCTGACGGTGGATCGCCTTGGCTACGAGCTCCTTGCCGGTTCCGCTCTCTCCGGTGATCAACACGTTGCTGCTGGTTGTGGCAACCCGGCTGATCAGCTCATACACTTTTTGCATGGCCGGGCTCTCGCCGATGATGCACCCGAAGTAGAGCGGGCCGTCCTGCTCCATGGTGGCTACGCCCACGTCCTCCCGGCTCTCCAGCGCATCGCGGATGACCGTTCTCATCTCGTCCACGTTGAAAGGCTTGGGCAGGTAATCGTAGGCGCCTTCCTTCATGGCCGAGACGGCCGTTTCGGCGTTGGCGTAGGCCGATATGATGATCACGATGGTCCCGGGGGATTTTGTCTTGCAGTGCTTGAGGACCGCCAGGCCGTCCACCGGTTTCATCCGGATGTCCGTGATGACCAGGTCGTAGGTCTCGCGTTCGAAGAAATCGATCGCCTCCGTGCCGTTTTCGGCACATCGAACGTCATAGCCATCGCCTTGGAGCATGATGTCAAGAAATTCACGCATGCTCGGTTCGTCATCGACGACGAGGATCTTCGCTTGACTGGATTTGCAGTGGCTCATGGGCTCATTCTGGTAAAAGCCATGCAACCGTCCACGATGGTCAGGAGGACCTGACCCTGGACCTGGCGTCCATGGAATGGGCAGTTGCGGCTCTTGGATTGGAAAGCGTTGCAGTCCAGGATGTACCTCAACTCGGGGTCGATCACCGTCAGATGGGCGACGGTTCCAGGATTGAGGGTCCCGAAGGGAAGCCCCAGGATCCGGGCCGGATTCAGAGACATCTTGGCAGCAGCCTGGAGCGGGGTGAGCACCCCTTCACGCACCAGGCCAAGCACGAGAGGAACGGCCGATTCAAGCCCGATCATGCCGTTGGCGGCGAGATCGAGCTCCGTGTCCTTTTCGAGAACGCTGTGGGGTGCATGGTCCGTCGCGATGGCGTCGATGGTTCCATCGGCCAGCCCCTCCTTGATGGCGCCAACGTCTTCCGGGCGTCTTAAAGGAGGGTTGACCTTGAATACCGTGTCAAACGTCATCAGTGCTTCATCCGTCAGTGTGAAATAGTGTGGTGCCGTCTCTGCCGTGACGTGGATTCCGCGGGCTTTGGCTTCCCGGATCAGGCGGACTGACCCCGCGGTGCTGACATGAGCGATATGGATTTGGCCGTGTGTCATCTCCGCAAGAAGCAAGTCGCGTGCCACCATGATCTCTTCAGCCGCCCTGGGAATGCCGCGAAGCCCCAGCATGGTCGATACAGGCCCCTCGTTCATGACGCCGTCGTGGGCCAGGTGCAGGTCTTCTGCATGGCTGATCACCGGCAGGTCAAAAGCGCTGGCGTACTCGAGGGCTCTGCGCATCAGGAGGCTGTTCATGACGGGGCGACCGTCATCGGTCACCGCAACGGCCCCCGCCTCCCGAAGCTCGCCGAGCTCCGCCAGGTCCTGTCCCAGCAGCCCGCGGCTGATGGCGCCCACCGGAAAAACGAAGCACGAACCCTGCTCTCTTGCGCGTTGCAGTATATAAGTCGTCACAGCGGCGGAATCGTTGACAGGTTTTGTGTTGGGCATGCAGGCCACCGCTGCAAAACCTCCGGCTGCTGCCGCTCGCGTGCCGGATTCAATGGTCTCTTTGTACTCATCTCCGGGCTCCCGAAGATGCACGTGCATGTCGAAAAGACCCGGAAGGACCCATTTTCCCTGCAAATCCAAGCTTTGCACCTGAGAGAGAAGGTCTGCGCCCAGGTTGAGCTCGGGGCCTATCTCGCGTATCCTTCCTTCCAGAATCAGAAGGTCCGAAAAAAAATCCCTCTCGAGGGAGGGATCCAGGACACGCGCGTTGCGAAGCAGGACATTCACCGGTTCTCGAAACTTCATGCGGATTCCTCCCGTTGAGCGAGTGCTCGCGATGCGTCTCTTTGACCCAGAAGGTAGAGCACGGCCATGCGGACTGCAACGCCGTTGCTGACCTGGTCGAGGATGACGGATTGGGGACCGTCCGCCACGTCCGGGCTGATTTCCACGCCGCGGTTGATGGGGCCGGGGTGCATGATGATCGCATCACGGCGGGCCCTTTCCAGCCGACTGCGGTTGATCCCGTAACAGACGGAATATTCACGCATCGACGGCAGCAGCATCTGCTGCTGCCGTTCCTTTTGCAGCCGAAGAACCATGATCACATCCGCGTGGGGGATGGCGTCGTCAACTTTGGAGCACACTTCAGCACCCATGAGGTCCAGATCGACGGGCATCAGGGTCGGCGGCGCACAGGCCACCACGTGGGCCCCCATTTTTTTCAGCCCGAGCAGGTTGGAGCGGGCCACCCTGCTGTGGGCGATGTCTCCGACAATCAGAACCGTCAATCCATCCAAACGCCCCTTTTTCTCAATGATTGTCATCATGTCCAGCAGAGCCTGGGAGGGGTGCTCGTGCATCCCGTCTCCGGCATTGACGATCGAGACCGGGGTGCGAGTGGCCAGTCGGTGGGGGGCTCCCGAAGCCGAATGGCGGATGATGAAGATATCGGGGTGCATGGCCTCGAGATTCTTCAACGTGTCGAGGAACGTTTCCCCCTTCACCATGGAGCTGGTCGATCCCGTGATGCTGTAAGTGTCGGCGCTCAGGCGTTTGGCGGCAATGTCGAAAGAGGTTCGCGTGCGTGTGCTCGGTTCATAGAAGAGGTGCACGATGGTCTTGCCGCGCAGGGTGGGGACTTTCTTGATGGAGCGTGTGTTGATTTCCTTGAGAGAAAAGGCGGTCTCGAGGATGTGCTCGATTTCATCCGCCGCCAGGTCACGAAGACCCAGGAGATCCTTTCTTTTGAACGGCATACCGATCCCCTTCTGCCCTGAATGGATTCTATTTCTTCCCAGCTCTTCGGAGGATTCAATCTAGCATGAAACCCGGCAGGCGAACCACGGAAAACCGCCTTCTCGGGGAAACGGCAGTTGTCCGCCCCCGGCCGACCGGGGCGGCGAAGCCGTGAATGACGGGTCAATCGGAGCGCTGGGCGTGGGCATCGTTGTAGTACGAAGTTCTGTAGAGTGCTGAAAGTCAAGCACATCCTGATCATCGATACAGCAGACTGCAGATGAGAACCGAGGCCAGGACCGCGAACAAATCGGCTGTCAGGCCGGCCGCCAGGGCGTGCCGAATACGCTTGATCTGAACAGCTCCAAAATACACGGCAAGGACGTAAAAGGTGGTTTCCGTGGAGCCCTGGAGTGTGGACACCAGGTAGCCCGTGTAGCTGTCCGGGCCTATGTTCGGATCCCGAATGATGGATGCCAGCAGGGCGTAAGCGCCGGACCCCGAGAGATTCCTGAGGAGAGCCATGGAAAGGGCCTCGGGCGGCAGTCCGATGACCTGGGTCCACCGCCCCAGCGTGTGCACGAGAACGTCCATGGCTCCGCTCGCGCGAAACATGCCGATGGCGCTCAGGATGGCCACCAGATAAGGGATGATCCGGACGGCCACCTGAAAGCCCTCTTTCGCTCCTTCCACGAATGTCTCATAGACCGGCACCTTTCGAACGAGACCGAAGACCAGGAAGCCCACCATCAAGCATGGCATGACCCACGGTGAAAGGGTCTTCCCAAAGAGGATGGTCAGGGGAATGAGGAGAATGATGAGCCCGAGCACGATGCAGCTGACCCATGACGGGTAGGACGTTTCGGGCTCGAAGGTCTCCTCCGACGATGGATCCTTGGTTTCTGGAAGTATCAACGATTTCCGTGCTACGGCAGGTGTCCCCGGGGGTGGCTTGAAGAAGCGCTGCAGGGTCTTGGCCGTGAATACGGCGACCAACGTGGAGCAAAAGGTGGCGAAAAGCGTCGTCGGGAGAATTCCTGCCGGATCCGCCGATCCCGCTGCAGCGCGCAGTGCGATGACGCCTGTGGGAAGCAGGGTCACGCTGGATGTGTTGATGGCCAGAAAAAGAACCATGGCATTGGTAGCCGTTCCCTCGTGTGGATTCAGCCGGTTCAGTTCCTGCATGGCTCGAATGCCGAAAGGGGTTGCCGCGTTGCCGAGGCCCATCACGTTGGCCGAAAGGTTCAGAATCATGGCCCCCATGGCGGGATGGTCCGGAGGCACATCGGGGAAGAGCCGAATCATGAGGGGACGGATGAGCCCTGCGATGATCCTGAGGAGTCCTCCGGCCTCGGCCACTTTCATGAGGCCGAGGAAGAGGGTCATGACGCCGATGAGGCCGATGGCCAGCTCCACGGCGCTTCCGGCGGAATCGATCATGGCCTTGGAGAGCTGCTCCATGGCGCCTCCGCTGCCGACATCCGGCGCTGCGAACAACTGCCGCCATGCGGCTGAGGCGAAAGCGATGAAAACGATCCATGCGAATATAGTATTCATGGGGACAGGGTCGTTGAGAAAGTCATGGAGGACTATCTCCGAAAGTCTTCTTCGTCAGCAGGCTGATCCCAATGCGCGGCCATCCAACCATGAGGGGTATAGCAGCGGAGAAGGCTCCTCACAAGTTCAAACCCATTGGTTTTCGTTCAGACCCGGCTTGACACCGATGGGGATTCCCGTTAAATGGAGAGCCAATGACACTCTGGAGGAGAAGTGAATGCAGAGAACGCCCATCACGCGCGAAGGTTATGACCGCTTACTGGCTGAGCTCCAAAGGCTTCAAAAGGAAGAACGACCTGCCATCATCAAAGCCATAGAAGAGGCACGAGGGCACGGGGATCTTTCCGAAAACGCAGAGTACGATGCGGCTAAGGATAAGCAAGGGCTCATTGAAGGCCGAATCAAGGACCTGTCCCAGAAAATCAGTGAATCTGAAATCATTGAGCCCTCGGACAACGATGACGGCCGGGCCATATTCGGCCGCACGGTCGTCATGGAAGATCTGGAGACGGGCGATGTGGCCACGTACCGCCTCGTGGGTCCCTACGAGGCGGATGTCCAGGCCGGGACCATTTCGGTGACCTCTCCTCTGGGAAAAGCCCTCATCGGCAAGCAAGAAGGAACTGAAATCCTGGTCCAGACGCCAAAGGGGAAGCGCACTTTCGAGATTTTGGAGATTCAACTCTGACGGGCCAGACGGCAAAACGGCCCGCAGGCGTCCGAAAACATCAGAATTGGCGCTTGACAAAGCCGGTCATCCAAAATATAAACCCGCTTTCAACCTGTTACGGATGGCGGGATTTTTTTGTCCCGGCGACAAGATGGAATGAAGGTAAACGGGAGGTCACGAGTTGGCGAATCACAAGTCTGCACTGAAGCGGGCCAAACAGAGCGAAGACAGACGCCTGAGGAACCGGGCGCGAAAAACGCGGATGAAAACGGCCATAAGAGGGCTCGAGGAAGCCATAACCGCCGGCACCAGGGATTCCATGCTGGAGCAGCTCAAGGAAGCCATATCGGTCATCGCCAAGACCGCCAGCAAAGGGGTGATCCACAGGAATACGGCATCCCGAAAAATCTCCCGCCTGACACGGCGTGTGAACGCCTTGGCCGCCCAGTAGAGACAGCCCCGATTCCAGTCAGAACACTGGAAGAGACGATCGGCTCACCCCTTCGAAGGGCGGCCTCGACTCGCCCCCTGACCACAGTGCTGCAGGACCCTATGATGCCGCCCTTCAGGACGCCCTCAACAATGAAAAGGCGCACAGCCGGGCTGGTTTTTAACTAGAAACTCGAAACCCGAAACTCGTAACTTTTCGAAGCAGTCATCCTCATGAGCCCCTGGACCCGGTGTCCGGGGGCTCATTCGTTTGGGGAAGGCACATGGAGACGATGAGGGATTCCAGGATCATTTCCGGGGAGACGCCGCTGCTTTTGAGCAATACATCGCTCGTGCGGATGGCTTCGTGGAATTCCTCGAGCCTGACCTGCGAGAAAGCTCTCGCCTGATCGACATACTGGTTCAAAATTTTCGGATAGAGGTTCAGGCAACGCCCCAGCTCGGAAGTTCCCATCCCCCGCTCCATCCCGTCTTTCACCTGCCAGATCAGGCGCACCTGGCGCGCCAGCAGCCCGAGAATCGCGAGGGGTGCTTCACCGGCAAGAAGCAGTTGGCTCAGAGCGGTCAGAGCCCTGGATGTATTCTTCTGACCAACCAGGCGCATCATCTCGAAGGATGAGAAGTGCCGCTGAAAGCTCGCAACCTCCTGGACTTCCGCCAGGTCGATGGTTGCGGATTCACCGGTGAAGAGGATCACCTTCTCCAGTTCCTGCCCCAGTGCCTGTTCGTCCAGACCCACCCATTCCGTCAAGAATGCGGCCGCTTTGGGGGTGAGCTGCTTTCCCTGACCTCTGGCTCGATTCTGCAGCCATCGGGGCGCATCCCACTCGGTGAGGGATGCGAATTTCACCACGATCCCCACCGCCTCCACAGCCGCTTCCAGCTTTTCCATGCCTTTGGCGTGATCGAGGGTGAGGGCCAGGCAGGCTGTGGGAATCGCTTTCTGAAGGTAGGCAAGGAGCAGCTTCTGCTGGTCTTTGGCCCAGTTTTCGATGTGCTGTACCATCACCAGGCGCCTGTGCCCGAACATGGGCAGCGTTTCCAGGAGCGGCAGGACCTGGGCTGCAGGGATTTCCCTCGCTCTCAGCCTCTCTCCATTGAAACGCCGGGCGCTCTCGGGGACAATGGCTTTCAGGAGCCTGGACCAG